>NZ_JAOTNW010000014.1:0-153628 GCF_036346515.1 Pseudomonas sp. AM4(2022)
GTTGGATCGCGGGGTGTCAGGTAGATAGGCGTTGGCTGGCAGGCCGTCATCGCAGGCAAGCCAGCTCCCACATTTGGATCGTGGGGTGTCAGGCCACTCACTCAGAACGCCAACTTGTACCCCACCATCATCAACATCACCGCCAGGCACGGCCGCAGTACCCCGTCGGGAATCTTGCCGGTCATATGGCTGCCCACGTAGATCCCCGGCAACGACCCCATCAGCAAAAAGCCCAGCAAATGCCAGTCCATATTCCCCATGCTGGCATGGCCCAGGCCCGCCACCAATGTCAGGGGCACGGCATGGGCGATCTCGGTGCCAACCAGGCGCCGCGTGGCCAGGAACGGGTACAGGATAAACAGCGCCACCGTGCCGAGGGCCCCGGCGCCGATTGAGGTCAGGGCCACCATGGTGCCAAGGATCGCCCCGGTCACCACCGTCAGCGCGTTGAGGTTACGCGGGCGCAGATGATAGGAGTCGCCAGCATGACGCTGGGCAAAGGCCAACAGGCTTTTCTTGAACAGGATCGCCAGGGCCGTCAGCAGCAATACCACGCCAAGGGCCTGCTTGATCACCGCGTTCATGGCGCTGGGGTCGGTGTGCAGGCTCGCCAGGAACCATAACGTCAGCAACACCGCCGGCACGCTGCCCAGGGTGAGCCAGCCGGTGATGGCCCAGTCGATGTTCTTGTTCTTGCTGTGTACCAGCACGCCACCGGACTTGGTAATGGCAGCGTACAGCAGGTCGGTGCCCACCGCAGTGGCTGGGTTGATGCCAAACCACAGCAGGATAGGGGTCATCAGCGAACCGCCGCCCACCCCCGTCATGCCCACGATAAAACCCACGATCAGGCCGGCAACCACGAAACCAATATTACCTACATCCATTCCAGCTACCCAAGGCCTTATAAATTTCTGGCCGCAGGATAGCGATTTTTCTTATAACCACTTATACCGATGCGATCTGAGTTTATGCTTTTTTGGAAAACTTCACTCTTTTTGCAAAGGGGTGCATCCAAAGGGTGCTTTGATCAAGCGACGTTAGGCAGCCACACACGAAACCGCGCCCCGCCCAAGGGAGACGCCAAGGCCGTCAAGGTGCCGCCCTGGGCCTCCAGGGCGCGCCGGCTGATCGCCAGGCCCAGGCCAAAGCCACCGGTTGCGCGGTCGCGGCTACGGTCCAGGCGGTAGAACGGCTCGAAGATGCGCTCGCGCTGGTCCGCCGGTATGCCGATGCCATCGTCGTCTACCCAGATTTCACAGCCTTTGGGGCGTACGCGCACGCCCACCTGGATGCGCCTGTCGCAGTAGCGCGTCGCATTGCGCAGCAGGTTCTGCAAGGCTCGGGCAGTCAGACGCGGGTCGAGGCTGAAGCGCTCAACAGCACAATCAAGCGCCACATCGATGACGATCTCGGGGTTTTCCAGCTCATCGTCGACGCTGCCCAACACGCTGTCGATAAACTCGTCGAGCGCCACCTCTACCCGCTCGGGCGATTGCGCCGGGTTTTGCAGGCGGCTGTAAGACAGCAATTCCAGCACCAATTCATCCAACTCACGAATATGCGCCACCAGGCTTTGCAGGCGCTCGCGGCTGGCCGGGGGCAAGTCTTCGGAAAGCGCCAGGGCCAGCCCGAAATCCAGACGGGTGAGCGGCGTGCGCAGCTCATGGGAGACCGCATTGAGCAAGTCGCGCTGCTGGTTCAAGAGATGCTCGATATCGTCGGCCATGGTGTCGAACACCGCCGCCAGGCCGCCGATGCTGGAGCTGGGTGCAAGGCCCGTGCGCGCCTCCAGATGGCCCTTGCCCAATAACGCGGCGGTACTTTTCAAACGCTCCAGGTCACGCCAGTGCGGCCGCAGCCACACCAGCAGGCACGCCAGCAAGGCGGCGCCGACCAGCACGTTCATCGACCAGTACAGCAGGTTCATGTCCAACGGGTCTGGCGGCACGGTCAGCTTGACCGCGAACTGCTGGTTGATCGGCGAACTGATTTCCTCCATCCAGCCCCACTCGCCCAGGCGGATCACCGGTTTGCCTTGCTCCAGTAACTGTTCTTCCTCAGGGGTATAGCGGGCGTCCTGGCGCAGTAACAGTTGCACCCTCAACGGTGCAAAATCGCGGCTCAATTGGTCGGTGACCTGGGACCAACGCTCCACCGGTGCCCGCTGGTACTGTTTGACCATGAGCTTTTGCAGGCCACGGGACTGTTCGATGTTGTAGTCCAGGTAGCGGTGTTCGAACAGCTGGATCACCAGCTTGGGAATCAGGTAAATCGCCGCACTGTAGGTGACGATGGTGATCAGGTAGAGGCGCAGCAGTACGCGAAACATGGTTCAGCATTCCCACTCGGAACGGCTGAACAGATACCCCTTGCCCCACACCGTCTTGATCTTGCGCGCCTCGCCCGCATGGTCGTCGAACTTGCGCCGCAGCTTGGAGATGGCCACGTCCACCGAACGATCGGTGCCGTTGAACTCGATACCGCGCAGGCGTTGCAGGATCTGATCGCGGCTGAGCACTTCGCCGGCATGCCGGGCCAGCACCACCAGCAAGTTGTATTCCCCGCTGGACAGCTCCACCGCCTGTTCGCGCCAGGTCACGGTGCGCTCGGACAAGTCGATGCACAGGTTGCCCATGACGATCTGGTCGCTGGCCACCTGGGGTTCGGACAGGCTGCTGCGACGTAGCAGCGTGCGCACCCGGGCCAGCAATACGCGCGGCTCGCAGGGTTTGGTCACGTAGTCGTCGGCACCCATTTCCAGGCCCAGCACCTGATCGTGGCTGTCATCACGGGCGGTCAGCATCAGGATCGGCAGGCCCGCCGAATCGGCGCGCAGCAAGCGGCACACCTGCAGGCCGTCGAGGCCCGGCAGCATCAGGTCGAGGATCACCAGGTCCGGCGGGTTGAGACGTGCACGTTCGCGTACATGATCGCCACGGCTGAGCACGCTGACGTGGTAGCCATTGCGTTCCAGGTAGCTGGCAATCAGCTCGGAGAGTGCGGCGTCGTCTTCCACCAGGAGGATGTTGGGCATGGTGTTTCCAAATAATGCTGTTTGTTGGTGTGTTGCAGGATTGTGCAAGGATATACGCCCCCGACGCCACGTGCGCCGTACCTTACACTTCTTCACAGACCCGCTACACAGCTTCACAGCACCACGGCGCAGGTGCCCCTAGGATGCGCCAGTCAATATTGGGATAAGAGCATGTCGAAGAATCTATTTGCGCCGTTTTGCCTGTTGGCCCTCACACTGGCGCTGAGCGCGTGTGGTCAGTCGGCAGACGAGGCGCCACAAATGCCCCTGGCCAAAGTGCGGATCGAAACCCTGCAGGCCAAGCCCCTCTCTATTACCAGCGAACTGAGCGGGCGCATCGCCGCACCGCGTATCGCCGAAGTACGCGCCCGGGTCGCCGGGGTGGTCATGCAGCGGGTGTTCAACGAAGGCCACGACGTCAAGCAAGGCGACGTGTTGTTCCGTATTGACCCGGCGCCGTTCAAGGCCGACCTGGACAGTGCCCAGGCCAACCTGAGCAAGGCCGAGGCCAATGCATTCCAGGCGCGCCTGCAAGAACAGCGCTACAGCCAATTGGTCGAAGGCAACGCCATCAGCGGCCAGGAGTACGACAACGCCCGCGCCGCCCTGCGCCAGACCAACGCCGAAGTGGCCGCCAACAAGGCCGCCGTCGAGCGTGCCAGGCTGAACCTGGGCTATGCCACCGTGACCGCACCGATTTCCGGGCGCATCGGCCGCGCCATGGTGACCGAAGGCGCGCTGGTCGGCCAGAACGAGGCCACACCGCTGGCAATCATCCAGCAACTGGACCCGATCCACGCCGACCTCACTCAGTCCACCCGTGAGCTGAACGACCTGCGCCGCGCCTTTCGTGCCGGCAGCTTGAAGCAGGTCGGCCAGGACCAGGCCAAGGCTACCTTGATCCAGGACGACGGCAGCCTGTACCCGTTGCCGGGTAAATTGCTCTTCGCCGAAATCAGCGTCGATCCTGGCACCGGGCAGATCATCCTGCGCAGCGAGTTCCCCAACCCGGACCTCGACTTGTTGCCCGGCAGCTTTGTGCGGGTGCGCGTGGAACAGGCCGTGGACAAACAAGGCCTCAGCGTGCCGCAACGCGCCATCACCCGTGACAGCGCCGGTATCCCAATGGTGTTGCTGCTGGACGCCGAGCAAACCGTCAGCCAGCAGCCGGTGGAGTTGGGTGCGGTGATCGACAACCGCTGGATCGTCACCAGTGGCCTCAAGCCCGGTGACCGCATCATCGTCGAGGGCGTGCAACACGCACGCCCCGGTGAAAAAGTTGAAGTGGACGACAGCCCGCTCGTAAAGGAATAACCCGTCATGCCGCAGTTCTTTATTGACCGCCCGATCTTCGCCTGGGTGGTGGCCCTGTTTATCCTGCTGGCGGGCTTCCTGGCGATCCCGCAATTGCCGGTGGCGCAGTACCCCAACGTCGCGCCACCCAAGGTGGAAATCTACGCGGTGTACCCCGGCGCCTCGGCCCAGACCCTGGATGAGAGCGTGGTCAGCCTGATCGAGCAGGAGCTCAACGGCGCCGATCACCTGCTGTATTTCGAATCCCAGAGCAGCCTGGGCTCGGCGACCATTACCGCCACGTTCCAGCCGGGCACCGACCCGGAAATGGCCCAGGTGGATGTGCAGAACCGCCTCAAGGTCGTCGAGCCGCGCCTGCCGCAGGCCGTGACTCAGCAAGGCTTGCAGGTGGAAAAAGTCTCCGCCGGCTTCCTGCTGCTGGTCACATTGACCTCCAACGACGGCAAGCTCGACGACGTGGCGCTCAGTGATTACCTGGCGCGCAACGTGATGAACGAGCTCAAGCGCCTGGACGGGGTCGGCAAGGCCCAGTTGTATGGCGCCGAACGCGCCATGCGTATCTGGATCGACCCGCAGAAACTGATCGGTTTCAACCTCACGCCGGCCGACGTCAACGCCGCGATCAGCGCCCAGAACGCCCAGGTCTCAGCGGGCAGCATCGGTGACTTGCCGGGCACCCACACCCAGGAGATCACCGCGGCAGTGCTGGTCAAGGGACAACTTTCGACCCCGGCGGAGTTCGCCGACATCGTGCTCAAGGCCAACCCCGACGGCTCCACCGTGCGCATCGGCGACGTGGCACGGGTGGAAGTCGGCAGCCAGGAATACCAGTTCTCCACGCGCCTGAACGGCAAGCCGTCTACTGCCGTCAGCGTGCAACTGTCGCCCGGCGCTAATGCCTTGAGTACCGCAACGCTGGTGCGGGCGAAAATGGACGAGTTGTCGCGCTACTTCCCTGCGAATGTGGAATACAAGATTCCCTACGACACCTCGCCCTTTGTCAAAGTCTCGATCACCAAGGTGGTCTACACCTTGCTGGAGGCGATGGCGCTAGTGTTCGCGGTGATGTTCCTGTTCCTGCAGAACGTGCGCTACACCTTGATTCCCACGCTGGTGGTGCCGATCGCGCTGATGGGCACCTTCGCCACCATGTTGCTGCTGGGCTTCTCGATCAACGTATTGACGATGTTCGGCATGGTATTGGCCATCGGTATCCTGGTGGACGATGCCATCGTGGTGGTGGAAAACGTCGAGCGCATCATGGCCACCGAGGGCTTGTCGCCCAAGGAGGCGACGAAGAAAGCCATGGGCCAGATCACCGGAGCCATCATCGGTATCACCCTGGTGCTGGTGGCGGTGTTCCTGCCGATGGCCTTCATGCCGGGTTCGGTGGGCGTGATCTACCAGCAGTTCTCGCTGTCGATGGCCACCTCGATTCTGTTCTCGGCGTTCCTGGCCCTGACCTTGACGCCGGCGCTGTGCGGCACGTTGCTCAAGCCGATTGCCAAGGGCGAACACCATGCCAAGGGTGGTTTCTTCGGCTGGTTCAACCAACGCTTTGAACAACTCACCAATCGCTACGAAGGCTGGGTGGCCTATGCCCTCAAGCGCAGCGGTCGCTACCTGCTGATCTACCTGGTCTTGCTGGTGGGCATGGGGCTGTTGTTCAGCCGCCTGCCCTCCTCGTTCCTGCCGGTGGAAGACCAGGGCTACACCATCACTGATATCCAGTTGCCACCGGGCGCCAGCAAGAACCGTACGGTGCAGGTGGCCGAACAGATCGAGGCGCACAACGCCGAGGAACCTGGGGTGGGTGATACCACCATGATCATGGGTTTCAGCTTTTCCGGTTCCGGGCAGAACGCGGCCCTGGCGTTTACCACGCTCAAGGACTGGTCGGAACGTGGCAGCGATGACTCCGCTTCCTCAATTGCCGATCGCGCCAACATGGCCTTCAGCGAACTCAAGGACGCGATCGCCTACGCGGTTCTGCCGCCACCGGTAGATGGCCTGGGCACATCCAGTGGTTTTGAGTTCCGCTTGCAGGACCGTGGTGGCGTCGGCCATGCAGGTTTGATGGCCGCGCGTACCGAATTGCTGGACGCTGCAGCGAAAAGCCCGATCCTGGCTAACGTGCGCGAAAGCGCCCTGGCCGAAGCCCCGCAAGTGCAGCTGGAAGTGGACCGCAAGCAGGCCAACGCCCTAGGTGTGTCGTTTGCCGATGTGGGCAACGTGCTGTCGTCGGCGATCGGCTCGGCGTATATCAACGACTTCCCCAACCAAGGCCGTATGCAGCGCGTGGTGGTGCAGGCCGAAGGCGACCAGCGCAGCCAGGTGGCCGACCTGATGAAAATCCACGTGCGCAACAACGCCGGGAAGATGGTGCCGCTGTCAGCCTTTGTCGAAGCCAAGTGGACCCAGGGCCCAACGCAGTTGACCCGTTACAACGGTTACCCGGCCATCGCCATCAGCGGCGAAGCCGCGCCGGGGCACAGCACCGGCGAGGCCATGAACGAAATCCAGCGCCTGGTCAGCCAGTTGCCTGCCGGGCTGGGCCAGGAATGGACGGGCTTGTCGTTGCAAGAGCGCTTGTCCGGCTCCCAGGCACCGTTGCTGTTGGGCCTGTCGTTGCTGATCGTGTTCCTGTGCCTGGCCGCACTGTATGAAAGCTGGTCGATCCCTACCTCGGTGTTGCTGGTGGTGCCGCTTGGGGTGCTGGGCGCGGTGTTGGCCGTGTCGCTACGCGGGATGCCCAACGACGTGTTCTTCAAGGTCGGCTTGATCACCATCATCGGCCTGTCGGCGAAGAACGCGATCCTGATCATCGAGTTTGCCAAGGACCTGTATGACCAGGGCGAGGACTTGATCGACGCCACCTTGAAGGCGGCGCGGTTGCGATTGCGGCCGATCATCATGACGTCCCTGGCGTTTATCCTCGGCGTAGTGCCACTGGCAATTGCCACCGGGGCCAGTTCGGCCAGCCAGCAGGCAATTGGTACCGGTGTGATTGGCGGGATGATCACGGCGACATTGGCGGTGGTGTTTGTGCCGGTGTTCTTCGTGGTGGTGATGAAGCTGGTGCGCAAGCGCCATAAACCAAACTGATCAACGCCGCTGCCAAATATGGGAGCTGGCTTGCCTGCGATGAAGGCGGCACAGGCGACATAAGTGTTGCCTGAACCAACGCTATCGCAGGCCAGCTCCCACAGGGTTATTGATTGCATTCATGATCAGGTACATCCGAATAAGCTATGGTGCTCACACATAGTTATCTGTGAGCCGCCATGCCCTTCCTCGCCCGCACCCACCCTCGCCTCTCATCCGCCGCCGTATTGGGCCTTGCCGTCGGCCTCCTGGTGCCGGCCGACACCCTTGCCAGCAAAATCCTGATCGGCTGGAACGCCGGGGTCTGGACCTACCTGATACTGATGCTGTGGTTGACCATTCGCGCCAAGGCCGAAGACGTCAAGCGCATCGCCGAAATCGAAGACGAGAACGCAGGCCTGGTGCTGTTCATGGTGTGCATTGCCGCCATCGCCAGCCTGGCGACCATCACCTACGAACTGGTCGGCAGTAAGGACCTGGCTGCTTCCGAGCGCCTGCTGCACTACGGTTTTACCGGGCTGACGGTAATCGGCTCGTGGCTATTGATCGGGGTGATTTTCAGTGTGCACTACGCCAGGCTCTATTACACTTGGCCAGGCAAGGAGCCCGCCCTACGTTTTGCCGAAGGCTTGCTCACGCCCAACTATTGGGACTTCCTGTACTTTTCCTTCACCATCGGCGTAGCGGTACAAACCTCGGATGTGGGCGTCGCCACCCGTGGCCTGCGCAAGGTGGTGCTGGGGCAGTCGTTGATCGGTTTTTTGTTCAACACCGCTATTCTGGGCTTTTCGATCAACATCGCCGCCGGGTTGTTTGGCTAGACTGCACAAACCTTCTAGACGCCCACCCCGGTGTCGCCGCTAATAGCCCTTCACTTTCCGCCTCGGTGTTGTATGCCTGCGCACAATTGGATCGACTTGTCCCAGGACGCCGACACCGGTATCGAGACCCTGCGCGCGCATTTCGAAGGCCATGCGTATGACCCCCATTGGCACGACAGCTACCTGGTGGGCGTCACCGAACAAGGCGTGCAGCAATTCAACTGCCGGCGCATGCGCCATGACAGCGTGCCGGGGCAGGTATTCCTGCTGGAGCCAGGGGAGCTCCACGACGGCAATGCCCCGACGGTCGACGGTTTCACTTACCGCATGCTCTACCTTGACCCGCAGTGGCTGGAACGGGAGATCGCCAGTGTCTTCGAGGAAGCACCCGCCCATCATCAGCTGAGTTTCGCCCGCACCTTGGCCAGCGAACCGCGCCTGGCCCTGGCCACCAGCCAGGCGTTTGAGAGTTTGCACCACGGTGAGCTGCGGATCGTGCGACAGAGCGCGCTGGACTACTTGCTGGAACGCCTCACCGGCCAGCTCTATTGGCGCATGCGCTACCGGGATGACCCACGTTTGCCGCAGGTGGCGCACAAGGCCCGGGAATACCTGCACGCCCATCTGCATCAGGACGTCGGCATGGATGAGCTGGCCCTGGCCTGCGGCGTCGACCGCTTTCGCCTGAGCCGCGCCTTCAAGAGTGCCTTCGGCCTGCCGCCCCACGCGTATCTGGTGCAACTGCGCCTGGCCCGTGCGCGGTATCTATTGGCCAAGGGCGATCAACCGGCAGACGTGGCGATGGCCCTGGGGTTCGCTGACCAAAGTCATTTGGGCCGCTGGTTCATGCGGGCTTATGGGCTGACACCGGCCGCGTACCGCAAATGCTGCACAAATCTTCCAGACCGGTAACGCCCGGGCTTGTGAAGATGGGCGCTCTAAATGAGCCCGCCGGAGTCCCCCGTCATGCTGTCCACGTTCGTGCCTTTCATGCTGTTCGCCTTTGTCGCCTCCATCACCCCCGGCCCGACCAATATCCTGGTGCTGAGCAACAGCGCCCGTTACGGCTTCAAGGCTGCATTGCCCATTATTCTGGGGGCTGGTGTGGGGGCGTCGGGGATTGTGCTGCTGGTGGGTTCCGGTGTGGGCCAGTCGCTGGCGCAGATGCCCAGAGTGCAAACGGCGATGCAGTGGGTCGGCATGGCCTGGCTAAGTTACCTGGCCTGGCAGATCTTCAGCGCACCGCCGCATGTCATAGGGGAGCAGTCTGCGCACAGGCGACTCGGCCTGTTCGGCTCAGCGTGCTTGCAACTGATAAACCCCAAGACCTGGATGATGGCACTCGCTGTGGTCAGCGTATTTGCCGGCAACGGTGCAGAGCAGCAAAAACGGGTAATGTCTTTGTCACTGATATTTTTTTTGATATCGCTGCCTTGCCTCAGCGCCTGGGCAGTCTTGGGGGCAGGCTCCAATCGATGGCTGGCGTCCCCCCATGCGCAGCGACGTTTCAATCAATGCATGGCGTTGTTGCTCATGAGTTCAACCTGGATAAGTACGATCATGTGAGATTCTTCGGTAGGGGATCTAAACAGAGTTAAATTTCCAGACTGTCATTCTTAACAGTAGACACGCCCGTCAAGAAGCATTTAATACATCGTACGCCCAAGCAAACCGGGCGCCAGAGAGCCACACGCAGCAAGATTTGTATACTGTTAGTTTTGACAGTTTACGGCGTCGATGCACTGCTGTTACATGAACCTGGCAGAGCCCCATCTACCTCTTTTACTCGCACAATCATCAGCGATGGAGAAGCGATCATGACCGTACTAGCGCAACCGTTAACCTTGGCGCAACAAAAGGCATTACGTCCCAAACGAATTGTTGCGACTGGCCTCTTCGAGGCGAAGGTCGATTTATCCCCCGTCGAATTTCAAACCACCACCGTGGTGCACGACTTCGAACAAGCTGTCTATAGAATCAATGGCCGACACGCCGATAACTCAGTGACCATAAAAGAAATATTCATTCAGATACCCGACAACGTTCGGGTAGGCCAGGAGATCGACCTGGAAAAACAAGAGTTCACGAATGTTAAGATCTGGTATTCAGTAAAGTCACCCCAGGATCATTATACAGTGAGCGCCATTGAGGGTACTTTGATCATTCGGGGACTCGCGGCCGGCGTCATTAAAATCAAAGGTACGCTGCATGCTACAACCGATCATGATGTTAACGGGCATGGGCACGTTCTGGACGTCGACTTCGATCTGACCAGTTGATGATCTTCGCAAAAAAAACGCCCGCATCTTTCGATACGGGCGTTGTTGTGTGTTACGTCTTTACCAGGTGTAACGCACCCCTACGTTAGCGCCCCAAGGCTGTTCAACCCGGCCGCCGCTGCTGTGCTCAAGGTCGGCATGCAGCTGCAGGTTCTGCGAGAGCTTCACCGCCATACCCGCCCCGAATTCGGCGCGCGAGCCGGAAAGGTCGTTGTTGAACACATTGTTGTTCACCGAGACCTTATTGTTGTTGGCAAACTCATGCACCATCGCTGCGCGCAGGTAAGGCTGCACAACGCTGCCGGAGTCGAGCTGGATATCCCGCCCGACGGTCGCGCCGGCCTTGGCCATGATCGAGCGCGTACGCTCCCCCTTGGCCTCCAAGCCATTATCCAGGCTGTAATTGGCACCCTGGATCACCACCGTAGACATTTGCGCGTAAGGCTCGATAAAGAACCCGTCGTCCAGCTTGATGTTACGACCGAACTCAGCCGACAGGCCGCCACCGGTATTGTTGTACTTGCCCTTGGATGAGGTGCCGTCACTCAGGCCCACCTTGGACTCATTCTGGAAGCGGTTAACCTTGGCCACCGCATCGAAATACAGGCCGCTCTCCTCGTCCAGCCAGGTCGCATACGCACCCAGGTAGTAACTCTTCACGTTCCCCGAAGTACCGCGCTTGAGGTTCAGGTCAGAGGTGCTGTGACCGGCCATTACGCCCACCAGCCACTGGCTGTCGGCCAAGGGTGTGTCTGCACCGAGGGTAAAGCCCCGCTGGTTCTGGCTGTAGCCAATCCCGGTGCTGTCGGACACTTCGTACTTGTTGCCATAACCGCGTATCCACACGCCAGCCTGTCCAGGCTCGAAACGCAGCTCGCCCATACGCGAACGCAGGGAAGTCGCCTCGCCGTACCACACAGTCGGTGCGGTGTTGAACAGCGCCAATACCGAGCGGGTACCGGGGCTGATCACACGGTTGTTCGGGTCGAGGAACCAATCGGTACCTTCCTTTTTCAGGCCATAGGAATAAGCGCCGACATCGACTACATCGCCCACCAGGGAAAACTGCGCATCACCGCCGCCGGTGTGAACGACGCGGATATCTTGCGGGTTGGTCGGTTCCGCACCGCTGGCTGCGAGCAACAGCTTGTGGTCGCCTTTGGCCTCGCCCTCAACGTTCAAGAAGTCCGTAATGCCACGGGCGAAATCGGTCCCCATGACGAAGGTGCCATTACCCTCAAGGCTGTCTACGTCCAACTGGTAGAACGCATCGGTATCACCGAACTTCACTGTACCGCCGGCGAGGCTCAAGGCGCCCACTTGGCTATTACCAGTCAACGCCCAATAAGACTGATCGCCGATGGCAAGGCTTGTGACATTCTGCAGTTGCCCCGTCAGCCCGGCACGGTTTTGCAAGCTCAAATGCGCCGTGCTGCCGTCCTCGACGATAACGTTGCCACGTAGGTCGCTGTTATCGACATTCATGCTCGCCACGGCGCCGCCGTTGACTTCCAGCAATGAACCGTTACCGCCGACCAAGGTCGAGCCGTTGCGTATATCGATCTCAACGGCCATGGCCTCGTCGGGAAAACCATTGACGGCAATGGCGGCACCGCTGCGACCTTCGACGCTGGAGTTATCCAATACCAACTTGCCCGTATTCGCGCTGTTGAGGTCATTGGTGAACACCACGCCGTTCTTGCCACCGATAATCCTGCTTTGGCTGGCAGTTGCCGTTGCACCATCGAGCAACACGCCAAAACTATCGACGCCGGTACCTTCGACCAACGTGTGGTCGTTAAAGTGCAGCTCACTGTTGCCAGTCGCCACTGCGCCACCGATGTGACCACGGATGGTGCTATTGAATACTTCGGCTACCCCACCCTTGTCAGAGTCGTGACTCTGGAACGCTTGCAGACCCATGGTGGTATGGCTGGTGATGTTGCTGCCGTTAATAAGCGCATCGCTGTCATCCAGACGCACCGCACCAAACACTGCGTGGCTTGAATCAACGGTGGCGCCGTCGAGGCTCACTAAAGAGCCTTGGGTGGCTCGGATGTCATTGATGCGGCTGCCCGCATTGACAATCAGTGCCGAATCGTTGACCAGGATATGTTGGGCCCGAGCACCATTGACGGTCAGTTCGGACCTGAAATCCAACTGCCAGTCATTATTGAGTTCGTTGCTTTCAATGGTTTTTGATTCACCAATCAGGTGGCCTGCCTGGGCGGTGGAATGCACAGCCGCAAACATAAAAAACGTAATAGTAGGAACTTTCATCATCTTGCTCAAAGGTTTGAGCTCGAATTCAGTTAACAGTCGCATGTGAGTTCATCCTCTGGGTTAGAGCCTTCGAAACGGTTTGGCTCGTTCCCTCGGAATGAAGCCTTACCGGTGCGGCGCAGAGGTTACGCAGCGAACATACCCATGGCTGTAGGATTTATCTTAGATGGATGTAGCGGTTGATATTTTAGAGTGATGGAAAAAGATACTTAATAAAAAAGCTGAAGGTCTTTCCTACAAGGAGCAATACGTAACTGTCAGACACACAAAAGGGAAGCCGTGCTTCCCTTTTGTATTTAGCGTTTATCATTGAGTTCAAGGTCTTACGATAGTTACCCCATCACAGTATGTCTCAGGATTGGAAAATACAGTGTACACATAAGCCAATTCACCGTTACCGGTTGCCCCGGTGTTGACAATCGTCGAGTAGGTAACCTCGCAAGGCCCAAGCACTGACTGGGTCAGGAATGGACGATAAGGGATTTCAACGACAAATCCATTGTCCTTATCCCCTTGGCTCAACGATGGGTGGGTAAAGGTCTGCGTGAATGGACCCGGTGGAAAGCCAAAGGCTTCACTGGAGATCGTAACGGTTACCGTCACGCTATTGCCTACCTCCAACCTCGGATCGCCTGGAATGAAGAGCTCGGCATAAAGCGTCGGTGGTGCTCCGGGCGCGAGGGTTCGCAGCGATTGGCAACTCCACTCGTTGTTGGCGTCAAGGTTTAAGAACTTAGCAGGCGGCAGTACGACCCTCACTGCATCAATCACATCGACCATGGTAACGCCCGACGGGTTTTCATTCGTGGTGCCGGGGCCAATGACCAAATAGCTGACAGGCTGCAGGTCATTGCCGTGACGGGCAACGACCTCCCAGGGTATGGTGAACGTCGCGTCAGCTCCGGGCACTGTCGTGCTGAGGGGGAAAGGCCCGACTCGCTCTTTCGTAGCCCCCCACAACAGGACAAACTCGTTATTCGCATGGGGCAGCGCTGCAATGCTCCAGAGTGGGATCACAATAGTGACAGGTTGATCCGCGTCGCCAATGCGCAGGGTGTTCAACTCTGGGGTGGGCCCCCCGCCAAACACCTGCGCCAGGTTCAACGCTGGGTTTACATCTCCGGGCTCAAGAGTGCCTGGAAGCACAGGCCCCTCCACCGACAGGTCAAGACGTACCGTTTTATCAGGAGAAGGGAAAAACACGCCATTTCGGTCGATACGGTAGCGCAGGGTCACCGTCTGCGGCCCCAGCGTCGCGGTGTACGCGGCTTTGATCGCATCATTCATATTGCTGAAGACCACCGGAAAATCAACCAGCTCAGCGGTTTGCGGCCCAAACGGCTGTGCTTCCCACTGCATCTCGAACTTGTCCAGGCCAGTGGCGTGGTCAGGATAATCTTCAACGTGGGCTTCAATCCCCTGCCGATAATCCTGAATATCGAGAAGATCATCCGTGCTGCCGGCACTTGGTGCCGGCGCCAAGGGCAGGAACGGCGCCAAGGGCCGCGGGATCGTCCAACAAGGAGACTGTTCGAAAATCATTGAACGAGGGACGGCTGACGTTACCTGCCCGGTCAGTGATGGTGTAGAAAATATAATATTGCCCGCTCAGGACAATCTGGTCCCTGGCCAGGAAAAAAGTGCTTACATCAGGGGATGGCAACATAGGCACACCTGAGCCACTCACCAGATATTCGGGGCGCGGGTCCATCACCGGGCTGAAGTACACGTTAATCATATCCCCCGCTTCGAATCGCCCAGTCTGTGGACCAAAGTCATTCGAGGGGATCTCAATCTCCAGGCCGCCTTGATCGATCAGGAAGGCATCGTTAATGACCGTGCCCGGCGGCACATTTGCGAAGACTGGAACAACCGGCTGCTCGCGTGAAGTCGCTACGGCATAGGGTGCAATGGTATCAACCCGAAAAGCACCCGGGTTGGAGGAGTCAAGGGAGGGGCCTGGTATGCCGGCCTGATTACGGTATTGAGTATTCCTGAGCTCGTAGTAGCCATGTGGAAATTCAGGTACCCGCGCGGGAATAAACCTGCTGATTATCGGAGGAACGGGCGTCAGGTTGATTTGATAAGGCGCCACCAAGGTGGTCCAGGTAGGCGGGCTCACAGTGATATCCCGGATTTCAATGCCCATCCAGTCCGTGCCCCTTGATGCTGTCCCGGTCCGTAACTGAACGTTAATGCCAACACGGGCGACGACCGCCGGGATAAGGCCAGTGGCATCATCCAACGCCTCGTCAATCGTGGGTGCATTGAGAACCAAAGGCGCTGGTGTCGTAGTCGAACCACGTTTTCTACTCATTTCAGTCTCTCCTTGCTGCTTTAGAATAGGCACCGCGCGCTCTGGCGGGCCGCAAACGCTCGTTCAGTCACTTGAGTTACGGCCAGGAGACTGAAACCGGGACACACTCTCTTCAGCCGAATGATTCTTCGACCAACTACGTTCAGTTCAAAATGCTCTAATAAACTCGCACCCTGGCTCAGGGCTCGGGACCATTGCCGCCTTCCCAGCAGTAAACCGGGTTGGGCGGTGGTGGCGATGTAGGCACCACACGATCGAACTGCACAAACCTGGAAGCTGAACGGCCAATAATCGTGCCCGCTCTTGAAACGAGGTAGCTTGCTTCTCCACCGGCATTTATTTTCAATGGCCGGATTACGCGCTCGACGTCACGAATCCAGAAGTTGTAGCCGGATGCATCCGCCACTGCATCCCAGTAATGCTCAAGGGTTTCCACAACATTCGGATCTGGGTCGACGTCCGGATATTGGCCATACCCCTGGAACCTCAGCGTGATCAAATCCCCGTGCTGGATGTTCGGGTCTGCCGGGATTGCCACCTCGACTCCGTACCAGATTGGCGGTTGGGTGCTGCAGGTCAAAAACCGGTTTGGGTGAAGCAAAGCCTGAGGAAATTCAGGCCGAGTGAACTGGATGGGTGGAAGATCGGTTGCCAACCCGACCCGCGCCAACAATGAAAAGGTCGGGTTCACATTACCGGCGCGATCCTCCAAACGATAAAAACAGAAAAGCCATAGCGCGCCAGGGTAGGCGCGGAACACGTCATTGGGCACGTCCACAAAAATGCGGCCGCTATCACTGGTCAGCGGTGGCGAAACCAGAGTGGGTAGGCCGGTTGGCAGCATGTTCATATCCGAAAAGTACATCAGCACCTTGTCCCCGACTTCACGTCCCAGATAGCCCTCGGGGACCTCCATGCGCACCAAAGGGTTAGCATCCAGATAGGGTTGGGTGATCGGATCGATCGGAAAAATGGCGGGCGCAAGTAGACTGCCCACGCCTGGGGCGTCGCGGTCGATTCTAATCGTCACGGGCGACGAGGTATCGACACTCGGGCTATCTGGCCGGGTGTTATGAATCCGGTAGCGCAGGTCAACGATGGCACTGCTCAGCAGGAAAGCCTGAGGAATCGTCATGGACAGAGGGAAGTCGGCATCCGTCAGTGGGCCAGGCAGCTCAACGGGTGGGGTATCAACGGACCTGGCACCTCGGACATGCCATTCGAAAATCACGTACTGAAACCTTCCGGGGCCGGGCAAAACCGCCCAAGGTGTCTCAAGCAAGATGCGTAGATCAGTGAAATTGAATCGAGCGGGTAATAATCCATCTGGCAATGCGTCGACGACTGTTGGCGCCTCAAGCACAAGGATGCCTCCTGAGCCCGTAGGCCCATTGGCACTCTGGCCAGCGGTGGAAGTAGTCATTTAAACCTCCCGTCATTCAAGCATTTTCTAAACCGCCCCCTGCTCTTAGCATGCCAATACCAGAGGTTCTGTTGGGGCCATTGAACACCTCCTCTGGCCCAGCCGATACTGTCAAAACTCACAGGTAGGACCACCGCTCGTCGGCTCTCCCGGCTGACCAGTGGCTTCACACGACCAAGATTCTCTTGACGAAGACGATGGGCTAGTGTTTTCTGAAACCGGTTTCATCCCGTTACTCATTCCAATAAGAAAGGCTTTGCCGTGACTCCATTTTCCGCCGCCCAGCGCAGCCGCGTGACCATGCTCGACGTCGCCGAGCGCGCGGGCGTGTCCAAGGCCAGCGTGTCGCGCTTCATCGGTGATGACCGCGCCCTGCTATCCGATGCCATCGCCCTGCGCATCGAACAGGCCATCGACGAACTCGGTTATCGCCCCAACCAGATGGCCCGTGGCCTCAAGCGAGGGCGCACGCGCCTGATCGGCATGCTGGTGGCCGATATCCGCAACCCCTATTCCATTGCCGTGATGCACGGCGTCGAAACCGCGTGCCGCCAGCACGGCTACAGCCTGGTGGTGTGCAACACCGACCGCGATGACGAGCAAGAGCAGCAACACCTGGCGGCGCTGCGCTCGTACAACATCGAAGGGCTGATCGTGAACACCCTGGGCCATCACCTCGACCAACTGCTGGAACTGCAACGGGAAATGCCCCTGGTGTTAGTGGACCGCAAGGTCGCCCCCTTGCACAGCGACCTGGTGGGCCTGGATAACCCGGCGGCGGTGCGTATGGCGGTGGAACACCTGGAGCAGCAGGGTTACCGCGACGTGCTGCTGGTGAGCGAGGCCACCGATGGCACCAGTTCACGTTTGGAGCGTCTGGAGAGTTTCAACACCGAGATTGCCAAACACCCGGCGTTGACAGGTGCCGTGGTTGAACTGGATGGTGAACTGGAAAAGCGTCTGCAAGCCTTTCTCGCCAAACCCGGCCCCAAGGCACTGTTCTGCGCCAACGGCGTGGCAGCACTGGCCTGCACCCGTGCACTCAAGGCGCTGGGCTGCGACCTGTTCGGCGAGGTGGGCTTGATCGCCCTGGATGACCTGGACTGGTACCCGCTGGTGGGTAATGGGATTACCGCCCTCGCCCAACCGACGCAAGCGATTGGCGCCAGCGCTTTTGACTGTTTGCTCAAGCGCCTGCGCGGCGATACCGCCCCCACGCGCACCCTGGATTTTTTACCCGAGCTGATTATTCGCGGCTCGACACAATCCCCTGTGGGAGCGGGCTTGCTCGCGAACGCGATAGATCAGCCACTCTGGCGCTAACTGACACACCGCCTTCGCGAGCAAGCCCGCTCCCACATTTTGTTTTGCGTATAAAAATGAAACCGGTTTCAGAGGTAAACAACAATGCATAAATACCCCGTCTCCATCAGCCTTTCCAGCTACGGCGCCGACCTGGTTCGCCAGCAGGGTCAATTGAGTTTTGTCGCGCTGCTGAGCGCCGCCGGTGCCCAGCGCATTGAATGGCGTGAAGAACTGCTCACCACCGAGCAACCGGCCGAACTGGCCCTGGCCGCTGCAGAACAAGGCCTGGAATCCGTATTTTCCTCGCCCTTGGAGCTGTGGGTCGCCGGCCGTGCCCAGCCCAATGCCGAGCTGGCCGCTACCCTGGACCGCGCCCAGGCCTTTGGCTCGGGCTGGCTGAAGGTCTCGCTCGGTTACTTCACCGATACCAACGATCTGGAAAGCCTGCACGCCCTGCTCAATCGCCACCCGGTCAAGCTGCTGGTGGAAAACGACCAAACCCTGCACGGCGGGCGCATTGAACCGATGCAACGGTTTTTCACCGAAGTCGAACGCCTGGGCCTGCCGGTGAAGATGACCTTCGACATCGGCAACTGGCAGTGGCAAGACCAGTCCGCGCTCACTGCTGCGCGGTTGCTGGGCCGGCATGTGGATTACCTGCACTGCAAGGCCGTGGCCCGTCGCGCTGACGGCAAGCTCGTGGCCTTGCCGCCGGGCGCCACCGACCTGCATCTGTGGGAACAACTGCTTAAACACATGACTCAAGGTATTACTCGGGCGGTGGAATTTCCGTTGCAGGGCGATGACCTGATCGAGGTCACCGCACAACAGGTAACGACCCTTGCCCGCCTTGGCCAACCCCATGTGGAGAACGCCCATGTCTGAGATCGATATCCTCTCGTTTGGCGAAACCATGGCGATGTTTGTCGCCGAACAGACCGGCGACCTGGCCCAGGTCGGGCAGTTTCACAAACGCATTGCCGGCGCCGACAGCAACGTCGCCATCGGCCTGTCGCGCCTGGGGTTCAACGTGGCC
This sequence comes from Pseudomonas sp. AM4(2022), assembly GCF_036346515.1. Lineage (NCBI taxonomy): Bacteria > Pseudomonadati > Pseudomonadota > Gammaproteobacteria > Pseudomonadales > Pseudomonadaceae > Pseudomonas > Pseudomonas sp. AM4(2022). The sequence continues at coordinate 18,921 of NZ_JAOTNW010000014.1, forward strand.
TGGCTGAGCCGCGTGGGTAACGACTCCCTCGGGCGTTTTGTGGTCGATACCCTGACCAAAGAGGGGCTCGATTGCCGCCATGTGGCCGTCGACCCGCTGCACCCCACCGGCTTTCAACTCAAGTCCCGTGAGGAAGCCGGCGCAGATCCTCAAGTGGAGTATTTTCGCCGAGGCTCGGCGGCCAGCCACTTGTCCATCGATGCCATCCACCCAGCGCTGCTGCAAGCCCGCCATCTACACGCCACCGGCATTCCGCCAGCGCTGTCCGATGCCACTCGCGCACTGTCGTTCGAGCTGATGGCGCAAATGCGCAAGGCCGGGCGCAGCGTGTCGTTCGACCCGAACCTGCGCCCGTCCCTGTGGGCCAGCCAGGCGCAGATGATCCGCGAAATCAATGCCCTGGCCGCTTTGGCCGACTGGGTCCTGCCGGGCTTGGGCGAGGGTCGCCTGCTCACTGGTTTTGACGACCCGCAAGACATCGCCGCGTTCTATCTCGACCAGGGCGCCGAAGCCGTGGCGATCAAGCTCGGCGCCGAGGGCGCCTATTACCGCACCCATATGGACCAGGGTTTTGTCGCCGCCATACCGGTGGCCAAGGTGGTGGATACCGTGGGTGCCGGCGATGGCTTTGCCGTGGGCATGATCAGCGCCCTGCTGGAAAACTTAAGCTTCCCCGAGGCCGTACAGCGCGGTAACTGGATCGGCAGCCGCGCCGTGCAGAGCCGCGGCGATATGGAAGGTTTGCCCAGCCGCGCAGAACTACCCACCCGATCCGTTGCGTGACCCATTACCTGTTGCCACAACTACAACAAGCTCAGGAGCAACCCCATGGAAACCGTGAAACTCGCCACCCGTCGCTGGTGGTACATCATGCCTATCGTGTTTATCACCTACAGCCTGGCCTACCTGGACCGCGCCAACTACGGCTTCGCCGCGGCGTCCGGCATGGCCGAGGACCTGATGATCACGCCGGGCATGTCTTCGCTGCTCGGCGCGCTGTTTTTCCTTGGCTACTTTTTCTTCCAGGTGCCGGGGGCGATCTACGCACAAAAGCGCAGCGTCAAGAAACTGATCTTCGTCAGCCTGATCCTCTGGGGCGGCTTGGCGACGCTGACCGGCGTGGTGTCCAACGCCTACATGCTGATCGTCATCCGCTTCATGCTCGGGGTGGTCGAGGCCGCCGTGATGCCGGCCATGCTGGTGTACCTGTGCCACTGGTTCACCCGTGCCGAACGCTCGCGGGCCAACACCTTCCTGATCCTCGGCAACCCGGTGACCATGCTGTGGATGTCGGTGGTGTCGGGCTACCTGGTGCAGCATTTCAGCTGGCGCTGGATGTTCATCATCGAGGGCCTGCCGGCGGTGTTGTGGGCGTTTATCTGGTGGAAGCTGGCCGATGAGCGCCCCAAGGATGCCAAGTGGCTGAGCGACGCCGAAAAGCGCAGCCTGGAAACCGCCCTCGCCGCCGAGCAGGTGGGAATCAAGGCCGTGAAGAACTACGCCGAGGCGTTCCGTTCGCCCAAGGTGATCATTCTCGCCCTGCAGTTTTTTTGCTGGAGCATTGGCGTGTACGGCTTCGTGCTGTGGTTGCCATCGATCCTCAAGGCCGGCTTGCAGATGGACATGGTCGAAGCCGGCTGGCTCTCGGCCCTGCCCTACCTGGCAGCGGTGATTGGCATGCTCGTGGTGTCCTGGGGTTCAGACAAGCTGCAAAAACGTAAACGTTTTGTCTGGCCGCCCCTGCTGATTGCGTCGATTGCCTTCTACGCGTCCTACGTGTTGGGCGCCGAACACTTCTGGTGGTCCTACACCCTGCTGGTGATCGCCGGGGCGTGCATGTATGCACCCTATGGTCCGTTTTTCGCCATTGTCCCGGAAATCCTGCCGGCCAACGTCGCCGGTGGCGCCATGGCACTGATCAACAGCATGGGCGCCCTGGGCTCGTTCGGTGGCTCGTACCTGGTGGGTTACCTCAACAGCAGCACCGGCTCGCCCGGCGCTTCGTACCTGCTGATGAGCGGCGCGCTGCTGCTTTCGGTGGTGCTGACGATTTTCCTCAAGCCCGGCGCCAGTGATCGCGCGCCGGCGCCAACCCTGGAGTTGAAGGTAAAGACCTCATGAAAAAGTCCGTTGTGTTGTACAAGAAACTCTCCGCGCCGCTGATGGCTCGCCTGCATGAGCAGGCCGAGGTCACGCTGATTGATGCACTGGATGAGACCGGCCTGGCCAAACTGCGCGATGCACTGCCCACCGCCCATGGCCTGTTGGGTGCAAGCCTGCGCCTGGATGCCCAGTTGCTCGACCTGGCACCCAAGCTGGAAGCAGTAGCCAGCGTCTCGGTGGGCGTCGACAACTACGACATCGATTACCTGACCCAACGCGGCATCCTGCTCAGCAACACCCCGGATGTGCTCACCGAAACCACCGCCGACACCGGTTTTGCGCTGATCCTGGCGACAGCCCGGCGCGTGGTGGAACTGGCCGACATGGTGCGCGCCGGGCAATGGAACAAAAACATCGGCCCGGCGCATTTTGGCAGTGATGTACATGGCAAGACCCTGGGCATCATCGGCATGGGCCGCATCGGCGAAGCCCTGGCCCAGCGCGGCCATTTTGGCTTCGGCATGCCGGTCATCTATCACAGCCACTCACCCAAGCCGGCGGTGGAGGCGCGCTTTGGCGCGCAGTACCGAAGCCTCAAGGATTTGCTCAAAGAGGCGGATTTTGTCTGCCTGACGTTGCCGTTGACCGCTGAGACCGAGAAGTTGATTGGCGCCGAGGAGTTTGCGCTGATGGGGCCAGAGACGATCTTTATCAATATCTCCCGAGGCAAGGTGGTGGATGAGGCAGCACTGGTGGAAGCGTTGCAGCAACGCACTATCCGCGCGGCGGGGTTGGATGTATTTGAGAAGGAGCCGCTGGATCACGCGTCGCCGTTGTTGCGGTTGAACAATGTGGTAGCCACGCCGCATATCGGCTCGGCCACCCATGAGACGCGGGAGGCGATGGCCAAGTGTGCGGTGGATAATCTGTTGGCGGCACTGGCTGGCGAAAAGCCGGTAAACTTGGTGAATCCAGGGGCATGGAGGCACTGACACAGCACAAGAGCAAAGGTGGGAGCTGGCTTGCCTGCGATAGCGGTAAGCCAAACCATGATGTGCTGACTGTTAGATTGCTATCGCAGGCAAGCCAGCTCCCACAGGGTTTTGTGGCGGCTGCTAGACGACGAACCTTGCCACCATCCCATTCAAATCCACCGCCAACCTCGACAGCTCATGGCTGGCCGCGCTGGTCTGGTTGGCGCCCGCCGCCGACTGGGTTGCCAGGTCGCGGATGTTGACCAGGTTGCGGTCCACCTCGCGGGAGACCTGAGCCTGTTCTTCCGAAGCGCTGGCAATCACCAGGTTGCGTTCGTTGATCAGGCTGATGGACGCCGTGATCTGCTCCAGTGAAGCGCCGGCCGCGCGTGCCATTTCCAGGGTGGTCTGGCTGCGCTGGTTGCTTTGTTGCATGGACTGCACCGCCTCACCGGTGCCGTTCTGAATGCCGGCGACCATTTTCTCGATTTCCTGGGTCGACTGCGCGGTGCGATGGGCCAGGGCGCGCACTTCATCGGCGACCACGGCAAAGCCACGTCCGGCCTCGCCGGCACGGGCGGCTTCAATCGCCGCGTTAAGCGCCAGCAGGTTAGTTTGCTCGGCAATCGCGCGGATCACATCCAGCACCTTGCCAATATCACGGCCCTGAGCGGCCAGGCCTTCGATCATCGCGGAGGTGTTCTGCACGTCCTGGGTCATGGTCTGGATCGCACCGACGGTTTCCATCACCCGATCACGGCCTTCCCGCGCCGCCTGGTTGGACTGCCCGGACGCCTCGGAGGTGGAAACCGCGTTACGCGCCACTTCCTCCACCGCCGCTGTCATCTCATTGACGGCCGTGGCGGCCTGGTCGATTTCATTGTTCTGCTGTTGCAGGCCACGGGACGCCTCCTCGGTGACCGCGCTCAACTCTTCCGCCGCCGAAGCCAGTTGCGTGGCCGAACCGGCGATGTGCTGGATGGTCTGGCGCAGGCTGGCTTGCATGGTCGACAGCGCACTGAGCAACCGCGCCGGTTCGTCCTTGCCATCGTCCTCGATGGTTTTGCTGAGGTTGCCGGCGGCAATGGTTTCAGCCACTTCCACGGCCTTGCGCAACGGGGTCACGATGCTGCGGGTCAGCAACCAGGCCAGCAACACGGTGAGCAATGCCGCCACCACGGAGACCGCCACCACTCCGGTGATCGCGCCCTCGTAGCTTTGCCCGGCATCTGCGTCGGCTTGCTTGGCATCGGCCGCATTGATGGCGATCAGCTTGTTCAGTTGCTCGCCCATCTGGTCGGTGCCGTCCTTGATGCGGCTGTTGATCAGGGCGCGCATCTCATCGACCTTGCCTTGTTTGGACAATGCCACCATCTCGGCCTGGGCTTTGAGGTAGTTGTCCAAGGTGACGCCAAAGGCCTTGTACAGCGCAGCCTCCTCCGGGCCGGCAGGCAGCGTGGCGTACTTGGCCTGGGCGGTCTTGACCTTGTCAGCCAGCACGCCAATGCGGGTCTCGGCTTCCTGCAGGGCGGCAGGTTCGCGATTGACCAGCACGCGAAACGACAGGATGCGCATGCGCAGCACGTTTTCGGTGATGGTGCCCAGGTGGGTCATGCTGGGCAGTTGGTTGGCGCTCATGTCCTGGGAGGATTGGCGCATTTGCGTCATACGGTTGACCGCAAACACGCCCAACAGCACCACCAGAACCGCAATGAAGGCAAAACCGATAAACGCGCGAGGGGCAATATTCAGGTGACGGAGGGACATAGGGCTGCTCTCAGAAGTAGTGTTTGCGAGCGTCCTTGCCGCGAAACGATCCGTCAGCGTCAACGCGCTGCCCAGACCTTGGTCACCACTGTTGTCGTTGTAGTGTGGGCCTATGCTTGATATCGGCTGGGGCACGGCTTTAGCGCAGGGTCTTTATAAATATTTTTTTACACTTCAGGCGCCTGGCACTTTCTGGCATCCTGCGCCTCCATTTTCTGACCCGAGCCATCATTTTGTCTGACGCTCAAGCCCCCCGCCCGCGCTATAAATCCGACCTCATGTACGGCCTGGAAGACCGCCCGCACTTCACCGCCGCGATTTTTGCCGCGTTGCAGCATGTGTTGGCGAGTTTTGTCGGCATCATCACGCCCACCCTGATCGTCGGCGGCGTACTGGGGCTGGAAAGCGAAGTGCCGTACCTGGTGAGCATGGCGCTGTTCGTCTCGGGGCTTGGCACCTTTGTGCAGGCGCGCACCTTCGGGCCGGTGGGTTCGGGGCTGTTGTGCCTGCAAGGCACCAGCTTTTCCTTTATCAGTGTGATTTTGAGCGCCGGGTTTATGGTCAAAGCCCGGGGCGGCGGCACCGATGAGATTCTCTCGACGATCTTTGGCATCTGCTTTTTCGCGGCGTTTATCGAAGTGGTGCTCAGCCAGTTCATCGGCAAACTGCGCAAACTGATCACCCCGGTGGTGACCGGCACCATCATCACCTTGATGGGCTTGTCGCTGATCAAGGTGGCGGTCACCGACATGGCTGGCGGCTATGGCGCCAGCGACCTGGGCGCCGCAGGCAACATGGGCCTGGCGGCCTTGGTGCTGCTGACCATCGTGGTGCTCAACCGCTTCAACAACCCGTTCCTGCGCCTGGGCTCGATCGTGATCGGTTTGACCCTGGGCTTTGTAGTGGCGTGGCTGCTGGGCCGCGTCGACATGGCCGCCCTGCCCCAAGTGCCGCTGATCAGCGTGCCCGTGCCGTTCAAGTACGGTTTCTCGTTCGATTGGGTAGCGTTTATCCCGGTGGCGGTGATCTTCCTGATTTCGCCCCTGGAAGCCGCCGGTGACCTGACCGCCAACTCGATGATTTCCCAGCAACCGGTCAAGGGCCCGCTGTATATCAAGCGCATCAAGTCCGGCCTGCTGGCCGACGGTCTCAACTCTGCAATGGCCGCCACCTTCAACAGCCTGCCGATGGTGACCTTTGCCCAGAACAACGGCGTGATTCAATTGACCGGCGTGGCCAGCCGCTACGTGGCGTACTTCATTGCTGGCCTGCTGGTGCTGCTGGGGCTGTTCCCGATGATCGGCGCGGTGCTGCAACTGATGCCCAAGCCCGTATTGGGTGGCGCGACCCTGATCATGTTCGGCACCGTGGCCGTGGCCGGCATCAAGATCCTCGCTGAAGCGGGCCTGCATCGGCGTAATGTGCTGATCGTGGCGATCTCCCTCGGCATGGGCCTGGGCGTCGCCGCGGTGCCGGAAGTGCTGCGCGAGCTGCCCAAGGCGCTGCACAACATCTTCGAATCGCCGATCACCGTGGGCGCATTCTGTGCAATCCTGCTGAACATTTTCCTGCCCGAAGAGTTCATAGAGTTGGAAGAAGATGAATTCGAGCCGGAGTCCTCTACCCTCAAGGTCATGCAGGACCCGGACGTCACCCCAAAGTAGGAGCATTTCTCTATGCGCAAGCTCATGGTTCTATCGCTGTTGCTGCTGAGCTTGAGCGCGTGCGCACTGTTCCCCAACCGTGACCCGGTGAACATCAATGTGGTGGGCATCGAGCCGCTGCAAAGCCAGGACCTGGAAGTGCGCTTTGCCGTGAAGCTGCGGGTGCAAAACCCCAATGAAGCGGCAATCGACTACAACGGCGTGGCGCTGGACCTGGAGGTGAATGGCCGGCCACTCGCTTCTGGCGTCAGCGATCAGGCTGGCAGCATCCCACGTTTTTCTGAAACCGTGCTGATGGTGCCGGTCAGCGTTTCGGCGTTTTCGGTGTTGCGCCAGACCCTGGGCCTGAGCCAGACCCAAAGCCTGAACAACCTGCCCTACGTGCTGCGCGGCAAACTGGCGGGGGGCTTGTTTGGCACCATGCGTTTTGTAGAGCGTGGCACCCTGGACTTGCCGAACACCGCCACTTGGTAATCAGCCTCCAACCGACACTTTCCCTCGGGAACTCTGGGTGATCACCCGCGCAGAGTGGGCGAACGGAACCTAGTGTGGGAGCTGGCTTGCCTGCGATGGCGGTGCGTCAGTAACAGATGAATTGAATGACACGCCGCTATCGCAGGCAAGCCAGCTCCCACAGGTTGATTGCGTTTAGTCAGAGATATAGCGAACGCCTGGCTTGGCGCGCTCGTCCACCGTCAATTCAAAAATATCCGGCCGGGCGTAATGCCCCACTACGTCGTAGTCGTAGCGTGCCCGCACCAGATCATCGGTATTGATCTGCGCCGTCAACAAACCCGCCTCACCCACCAATGGCCCCGCCAAAATGTCGCCCATGGGCCCGACGATCACGCTGCCGCCGGCAATCAACGGACGGTCCACCGGCCAATTGGCAACCTCCACACCCAAGGCCTCGGGCGATGTCTGCACCTGGCAGGCACTGACCACAAAGCAACGCCCTTCATGGGCAATATGGCGCATGCTCACCTGCCACATGTCGCGCTCGTCCACGGTGGGCGCACACCACACCTGAACGCCCTTGGCGTACATCGCGGTGCGCAACAACGGCATCATGTTTTCCCAGCACACCGCGCCGCCGATACGCCCCACTGCGGTGTCGATCACCGGCAGGGTCGAACCGTCGCCCGTGCCCCAGATCAGCCGCTCGGTGCCGGTCGGCATCAGTTTGCGGTGCTTGGCCACCAGGCCGCCCGAGGGTTCGAAATACAACACCGTGCAGTACAGCGTGCTGCCACTGCGTTCGATCACGCCCAGCACCAGGCTGGCACCGGTACGCGCCGACAACCCGGCCAGCGCCTCGGTCTCTGGCCCCGGTACGTCGATGGCATTGGCAAAATACCGCGCAAAGGCTTCCCGGCCTTCGGGCAGGCGATACCCCAATTGCGTGCCAAAGCTTTCGCCCTTGGGATAGCCGCCCAGCAACGCCTCGGGCATAACCACCAAGTGCGCGCCACTGCGCTGGATTTGATCCTCATAGGCCAGGATCTGCGCCAGGGTGTCAGCCTTGCCGCCAGGCAAGGCGCCGATTTGCAGGGCTGCGACAGTCGATACAGGCATCAGGCTCACTCCGATAGATAGGGGTTGCCCATTCTCCGGCCAGACTCGATCATGAATAAAGCCCACCTCAGTGCTAAATGATATGAGCCAAATGAATATCGCCCAGGTTGACCTGAACCTGCTCAAAACCTTCGAAGCCCTGCACGACGAGTCCAGTGCCAGCCGTGCGGCGCTGCGCCTGGGTGTGACGCAGTCGGCGATCAGCGCGGGCTTGCGGCGCTTGCGTGAGCTGTACGGCGACCCTTTGTTCGTGCGCACCGGCCGCGGCCTGGCACCGACATTGCGGGCCAACCAGTTGAAACCGGTGATCAGTGAGGCATTGGATCGCTGCCGCCAGAGCCTGGCGATGATCAGCCCGCAAAACCTGCACTACGAGGGGCGCTCGGTGGTGCTGGGGCTGTCGGATGACTTCGAGATTGCCTATGGCCGAAGCCTGATGGAGGCCATCGCACTGCGCCTGCCCAAGCTACGGGTGATCTTTCGCCAGACCTACAGCCAGATCGTCGCCGCCGCCCTGCTCGACCGCACGCTGGACCTGGCCATTACCGCGGGCGGTTTTACCGAGCGCAGGCTGAGCCGACAGGTGCTGGGGGAAGGTGACTATCGTTGCCTGGTAGACCCCCATAGCCTGGCGCCGGGCCAGGAGACTATCGACCTGCAGGGGTTTGTCACTCGCGAGCATGTGCTGGTGTCGTCAGGTGGGTTTATCGGCATTACCGATGAAGGCTTGGCGGCGCACGGGCTGCGCCGCCACGTGTGTGCGTCCACCAGCCACTTCGCCGCGCTGCCGTATCTGCTCAAAGGCGGTACCGCAGTAGCAACCATTCCCGGGCATGCGGCCCACGCCATTGCGCAAATGACCGGCCTGCGCGTGCTGCCCTGCCCGCTGGCGCTGCCGCATTACCCGGTGGAGTTGGGCTGGCGTACCCAGGCTCAGCTGGACCCGTTGCTGCTCAAGGTGCGCGAAGCGATTGTGGCGTGCTTTACTTCGCCGCCGCCATCAGCTTATTGACTTCACTGCGTACCATGTTGGAAAACTCCGGCGGCGACATGCCGTCGAGTTCGGCACGCACCCATTCGGCCCACTTGCCCTTGCGCTTGGCGCGCTCACCGAACAACCGCGCGGCTTCGCCCTTGGCCTTGCCCAGGTTGGTTTGCCACAGGTCGTAGAGGCGCGACTTTTCATCTTCCAGCTCGGCGCGTTCGGCGAGGGTCTTGTTGGCGAGATTGAAGCTCATGTTGAATTACCTGCTGCACAAATAGGTGACATCTTACACTGTAGGTCCAAAGTTCCCGATCCGGATTTTGCCTCGGATGAGTGCCCCGGCAAAAAAACTGCAACTTTTGCCACCGCCCGATACTCCATTGTTCACTGCCACATCCACCTGCAAGGAGTCACTCAATGGCCCGCAAAACCGCCGCCCAAGCTGTCGAAGATCAAATCAAGGACCAAGCGTTCAGCGAACTGAGCGCGTTGATCGAAGAATCGGACAAACTGCTCAAAAGCAGCGCATCCCTGGTGGGCGAGGAAGGTGAAACTCTGCGCGAGCAGGTTGCCATCAAACTCAAGCAAGCCCTGGAATCGGTGTCCAACGTACGTGAACGCAGCAAGCCGGTCGTGGATGCCACCGAGACTTACATCGGTGGGCACCCATGGCAGACCGTGGCCATTTCCGCAGGCTTTGGCCTGGTGGTTGGCCTGTTGCTGGGTCGCCGTAACTGATCCATGGCGTGGCAGCGGTGCACCGCTGCCACGCCATTATTTCACTCCGCCAGTTCGCGCAACTGCTGCAGAACTGTCAAGTCCAACACAATCCCCTCCTGCAACGACTTCGCCCGTGCGCGATGGCGTCTATCCCCCGGCAACCGCCGCAGCCCCACCGCATGCATCTGCCGCACCAGTTCCTGGCTGCGCTCGGCGAAGCTTTGCCCGGCAGTTTTGGCTGGATCGATCACAATAAGCAACTGGCCGGTCCAAGGTGTCCGAGCGCCAGGATGATTGGCCCAGTCGAATTCAAAGGAAAAATTGCCGCCGGTCAAGGCCGCCGCCAGCAGTTCGACCATCATCGACAACGCCGAGCCCTTGTGCCCACCGAACGGCAGCAACGCGCCGCCTTCAAGGATGGCCTTGGGGTCCTGGGTCGGCTGGCCCAGGCTGTCAACACCGGTGCCCAAGGGCACGCGCTCACCGTTGCGGGCGGCTATCTGCACATCGCCATGGGCAATGGCGCTGGTGGCCAGGTCAAACACGATAGGGAACCCATCGGCCCGGGGGGCGGCAAACGCAATCGGATTAGTGCCGAACAGCGGGCGATCGGCGCCATGGGGCACCACGCACGTCATGCTATTGACCACGCTCAGGGCCACCAGCCCCTCCTCGGCAAAGGGCTCTACATCCGGCCACAGCGCGGCAAAGTGGTGAGAGTTACGAATAGCCAGCAAGGCGATCCCGGCGCTGCGCGCCTTCTGCACCAAGAGGCTGCGCGCCGCCGCCAGTGCCGGCTGGGCAAAGCCGTTATCGGCATCCACACGCAAAAATCCCGAGGCCACGTCCTCAACCACCGGCACAGCCTTGCCATTTACCCAGCCGCTGTTGAGGGTGGACACGTAGCCGGGAATACGGAACACACCATGGCTGTGCGCACCATCGCGTTCAGCACTGGCGCAATTATGGGCGAGTACGCCAGCCACCTCATGCGAGGTGCCGTGCTTGACGAAAACCTGTTGCAGCAATGCCACAAGCTCTTTGAAGTCGATGGACGTTGAAACGGTCGGAGACTGCGCAGACATTTGAAGCTCCGTTTTTATGATTGGAAGGGGCAACGAATGGAGATCCAGACAATCGATTAGACACCACGCACGACGCCCGCTGTCAACTTGCAGAATTGCGCCTGCCGGCCAGAGATGCACGTCTACTCACTCGACGCAGAGCGTCGGTGGTCTCTCTTCTGATGTGGGGGCCTGAGCAGGCCCCCAGCGGGTCAATCAGTCTTTCTGGTCACGCAGCACGTTGCCGGAAGCGCCGTCGATGCGCGCCTCATACACGATGCCATCGGACTTGCGGCCTTTGACTTCCCAATAGCCATTGTCATCCGCTTCAGCGGCGTAGACCTCAATGTAGCCGGCCTTGGTTTTCGCCACCTCGATGGCTTTCTCAATGGTGATCCAGCCTGCACCCGGCTTGTCGGCCATGGCGGCGCCAGCGCTCAATAGCGCGGAAGTAGCACACAGGGCGATCAAGGTTTTCTTCAACATTTTCGTACTCCATAGTGGACGACAGGTTAATTCCTGATTTTTTAGGCGCACGCAAACAAGAATAAGTTCCAATTGATGTGCAATCGCCATGATGGCGGTTCTCGCCGTCCACCTTGGGAGGTTAGAATGTGGGAAATCAGGATGAGTTAATGAGCGAAAAGCCCCTTTCAGAAACCGAATATGACGCCATCACCGACGCCGCCGCGCATTGGTGCATGCGCCTGCATGCTGCAGATTGCACGGCGGGCGAACGTCAGGCTTTTACCCAGTGGCACGATGCCCATCCGCTGCACGCCTTCGAATATGCGGCCATGCTTGAGATCTGGGACGTGGCCGATCATCTGCCCCGCGACAAGCCTGAGGCGGTGGTGGTCCCCCTCAAGAAGCCGCGCAGCCGCATGCGCACCTACGCGGTGGCCGCAGCGGTGTGCCTGGCGGCATTGCCGCTTGCTGCCTTCACCGGCTGGGAAGCGGGCTGGTTGCCCAGCTCATATGAACGGTTCGAAGCAGCCAATGGCTTGAAAAAAGTCACCCTGGGCGATGGCAGCCAAGTGGATTTGAACCTGGGCACCGAGTTGGTCTACAGCCATTACAAGGACCAGCGCCGTGTCACCCTGAAAAAGGGCGAAGCGTTCTTCAACGTCACCCACGACAGTAACCACCCGTTTATCGTGCGGGCCGGCGAAGGCCAGGTGCGAGTGACCGGCACGCAGTTCAATGTCTGGGAATATGAAGATCAGGTGCGGGTGATGTTACTGGAGGGCTCGGTGCAGATCTCCAGCGACGGCGAGCATGCCAGTGTGCCGCTTAGCCCAGGCATGCAAGCCAGTTTCCGCCAGGGTGACGCCACCCCGCAGGTCGCCGCTATTAATCCCGATGACACCGCGCTGGCATGGCGCCAGGGCAAGCTGGTGCTCGACAACCTGACCCTCACGGACGCCTTGCCCCTGATCAACCGCTACCTGAAAAAGCCGGTGATGCTCGCAGACGCCAGTACCGGAGCGATTCGCATCGGCGGTATCTACAATATCAACGAGGTCAACAACCTCGTGCCCTCCCTGCCCAAGGTGTTGCCGGTCTACCTGACCCAAAACCAGGACGGCAACCCCGTGCTCAATTCCATTCCGCGTAAAACCCCCAAGGGCTGAGCCCGCTTCCACGAAGCGGTACGTTTGGGCCGCGGGTGTCCATTTTTGAAACACCTCCCTCACCTGCATCGCCCGCCGTGTGCGGATTCATGGTTCTGTCACAGGCAGTGTTACATCGCTGAGACAGCGTGAGGTGAGCACAGGCATATCTCAAGCGGCCACGACTGTTTCAAACCTGAAACAGGGTTGCCATCACTTTGCCTCGACTTAAGCCCAACCCCTTGAATATCAACATCTAATAAAAAGCGGCACGCCTTCTGCTCTTTCCCTGACAACGCTGTTTAGGGTCAGCGTTAAGAATAAGGACTGCCGCCGTGAACACATTCACACACGCCTCGTCGATAAACGTACTGCTGATCAGTTGCGTGCTCAGTGCAGGTGTCAGCCTGACGAGCCAGGCAGGTGACGGTGTGATCGTGACCGGGCGTACGGTGCAGGGCCACATGTACGGGCGCACCTCCCTGCCCGACCCCTACCCCAATACCGCCAACGCCAACCCCAGCAAAGAGATCAACAGCGCCCTGACCGGCGAACTCAGTGACAGGGACATCGGCGGCATCAGCAGTGGTTCCAGCCTCGCCCGCTCCCTGCAGCCCAACGGCAGCTTGTCGGGCCTGGGCGCCACCCAAAACAGCATGTCGACACTTGGCGCTGGCGCAGCGGCAGGCCATGGTGCGGGCAGCGGCAGCAGCATGGGCGGGCAGATCAGCGACTCGGTCCAGCGTGGCATGGCGCCGTTGAACAACCTCGGCAGCATGATGGGGGGCAAGTGATGAAGCGCGCCCTGTTAGTACTTGCCCTGCTGGGCAGCGCCTCGGCAATGGCCGACAACAGCGCCGTGATCAACCACAGCGGCCAGCAATACGACGGTGTGCTGTCGATCAACCAGGCCGCCGGCACGGGGCAACAAATGTCCAACAGCCGCGCCATCGCGCTCGGTGGCCAGGCCACCAACGTCGACATCCAGCGCGTCGACGGCAAGGTCGACCCGTCCCTGAACGCTAAGGCCGCGATCCAGGGCAACTCATTCAGCAGTGGCAACGGTGTGCTGGGCATCAACCAGTCTGCCGGGGCTAATAACCAATCCATCAACGCTGTGCGGATCAGCCTCAACCCTGGCCCGCAGAGCATCGATGACAGCGTCCTGTTGCAACAGAACACGACGACGCTGACAACCGACTCAGGGCTCACCCCCACCACTGGCAGCCGCCAGGTCGTGACCAGCGACCAGGCCTTCACCGGCAGCCGAGGAGTGACACAGGTGAACCAGAGTGCCGGGGTGGGGAACCGAGTGGCTAACACCCTGGGCATCACTATCAAGTAACCGCTTGGTAGACGTTCGTTAGACCGTACCAACACTTAACCAACTAATTAGAAGCAAGGAGAAACACCATGAAACCTCAAATGGCTCTGAAACCAATGGTTTTCGCTCTCGCCGCACTCATGGCTGCTGCTGCTCAAGCGGGTGGCTGGCATCCAACCCCACAACCTACCGGTACTGTGGCCGCTGTGGTCACTGACGTACAAAAAAGCTCACACAACAAATTCGACGACACCAACACCGAGAACAACGCGTCAGCCGACAACTCGGTAAATAGCAACAGCGGTAATGTCGGGGTCAACGCACAATCAGGTTCCGGCAACCAGGCTGACAACGCCGGCGCCATCTCCAGTGCCAAAGGCGACTTCGCCACCGTGTTTGCAGTGATCGATGTCGACCAAGGCAGCTCGCATAACAACTTCGTCAACAAAGGCACGCAAAACAACGCCTCTCTGGACGGTTCCATCACCGGCAACTCGGGCAACGTGGGTTACAACGGCCAGGCCGGCCAGGGCAACCAGGGTAAAAACAACCTGGCCATCACCACCGCTGACGGCAAGAACATCGCAGCGGCTTCCAACACCGAGCAGAATTCGCTCAACAACAGCTACCTGAACACGGCCGCCAGCAGCCATGGTTATGGCAAGCCTCAGTACGTGTCCAACAACGCAAGCCTCGACAACTCGGTTAACCGCAACTCCGGCAACGTAGGTGTCAACCTGCAATCCGGTGCGGGCAACCAAGGCAGCAACAGCCTGTCGATCGGCCAAGGTTGCAGCGTCTGCGCCAGCGGTGTGCGCTTCTGATTCAACGGGGCCTTGGCGACAAGGCCCTTTTTTTATTCCAGTGTCCAACAGGTCATTCGATCATGCGTATCGCGACCCTTACCCTCTTGATGTTGCTCACCGGCACGACCTGGGCAGGCACCATGGCAATCTCCGCCATGCCCGGCGGTGCGGTGATTTTCAAGAAGGTCGAGAGTATTCGCGAGCGCCGGTTCGCCAACCTGGTGGAACAGAAAACCGATTTCAGCTGCGGTGCCGCGGCACTCGCCACCATCCTGCGCCAGGCCTATTGGCTGGACGTCGACGAAGCACACATCATCAAAGGCATGCTGGTCACCGCCGACCAGGACCTGGTACGAACCCAGGGTTTTTCCATGCTGGACATGAAGCGCTACCTCGAAAGCATCGGCATGCGTGCCCGGGGCTACAAGATCGCGCCCGAGACCCTGCTGACCGTGAAAATCCCCGTGGTGGTGCTGCTGGAAATCCGCGGCTACAAGCACTTCGTGGTGTTGCAACGGGCCGACAAGGACTGGGTGTACATCGGCGACCCCGTATTGGGCCACAAGCGCTATTCCCATGACGATTTCGTCAAAGGCTGGAATGGCATTGTCTTCGCCGTACTGGGCGAGGGTTACGACAAGGCCAACGTGTTGCTCGACCCGCCCCTGCCGCTGACCGCCAAGAGCCAGATGAATGAGTTCCGGCCTGTGGGCGATGCCGAGCTGATGGATTTCGGTTTTATCCAGAGCGACTTCTTCTAGAAGCGCAATAAGGGGCAGGACGCCCCAGGAGCAGCAGATGAACACTTCCCGTTGGCTGACGGTCTTGTGTCTGGCCGCCTCAATGCCTGCTTATGCGTCCTCGGGGTTCAAGCCCATCGAACTCAAGGACGCCGAAATGGCCGAGCTGCGTGGCCGTTACGTGATGCCGGGGCGCATCATCAGCTTTGGCATTGTCATGAGCAGCACCTGGACCAATGCCGTCGGTGACAACATCACCGGCACGGCCAACATGCAGATCGACAAGACCACCATTACGCCACAGTTCTACGTGCAAACCACCGGCTCGACCGGTACCGGCACGCGCCCCAACACAGGCACCGGAAATGTGGTCGGTGGTGCCGGCCTCGGAAGCGGCCAGGGCGTGACCCAAAGTGTACGCACCGCCGGCGATGGCAACGCCGCCTACAACAATGTGGGCATCAACGTCGAAAATGGAGTTACCCCCGCCAATAACCTGCAGTCCGGCCAGGTGCTTGTGGCAGGCGGCACAGTGACAGGGGACAGCGCCGCGGGCCGTGTCAGCGTATCGGCCAACAGTGGCGGCGTGCAGATGGCCATCCAGGCCAATCACAACCAGGGCAACAGCCTGCAACAGATCGGCGCGGGGAATGTGCTGCAGGGCACGGTATTGACCGGCGATAGCAACCTTGTCAGAAACATCACTCAGATCAATGTCGTGATGAACAATAACGGGCTGAACAACGCCGCGTTGAACTGCAACCTGGATCAACTCAAAGGCCTACGCACGCTCGGTTATTGAACTACGCTGACCCTCGACACTTTCGCATTAGAAAAGGACGGCTTATTTCATGCATCGATCGTTATCGCTACGTGCGGTGATTTGTTTGAGTACGCTCTTGCCCGCATCCGTGCTGTATGCCGCGCCAGACGCTGACATCGAAACCCTGAAGAAGGAACTCCTGGAACTCAAGCAACGCTACGACGTGCAGCAAAAAGCCCTGGCCGTGCTGGAGCAACGTGTGCGTCAGGTCGAGGACCAACCGGCGACGCCCGCCCCCAGGCGCCTGGCCAAATCACCGGCCGACTTCAAGAACGGCGCTAACACTGTCGCGGCTAGCGGTACGGGCGCCGCCGCGGCATCTGGTGGCGCTGGCGGGGGTGGCAGCTCCTACGGCCAGGCTCTCAAGGACGACTCGGCCCCTGCGCAAAGTGTGAGCAACCTGTACAACGAGGCCAGCGGCTTTTTCGGCAATGGCAAGTTCAGCGTGGAAACCGGCATCACCTATGCCCGTTATGACGCGCGCCAGTTGACACTCAATGGTTTCCTGGCGCTGGACTCGATTTTCCTGGGCAACATCAACCTGGACCGGATCAAGTCCGACAGCTGGACCCTGGACCTCACCGGGCGCTACAACGTCGACAACCGCTGGCAGTTCGACCTGAACGTGCCGGTGGTGTACCGCGAGTCCACCTACCAGTCGGGGGGCGCCGGCAACGACGCCACCGCCACCTCCGAAGGCTCCGTGACCCGCGACCCGACCATCGGCGATGTCAACTTTGGGGTGGCGTACAAGTTCCTCGACGAAACCTCGACCTTGCCGGATGCGGTGGTGTCGGTGCGCGTCAAGGCACCGACCGGCAAGGAGCCCTTCGGCATCAAATTGGTCCAGCAACCGAACAACGACAACCTCTACGTGCCCGAAAGCCTGCCTACGGGCAACGGGGTCTGGTCGGTCACACCGGGCATCTCCCTGGTCAAGACCTTCGACCCGGCCGTGCTGTTCGGTTCGTTGTCGTACACCCATAACTTTGAAGACTCTTTCGATGACATCAGCAGTCAAGTCAATCAGAAGGTGGGAGGCAAGGTACGCCTGGGCGACAGCTTCCAGTTCGGGGTCGGCGTCGCCTTTGCCCTGAACGAGAAGATGAGCATGTCGTTCTCGGTTTCCGACCTGGTGCAGCGCAAGAGCAAGCTCAAGCCGGATGGCGGCGATTGGCAGTCGGTGGTGTCCAGCGATGCCAACGCTGGCTATTTCAACGTGGGGATGACGATTGCTGCTTCGGATAACCTGACCATCGTGCCGAACCTGGCGATTGGCATGACCGATGATGCGCCGGACTTTACGTTCAGCCTGAAATTCCCGTATTACTTCTGATCGAGAGGCGAACGCAAAAAAATGTAGGAGCGAGCTTGCTCGCGAAAAACTCATAGGCGCCGCGTTCATTCAGGAAGCACGCGTTATCGTTGACGTTTTTCGCGAGCAAGCTCGCTCCTACAGAGGGCCTTGGGGCGCTATCGGCCCTAGCGGATCTGGTGTTTGTGCAGCAACCGGTAGAACGTCGGCCGGGAAATCCCTAGCACGCGGGCGGCGACACTGAGGTTGTCGCTGTGCCGGTTGAGCACATCGCACAGCGCCTGACGTTCGGCGCGGTGTTTATAGTCTTCCAATGTCGCCATCGGCGCCGACATGACTTGTTGGCCTTGCAGCCCCAGGTCAACCGCTTCGATCTGCCGCCCTTCGGCCAGCACCAGGCCGCGGCGCACGCGGTTGGCCAGTTCACGCACATTGCCCGGCCACGGGTGTTGCCCCATCGCCACCAAGGCCTCTTCGCTAAAACTGCGCGGGCGCCGCCCGGTTTCCTGGCTGTAGAAACGTGAAAAGTGGTTGGCCAGCATCGCCACGTCGCCATGGCGTTCGCGCAACGGCGCGGTGACCACTTGCAGCACATTCAGACGGTAATACAGGTCTTCGCGAAAAGCGCCCTTCTCCACCGCAGCCTCAAGGTTGACGTGGGTGGCGGCCAACACCCGTACATCCACCGGGATCGGCTGGCTGCCGCCAACGCGTTCGATGTGTTTTTCTTGAAGAAAGCGCAACAGGTTGGCTTGCAGCTCCATCGGCAGGTCGCCGATTTCATCGAGGAACAGGGTGCCGCCGTTGGCCGCTTCAATACGCCCGATCTTGCGCTGATGTGCGCCGGTAAACGCGCCTTTTTCGTGGCCAAACAGCTCGGACTGGATCAGGTGTTCAGGGATGGCCCCGCAATTGATCGCAACAAAGGGTTTGGCATGCCGCTGGGATTGGCGATGCAAGGTCTTGGCCACCAGCTCTTTGCCCGTTCCGCTGTCACCGCGGATCAACACTGGGGACTCCGTGGGCGCCAACTTGGACAACAATTTGCGCAGCTCACGAATGGGGCGGCTCTCGCCCAGCAACTCGTGGGGCTCATCCACCGGGGCGTAGCCCTTGCCGCGCAGGCGCGCCATGCCGAACGCGCGACCCAGGGTCACCTGCACCCGGGACACATCGAAGGGCAAGGTATGGAAGTCGAAAAACCATTCGCAGACAAAATCGCCGACATTCTGCAAGCGCAGCACATCCTGGCTGAGCACGGCGATCCACTCGGTGCCACTGCGACCAATCAACTCCTTGACCGCTTCGGGGCGCTCCAGGTGATCCCGCTGCAAGCGCAGCAGGCCCACATCGCAGGAGCGCTCCCCCACAGCCTCCAAGGCACAGCTGTCTACTTCCCAGCCGGCAGTGCGTAACCCGGGTAGTAGCCCGTGGCAGTCGTCACAGGGGTCGACCACCAATAAGCGGCGTTGGGCGGGTGTCGCAATCATGACTATTCCTTGGCGCCAATATTGTTAAAGTTATTTAGAAACAACAGTTTGTGGCGACTGTTGGTAACCCTAGCAAGATCTTGACGCTTACCTTGTACCATTTCGCTATAAGTGTGGGCAAAAAGCCATGCCTGTTTCGTAGCACGCCAGAAGTTGCTCGCCAGTGAAAGGCTTATGGCGCTTTCAAAACAGCCGCTTACATGACGTCAATCAGGGAAAGTTAAAATTTCTTGCCCTAGCATGTGACCCGCACCCCACCATCGTGCATCAGTACAAGTAACCCACCGCACGGTCAGCCCAACCGCCGGTACTCACTTGAATGGGCATACAGAGAGAAGACCCAAATGAACGCTCCGCTGCGCATCAACGAAGCTCTTTTGATTGCAGACCGTGCTTTCCAGCCCTTTCAGTGCGTGGCCTGGCACGATGGCGTTGGCGCCCTCAGCCTGAGCGTCATCGACCGTACCAATACCCGCATCGGCAGCAAACAGCTGTCCTCCACTGCGTATACCGACCCGGCCCAACTTGAAAACCTGTTATTGCAGGCCCGCGCCGAGCTCGATAAAGATGGCCACCAGTTGCAACACTGGGCAATGCCGAAGTAATTGCATGCAGCAACTTCCAGCCCAAGTAAAACTTGAGCTGGAAGTTGTGCAGCCACACTTCGACGCTTAACGTGCGGCGAGAATAAAGCGCTCGAACGCCTCGGCAGCGCCGTCCTCGACATTGCTGCCGGTGACCACGTTGGCCTGGCGCTTGACGGTTTCTTCGGCCTGGCCCATGGCAATCGACAAACCCGCCACATGAAACATCGCCGGGTCAT
This sequence comes from Pseudomonas sp. AM4(2022), assembly GCF_036346515.1. Taxonomy (NCBI): domain Bacteria; kingdom Pseudomonadati; phylum Pseudomonadota; class Gammaproteobacteria; order Pseudomonadales; family Pseudomonadaceae; genus Pseudomonas; species Pseudomonas sp. AM4(2022). The sequence goes on from NZ_JAOTNW010000014.1 coordinate 38,707, forward strand.
TGCCACCGTCGCCAATCGCGGCCGTTTGCGCAAGCGGCACGCCCAGATGCTCGGCCAGGGTTTTCAAGGCTTCGCCTTTGTTGGCCAGCATCGCTGTCACGTCCAGGTACACCGGCTGCGAACGCGACACCTGGGCCAACCCCTGCACTTTCGGCTGCAATTGTGCCTCCAGCTCCACCAACAACTGGGTGTTGTTGGTGGCGGCGACGATCTTGTCGACCCGGTCCAGATAGGGCTCGAAACTCTCCACCACCACCGGCCCATAGCCCAAGCCATCGGCTTCGCGCTGCACCATGGGCCCGGGCGGATCACGGCGCAGCCAGTCGCCATCGGCAAATACCCAGACTTCCACGTCCGGCTCGGCCGAAAACAGCGCCAGGGTGATCAGCGCCGCTTCCGCCGGCAGATGATGAGCAACCAGGATGCTGCCATCCGGGTTGACCAACGTACCGCCATTAAAGCCGGCCACCGGCACATCGATGCCAAAGGTCTCGATCAAATGCCGCATGGCCTTGGGCGGACGCCCGCTGGCCAGGCTGAAAAGTACCCCGGCCTCGCGCATCGCGCGAATGGCATCGGCGGTGCGTTGGCTGAGGCTGTGGTCGGGATGCAATAGCGTCCCGTCCACATCACTGAGGACAAACCGGATGGGATGAATCGTCGCGTCACTCATCCGAGGCTATGCCAAGCGCGGCCATCGCGGGCCAGCAAGGCATCGGCCGCCGCTGGGCCATCCTCACCAGCCTTGTAAGCCTGGATACCATCATCTTGCTTCCACGCATCCAGGAATGGCTGCACCGCACGCCAACCGTTCTCGATGTTATCTGCACGCTGGAACAGGGTCTGGTCGCCGGTCATGCAGTCGTAGATCAGGGTTTCGTAACCCGTCGACGGTTGCATCTCGAAGAAGTCCTTGTAGTCAAAGCCCAATTCGATATTGGCCATCTCCAGAGTCGGCCCCGGCTGCTTAGCCAACAGGTCGAACCACATGCCTTCGTTCGGCTGGATCTGGATCTTCAGGTAAGTGGGCTTGAGCTCATCGACTTCGGTATCGCGAAATTGCGCATAAGGCGCCTGCTTGAAGCAGATCACGATCTCGGTGTCGCGGATGCTCATGCGCTTGCCGGTACGCAGGTAAAACGGCACACCGACCCAGCGCCAGTTATCAATCATCACTTTGAGCGCGACGAACGTCTCGGTGCTGCTGTCCGGCGCGACGTTGGCTTCTTCGCGATAGCCGGGCAATGGCTTGCCGGCAATTTCTCCGGCGGTGTATTGGCCGCGCACCGAGTTGGCCCGCGCATCTTCCAGCGACCAGGGGCGGATCGCACCGACCACTTTGGCCTTCTCACCCCGCACCGCGTCGGCACCAAAGGCTGCCGGCGGCTCCATGGCGACCATCGCCAGCAGCTGGAATAGGTGGTTGGGCACCATGTCCCGCAGTGTGCCGGTCTTCTCGAAGAAGTTGCCCCGGGTTTCAACGCCGACGGTTTCAGCAGCAGTAATTTGCACGTGATCGATGTAGTGGTTGTTCCAGAACGCTTCGAACAGCACGTTGGAGAAACGGCTGACCAGGATGTTCTGCACCGTCTCCTTGCCCAGGTAGTGGTCGATGCGGTAGATCTGCTTCTCGCTCATCACCTTGAGCAGGCAGGCGTTGAGCGCCTCGGCGGTAGCCAGGTCGGAGCCGAACGGTTTCTCGATCACCACGCGCCGAAAGCCATCGTCGGTTTCATTCAACAAACCGGCACTGCCCAGGCGCTGCACCACTTCACTGAAAAAGCGCGGAGCGGTGGCCAGGTAGAACACCGCATTGGCGGTGCCGCTGTCAGCGATCTTGCTGGCGATATCGGCATAGGTGCTGTCGTCGAGGAAATCGCCCTCGACGTAGCTGATGCCCTTGGCCAATTGCGCCCACAACGCGGGGTCGAGGGCGTTCTCAGCATTGCCCCTGACCTTGCTGGAGGCCTCGGTACGAATGAAGTCCTCGAGTTTCTTGGCAAAGTCCGCATCGCTGATGGCGTTGTGATCAACGCCGACGATACGCAGGCCATCACCCAGCAACCCGTCGCGGCTCAGGTTGTACAGCGCCGGCATGAGCAGGCGCTTGACCAGGTCGCCATGGGCGCCAAACAGAAACAACGTGGTGGGTGGAGCGGGTTCGGCCGTGGGTTTCTTGCCGTTGGCGGTCATTTTTTGGAAGTCTCCACATGGCCGCCAAAGCCGAAGCGCATGGCAGACAGCATTTTGTCACCGTAGGTGCTCTGCTGGCGGGAACGGAAACGCGCGAACAGCGAGGTCGACAACACCGGAACCGGCACGGCCTGCTCCATGGCTGCTTCAATGGTCCAACGGCCTTCACCGCTGTCGGCCACGGAGCCCGAGTAGCCGTCGAGTTTCGGGTCGGTGGCCAGGGCGTCGGCGGTCAGGTCCAGCAGCCAGGACGACACCACGCTGCCACGACGCCAGACTTCGGCGATGTCGCCAACGTTGAGGTCAAAGCGTTGGTCTTGCGGCAGGTTTTCCGAGTTCTTGGTCTTGAGGATGTCAAAACCTTCGGCAAACGCCTGCATCATTCCGTACTCGATGCCGTTGTGGATCATCTTGACGAAGTGCCCCGAACCCGCTGGGCCGGCGTGAATGTAGCCCTGCTCAGCACGTGGGTCGGCAGAGGCCGAACGGTCCTTGGTGCGCGGGATGTTACCCAGGCCCGGCGCCAGGCTTTTGAAGATCGGGTCGAGACGATTCACGGTCTCGGTGTCGCCACCGATCATCATGCAATAGCCACGCTCCAGGCCCCAGACGCCGCCCGAGGTGCCCACGTCCACATAGTGCAGGCCCTTTTCAGCCAGGGCTTTGCCGCGACGCACGTCGTCCTTGTAGTTGGTGTTGCCGCCGTCGATGATCACATCGCCGTCTTCCAGCAGTTCGCTCAATGCGTTGATGGTGTCTTCGGTGGGCGCGCCCGCTGGCAACATGACCCAGACAGCACGGGGCTTTTGCAGGCCGGCCACCAGCGCTTTCAAGTCGGCGACGCCGGTGGCGCCCTCCTCGCTCAGGGCTTTGACGAAGGCTTCGTTACGGTCGTATACAACGGTGGTATGCCCATTGAGCATCAGGCGCCGCGCAATGTTACCGCCCATGCGGCCTAGTCCGATAATCCCCAGTTGCATGTGCTGATGCTCCTAACTTCTAAAAAATGTGTGACATAGTTTATAGCGCAATGAGGCTAATGAGGGTTAGTCCAGAGCGGATCCATGTAGTTTCATGACAAAAAAGTGGCCATCGTTTCACCATCACCCCGACAAAAGTCACACGACCACCAAAAATAAAAAAGTTCCCTTGCTGCGAAAAAGAATTCAAACTTGCTTCCGACTGTTGCCAAAAACCTGTTTTGGCACCGCGATCTACCGGCTATTTGCGAGGTAAGCAATGAGCACTGCACAGATGACCCGTCCGCCACAGACCCTCTACGTCACCATCCGTCGCGATGAACTGCGCCAGTTGAAAGACGAGCGCGATCAGTTGCAACAGGAAGTCCTGCGCCTGCGCTTGCACCTTCAAGCCCAGCTCGATCAACCGTCGGATGCCAAGCCAGCCCTGTGCTGAAGCCCGGGCCGAACGCGTTGTAAGGCAATACCTACAGAAAACTCACGAAGTTTTCACATTCCCCTCTTGATACTCCCGTTCCGCGATGCCGCTCACTTCCTGGGCGGCCCGATGTTGCGCGCCTGTGCGCGACAATCTTTTTCTGATGGGGCGCTGGATGGCGATGTTCAAACGCAGCACGACGACTGCGAAAGGCTTTGATTGGGCCGGCCTTGGCTGGTTATTCCTGTTTTTCTGGTATTTCTCGGGTATTACCCAACTTCTTATCCAACTGACCGGCACCTCCGGCTTCAGTGGCTTCCGCCAGGCCTTCTTCATGAGTGCGCTGTGGCTGGCGCCGATGTTGCTGTTCCCGCGTCGTACGCGCCTGCTCGCCGCCTTGATCGGCGTGGTGCTGTGGGCTTGCTCCATGGCGAGCCTGGGTTATTTCTTCATTTACCAGCAGGAGTTCTCCCAGAGCGTCATCTTCATCATGTTCGAGTCGAACATCTCTGAAGCCGGCGAATATGCCACCCAATACTTTGCCTGGTGGATCGTGCTGGCGTTCATTGCCCACACCGCCTTCGCCATCCTCCTGTGGACGCGCTTGCGCCCGGTGTACCTGCCTCGCGGCCAGTCGATCGTGGCAGCCATTGCCATCGTCCTGGCGGTGGTGGGCTACCCACTGGTCAAGCAGATCGCCACCAGCGAAACCATGGAATTGGCCATCGACCGTTTCGAAACCCGCATCGAGCCTGCCGTGCCTTGGCAGATGATCGTCGCGTACCGTCGCTACACCGAGCAGCTGGACAACATGCAAGGCATGCTCACCAGTGCGAGTAAGATCCCGCCCTTGAACAACCTCAAGGACAGCATGGCCGGCCAGCCGTCCACACTTGTCTTGGTCATCGGCGAGTCGACCAACCGCCAGCGCATGAGCCTCTACGGCTACCCGCGCAACACCACGCCGGAACTGGACAAGCTGCGCGACCAACTGGCCGTGTTCGATAACGTCATCACCCCGCGCCCCTACACCATTGAAGCGCTGCAACAGGTGCTGACCTTCGCTGACGAAGAAAACCCGGATCTGTACCTCAAGACGCCGTCGATTGTCAGCGTGATGAAACAAGCCGGCTACAAGACCTTCTGGATCACCAACCAGCAGACCATGACCAAACGCAACACCATGCTCACGACCTTTTCCGAACAGGCCGACGAGCAGGTGTACCTGAACAACAACCGCAACCAGAACGCCCGTCAGTACGACGGCGACGTACTGGCGCCGTTTTCCAAGGCCCTGGCCGATACCGCCGAACGCAAGTTCATCGTGGTGCACCTGCTGGGCACCCACATGAGCTACCAGTACCGCTACCCGCCAACCTTCGACAAGTTCACCGACCGCCAGGGCGTGCCAGCGGGTGTCAGCGATGCGCAGCTGCCGACCTACAACAGCTATGACAACGCGGTGCTGTACAACGATTTCGTGGTCTCCAGCCTGATCAAGGACTACGCCAAGACCGACCCCAACGGCTTTTTGCTGTACCTCTCGGACCACGGCGAAGACGTGTTCGACTCCGCCGGCCACGACACCTTGGGCCGTAACGAAGGCAAGCCGACCGCGCCGATGTACACCATCCCGTTCATGGCCTACGCCTCGCCCAAATGGCGCGAAAGCCACGACTGGAGCTTCGCCGGCGACTTGCAACGGCCTTACAGCAGTTCGCAGTTGATCCACACCTGGGCCGACATGGCAGGCTTGAGTTTCGATGAGCTGGACCACAGCAAGAGCCTGGTGAGCGACAGCTTCAAGCCACGTCCCCTGTTGATCGGCAACCCTTACGAGACCAAGCAGAAGGCGCTGATCGACTTCAGCCTGATCAAGCCCAAGAAGGCCGACGGCGCCGAAGTGGTGGCCAAGTAAGCCAAGGTCTCGTAACAGAAAGATAACAATCATTCTCGTTTGAGCCTAAAGTTCCGCAGTTCCTTTCGTCTTTGAACCAAGCCCTCCCTGCCTGGGGAGGTATCAAAGACGACAAGGAGTCTGCAGCGATGTTTGCGCCCTTCACCCGTTCCATGACCTTCACCTTCGGCCTGTTCAGCCTGGCGCTGAGCCCGGATTCGCTGGCCGACACCGCCCCCGATACACCCCCCGCCAAAGCCCTGGAACTGGGCGCGACCACCATCAGCGCCGACGGCCTGGGCGCCACCACCGAGCACACCGGCGCCTACACTACTGGTTCGATGAGCACCGCCACGCGGCTGAACCTCTCCGTCAAGGAGACCCCGCAATCGATCTCGGTGATCACACGCCAGCAGATGGACGACTTCAATCTCAATACCCTGACGGATGTGTTGCGCCAGACCACGGGCGTCAACGTTCAGCATTACGACTCCGATCGTGTCTACTACTCCGCCCGAGGCTATGGCATCAGCAACTTCCAGGTTGACGGGATGCTCAACACTTTCGGCTACATGAAGACCGACGCCGACACCATCATCTACGACCGCATCGAAGTAGTACGCGGCGCGACGGGCCTGACCACGGGCGCAGGCGACCCTTCGGCCACCGTCAACATGGTGCGCAAGCGCCCTACCGCCCAGTGGCAGGCCAAGACCGGCATCAGTGGCGCCAGTCATGACAACTACTACAGCTACGTTGACGTGGGCGGCCCGCTGGCGTTCGACGGCAAACTGCGCGGGCGTAGCGTGCTGGCTTACCGCGACAGCAAGTCGTTTCGTGACAACTATGGGCTGCAGCGGGCAGTGGGATACGGCATTCTCGAGGGCGATCTTTCCGACGATACCGTGCTGGCCGTCGGCTTCGATTACCAGGACAAGCAGGTGCAAGGCACGTCTTGGGGCACCGTGCCCTACTGGAACAGCCAGGGCGGCAAGGCAAGGCTGCCGCGTGCCACCAACATGGCGGCGCACTGGAGTTCCTGGCCGCTGACTGACAAGACCACCTTCGCCACCCTCGACCATCGGCTCGGCGGCGACTGGCACCTGAAGGCCGCCTACACCCATCGCCAGAGCGACACCGATGGCAAGGTGTATTACGGCGGCGCCGGTTTCCCCAACCCCGACCGCAGCGGCATGACGGCCTGGGCCAGCCATATGCGCGGGACCTCGCGCATGGAGGCCATCGACCTCAACCTGGCCGGCAGCTATACGCTGCTGGGCCGTGAACACGCTCTGATGATGGGCTATGGCGAAGCCGCCCAACGGGATGTCTCGCCCTTCATGCGCAGCGACCTGCCAGCCAGCTACTACCCCATTCAGGACTGGAAGCACATGGGTGGCATCGGCAAGTTCACCGACCAGGTAACCGACCTGAAGGGCGAGCACAGCAAGAAACAACAGAAAGCTGGTTACCTGGCCACGCGGCTGAGCCTCACTGACCGCTTGCACGCCGTGCTGGGCAGCCGTTACGGCAGTTGGGAACTGGAAAGCGCCACGCCCGAATACAATGCCAACGACCAACTGACTGCTTCGGGCAAAACCAGCCAGACCCACAATGATATGTGGACGCCCTACGCCGGCCTGCTCTACGACATCACGCCGCAGTACACCGTCTACGCCAGCTATACCGACATCTTCAAACCCCAGGACTACCGTGATGCCAACAAGAAGTACCTGGAGCCCGTGGTCGGCAGTAACTACGAAGTGGGCCTCAAGGGCAGCGTGCTGAACGAGCGCTTGAACCTGGCCGCCGCGTACTTCTGGAGTACCCAGGACAACGTCGCCGAGCGGGATGACTCAGTCCCGCCCAACCCGGTCACGGGCGAGGAGTACTACAGATCCGGCGGCAAAGGTAATAAGGTCAACGGCTTCGAGCTGGAAGCCGCCGGTGAAATCACGCCGGACTGGAACCTGACCGCCGGCTATACCTACACCCATTCGGTCAATGGCTCGGACAAACGCAATAACACCAGCCAACCGTTGAACCTGGTGAAGATCTCCAGCGCCTATCGCCTGCCGGGCGCCTGCCGGGCGCCTGCCGGGCGCCTGGCGCAACCTGACCGTCGGCGGCGCCGTGAACTGGCAGAGCGAAACCTACGACTTCAGCAACCGCCCGACCGGGCAGCGCAACAGCGAAGGCCGGCCAATAACCACCCGAGCGAAAATCACGCAACAGGGCTACACCGTGGTCAACCTGATGTCACGCTACCAGTTCGACGAACAGGTTTCGGCGTCGGTCAACGTGAATAATCTCTTTGATAAGAAATATTACGAGCGCGTTGGTTTTTATAACGGCGTGTATTGGGGCGAGCCGCGTTCCGTCACGCTGGCATTGGATTGGAAGTTATAGCCTCGCCCGTTGAAGTTAACAAAACTGTTAACTTCAACGGCATTTCCCGTTAATTCCCACTTAATAAGATAACGCCATAGTCGCTCCATGCTCTGATCACGGAGCGACCGGACACCTATCACTTTTAATGGGGATACCACTATGAAACTCTCGACCTTGATGCTTGCCAGCCTGATGACCCTGACCTCTGCCGCCGCCTTTGCAGAGGGCGGCGCAGAGCGCTCCAAGGAGTTCTACAACAACTTCAGCTTCATTCAGGAAAAAACCCACGGCAAGGCTGAGCAGCAAGTTGCCAGCGCCGATGGCAAGTCGGTCAAGGGCGACACGGTTGATCAGGCGCAACCGAACAGCTGAGTTAATGCTTACTTAATCCGTAGTACCCTGCGCCATTCTGCTCCGTTGGCAAAGGTTTATTGGGCGCCCTTTAATGGCGCCCTTTTTTTTGCCGGTTAATTATTACAACGGTTTACTCCAGAACAGCATCCGCCCATGGGCGGGATCAAACACGGAGTCGTCAAACCCGAACTTGCGATAGGCCGATTGCGCCAGTGCATTGCCTTCCAGCACTTCGAGGGTGATTTTGCAGCAACCGCGCTGCCGGGCGATTTCCTCGACCTTTTGCAGCATCTTCTGACTCAACCCCAACCCCCGAAACTGCTCTTTCACCACCACATCATGGACATTGACCAAGGGCCGGCAGGCGAAGGTCGAAAAACCTTCGAAACAATTGACCAACCCTGCTGGCTCACCCCCGACAAACGCCAGCACACTGAACGCGTGTGGGCGCTTGGCCAGTTCGCCTGGCAGTTGCTGCAAGAGATCGGCTGGCAGGCTGTGGCCGCCACCCATCGGATCTTCAGCGTAATGGTTGAGCAGCAGGCCAATGGCGTCGGCGTGCACGGCGTTGGTATAGCTGGCTTGCAGCACCAGGATGTCTGGGGTGTCCATTTCCTTCCTCGATAGCGACAACCAGGGAATCGTTTCCCTTTGAGAGGTGCGATTGTAAGCGTGGAGTCGGCAGTAGATGAAGGAGATAAGCGACAAATAGCTGACAGAAAGTGCGAAGGTTGCGCGCATCAAAGTGTGCAATGAGCTTTGGAGCGGCGACTTTTCCTAGGCGGCGAAGCGTTGCAGCTGCATCTCTTGCAGACGGCTCAGGGTGCGGCGGAAAGGAAACTCCAGGTAGCCTTCGGTATACAGGCTGTGCAACGGCACCGCGGCGTCGATAAAGAGTGGCACTTTGCGGTCGTAGCATTCGTCCACTAACGCGATAAAACGTCGCACGCTGTCATCGTGCACCGACAGCTGCGGCAACTCTCGATCCCCGGCCACCACGCGCTCGGCGCCGTCTTCGGTGCCACGGGCAATCCGGCCCGGGCGTTTCTGTGCACTGAGGTTGGGGACGTCTCCCAGCAGGATGGCGTGAAAGCGATCACACAACAGCATGAAATCCATGGCCGCCAGGGGTTGCTCACACAGGTCGGCATAGCGACACCAAAGCACGGTGTCACTGGCCTGCACCGTCATGATGGTGCGGTGCCCTACGCTTACCGCCCCGCTGCTCACGGCTTGGCCTTGGCTCAATTGTCGGAATACCGCCGCCAGTGCCTCGGGTTGACTCACCCAGTAACGCTGCATGCCCACGCCGGGATGCAAGCGATGATCCTCGCCACCGTCCACGGCCACCACCTGCATATGCTGCTTGAGCGCATCGATGCCCGGCAGGAAACGCTCACGGTTGAAGCCATCGGCATACAGCTGGTCGGGCGGCTGGTTGGATGTGCACACCATCACCACACCCTCCTCGAACATCACCTGGAACAGACGGCCAAGAATGATCGCGTCCCCGATATCATTCACAAACAGCTCATCGAAGCACAGCACACGCACCGCCTGGCTTAGCTCCCTGGCCAACGCCTGCAAGGGGTTCTGGGTGCCCGTGAGCTGGAATAAGCGCTGGTGTACCCAGGCCATGAAATGATGAAAATGCTGACGCCGCGCAGGCACGCGCAGGCTTTGGTAGAACTGGTCCATCAACCAGGTCTTGCCACGCCCCACCGGCCCCCACAGGTAAACGCCAGCAATCGACGAACGCCCTTGATGCAAGGCCTCGTGACAGGCTTGCAAGGCTTGTACCGCCCGGCGCTGGGCGTCGTCGGCGACGAAACCTGGCTGGGCGATGGCATGTTGGTAAGCGGCGAGAGGCGAGTCGAAAGTCATAGCTGCCAGTATGACGGACGTAGAGCTGTCGAGGCGCGAAATCTTGCTGCCGACGGTAACCACGATGCGAAGCGAGCCGCTCTTGATCTGCTTTTGATCTTGATCTCAGGCGCCCCGTTAAACCACGCTGGCCGGAATTCGACAGGGATTTGGGGGGTAAACCGGCAGGGATGCCGGTTTAGCCGCCCCGCGCCATGGATGGCGCGTGGCGGCGGCCCCCCAAATCACTGGCGGATTACGGGCACACCGAGCCTAAGCGAGGTGCCGAGTGGTGGGGCAAGAGCGTTTTGCTTACTTTGGCCTGGGCCGGCATCCCGGCTTTTGCAAAGTGAACCGCCGTTGGGCGGAACCCTAAGTGGCCGTTACCGCAGGAATGGATATGTACACGGTCCAACTGTGTTGACTGTCAGGCCGTCTTCGCAGGCAAGCCAGCTCCCACATTTAGATCGCGGGGTGTCAGGTAGATAGGCGTCGGCTGTCGGGCCGCCATCGCAGGCAGCCAGCTCCCACAGGTCCGCGTTAGCGCAACACCGTGGCCCCCTTGCACGCCTGCCCCGCCAGCTCACAGACCTCCCACCCACCACCCAGCGCCTTATAGATCCCCACCACCGCCAAGCGCTGTTCCGTGCGCGCCGCCGTCAACGCCCGGCGGCTGGTGAAGTCCGCGCGTTCGGCCTCAAGCACATCCAGGTACACACCCTCACCTTGCGCAAACCGCTCGCGCGCAAAGCTGGCTGCCTCACGATTGGCCGCCGCTTCCAGCAGCCGCAAGCCCAAGGCATTACCGGCTGTACGGTTGGCCTGGAACGCATCATCGGTTTCCTGCAGGGCCCGCAATACGGTCTGGTCATAGGCGATCAAGGCAGCTTGGGTGCGCGCTTCGCTGGCGGCAATCCGCGCACGTACGCGCCCGGTGTCCAGCAGTGACCAGCGAATCACCGGGGCGATAAAGTTCGACTGCATGCCCGCATCGCCCAAAGCGCTGAGACTTCCGGCCAGTAAGCCGATGGAACCCTGCACCTGAATGTCCGGATACAAGCCAGCGGTTTCCACGCCGATCTGCGCAGTCGCGGCCGCCAGCGTGCGTTCGGCCGCGGCAATATCGGCGCGGCGCGCCAGCAAGCCGGCCGGGTCTCCCACCTGCAGCGTGCGCAGGTTCAAGGTTTCACGCCCAGGACGGGCCTGGGGTACCTTGAACCCTTGAGGCGCTTGACCCAACAGCACCGCCAACGCGTTGGTTGACTTGGCGCGACGTCGCTCCAGGTCAGGCGCTACCGCCTCGACATTGCGCAACAAGGCCTCGGCACGCAACCGGTCGAATTCGGTGGCGGCGCCGACGCTGACCATCTGCCCCACCAGGTCCAGGCTGTCGCGCTGGCTCTGGCTGATATCGGCGACCACCGCCTGTTCGGCTTCGATGCCTTGCAGGTCAAACCAGGTGGCAGCGACCGTCGCCGCGACGCTCGCTTGCACGCTGCGCAGCAATGCCTGACGCGACCCCGCCTGGGCCTGGGCCGCCTCCACCGAGCGACGCACGCGGCCAAACAAGTCGATTTCCCAGGCCGCATCCACCGCCGCGCGGGTGGTTTCAATGGAGCGCTGCTCGCCGAACGGAGTCTCGACCTCGCTGCGCTGGCGGTGCTCGTAGCCCAGGGCAGCGCCGCCACTGGGCAGGAAGCCTTGGCGGCTTTCGCGCAGCAGCGCCTTGGCTTCGTCCAGGCGTGCGGCGGCGATGCCGATGTCATGGTTGGCCGCCAGTGCCTGCTGAATCAATTGGCTCAGTGCCGGCTCGTCGAACACCTGCCACCACTGCACCTCTACCTCGCCCGTACCGAGCCCGGCGATGGGCGCACCGAAGCTCGCAGGCCGCTGTGCGGCGGGCAGCACCGGTGCGGAGTAATCAGGCCCCACCGAACCGCAACCGGCCAGCAGGGTCAACGACAACAGAAAAACTGGATACGCCTGTTTCATGATGCGCTCTCCTTTAGCTGCACCTTCGGACTCGCCCCCCGGCGCTCCACGCGCAGCGCCAGGCTGCGCATCACCACATAGAACACGGGCGTCAGGAACAGGCCGAACAGCGTCACGCCCAACATCCCGGCAAACACCGCAACCCCCATGGCATGGCGCATCTCGGCGCCGGCGCCACTGGCAAATACCAGCGGGACTACGCCGGCGATAAACGCCAGGGACGTCATCAGGATCGGGCGCAGGCGCAATTGACAGGCGTGGATCACCGCTTCCAATGGGCTGGCGCCTTCGGCTTCGAGGCTGCGGGCAAACTCGACGATCAGGATGGCGTTCTTCGCCGCCAAGCCCACCAGCACCACCAACCCGATCTGCACGAACACGTTGTTGTCGCCCTCCACCAGCCACACGCCGAGGATTGCGCTGAGCAGGCACATGGGCACGATCAGCAACACCGCCAACGGCAGCAGCCAGCTGTTGTACTGCGCGGCGAGGATCAGATACGCCAGCAACACACACAGCGGAAAAATAAACAGGGCCGATGACCCGGCGAGCTTTTGCTGGTAGGTCAGGTCCGTCCATTCATAGGTCACGCCCTCGGGCAGTACCTCTTGGGCCAGGCGCTCCATGAGGGCGACCGCCTGCCCCGAGCTCACGCCTGGCATCGCGCCGCCAGAGATATCCGCCGAGGGATAGCCGTTGTAGTGAATCACCCGGTCAGGCCCGGAACTCGGCGTGACCGTGACAAACGCCGACAACGGCAGCATGTCCCCGGCGGCGTTGCGCACCTGCAGACGGCCGATGGCTTCGGCCTGCATGCGGTGGTCCGCATCGGCCTGGGCCGTGACTTTGTAGGTGCGGCCAAACCGGTTGAAGTCGTTGACATACAGCGAGCCCAGGTAGACCTGCAGCGACTCGAATACATCCGCCAGGCGTACGCCCTGGCTCTTGACCTGAGTGCGGTCGATGTCGACATTCAGTTGCGGCGCGTTGACGTCCAGACTGGTCATCAGCCCGGCCACCTGGCCTGACTCAGTGGCTTTGGTCATCAGTATCTGGGTCTGCTGCACCAGCGCCTCAAGCCCGACGCCGCCACGGTCCTCGACCTGCAGCTTGAAGCCCCCGGTTACCCCGAGCCCCGGTACCGGCGGCGGTGGGAACACCCCGAGGAAGCCGTCGGGGATGCTCGCGAACTTGGCTTGCAGGCGCCCGGCGATGGCGACCGCTGTCATATCCGGCGAGGTGCGTTCTTTGAACGGATCAAGCATCACGAACATCACCGCCGCATTCGGGACGTTGACGAAGCCGTTGACCGACAGCCCCGGGAACGCCACGACACTCTCGACCCCCGGCTCATCCAAGGCGATTTTCGACATTTGCCGCACCACCGCATCGGTACGCTCCAATGAGGCCGCGTTCGGCAGTTGGGCGATACCGACCAGGTAGTACTTGTCTTGCATCGGCACGAAGCCGGCCGGTACCGCGTTGAAGCCGAACCAGGTCAACGCGAGCAAACCGCCGTAGGCCAACAGCGCCACGCCGCGACGGCCGACGACCTTGCGCACGGTGTTGCCATAGGCTTGCGGCGCACGCTGGAACGGCCGGCCCAGCACCTCAAGCAGCCGCGTGGCGCGACCCCGCAGGCTGCGCGGGTCATGCGCCACGGCGGCATGCCGTGGCCGCAGCAACAGGCCGGCCAGCGCCGGGCTAAGGGTCAACGAGTTGACCGCCGAGAGGATGGTGGAGATCGCGATGGTCAGCGCAAACTGCCGATAGAACTCGCCTTGCAGGCCACTGAGAAACGCGGTGGGAATGAACACGGCCGCCAGCACCGAGGTGATCGCAATGATAGGGCCGGTGACCTCGCCCATCGCCCGCCGCGCAGCCTGCATCGGCTCCTCGCCGTTCTCGATATGCCGCTCGACGTTCTCCACCACCACGATTGCATCGTCGACCACGATGCCAATCGACAGCACCAGGCCGAACAGCGACAAGGTATTGAGGGAGAAGCCCATCAGGTGCATGACCGCAAAGGTGCCAATGATCGACACCGGCACGGCCATCAAAGGAATCAGCGACGCACGCCAGTTGCGCAGGAACACTACCACCACGATCACCACCAGCAGGATCGCTTCCATCAGCGTGATGGCCACCGACTCCAGCGAAGCGCGCACAAACACGGTGGGGTCATAGGCAATCCGCGACACCAACCCCTCGGGGAAGTTGGTTTGCAGTCGCTGCATGGTGTCGCGCACCGACTGCGCCACATCCAGCGCGTTCGCCCCTGGGCTCTGGATAATTTGCAAGGCCACCGCAGGCTCACCGTCCAACAGGCTGCGCAGCGCGTAGGCATCGGCGCCCATCTCGATACGGGCCACATCACGCAGGCGCGTGACCTGGCCGTTATCGCCGGTGCGGATGATGATGTCGCCAAACTGCTCTTCATCCGTCAGGCGCCCCAGGGTATTGACCGTGACTTGGAAGGCGGCAGTGGAATCCGGCGCCTGGCCGACCGAGCCGGCCGCCACTTGCACGTTCTGCTCGCGCACGGCGGTGATGACATCACCGGCGGTCAAGCCACGGGCGGCGATCAGGTCCGGGTCGAGCCACAGGCGCATGCTGTATTCACCCGCGCCCCACACCAGCACATCGTTGATCCCCGGTAGGCGCGACAACTCATCGCGCACCTGCAGGTAGGCATAGTTGGAGATGTAGAGCGGGTCATAACGTTGGTCGGGGGACAGCAGGTGGACCACCATGAGGATGTCCGGCGAGGTCTTCTGCGTGACCACGCCCAGGCGCTGCACCTCTTCGGGCAAGCGCGGCAAAGCCCGCGAGACACGGTTCTGCACCTGAATCTGCGCCATGTCCGCGTTGGTGCCCTGGGCGAAGGTCGCAGTCAGGATCATGCGGCCATCGGTGGCCGACTGCGAGGTCATGTAAAGCATGCCTTCGACCCCGGTGATCACCTGTTCCAGCGGCGCCGCCACCGTCTCGGCAATCACCTGCGGGTTGGCCCCTGGGTAAGACGCGGTCACTTGCACGGTGGGCGGCGTGACGGCAGGGTATTCGCTCAACGGCAGGTGAAAGAAAGCCACGATGCCGCCAATCATCATCAATACCGACAGGACGATGGCGAAGATCGGTCGGTCAATGAAAAAGCGTGGGAAGCTCATTGCACGCCCCCCACCGCCAGCGGAGCTTCAAGCGGCTTGCCCTCAATACTGGCAGCCAGCGGCGTCACCTGCATGCCGGGGCGCACCAGCCCTTTGACGACAATGCGCTCGCCCGGTTGCAGGCCCTGTTCGATGACCCGCAGGCCGTCGACCACAGGGCCCAGTTCGACCGGGCGGTATTCGGTCTTGTCGCCTTCACCGACTACCAGCACATAGCGGCGGCCCTGGTCGGTGCCGATGGAATGGTCGGCAATCAACACCCGCGATTGCGCCGCGCCGGTGTCCAGCTTGACCTTGGCGAACAGCCCCGGCGTCAAGCGCCCATCCGGGTTTTCGACCACCGCACGCACGCGCACCGTGCCGGTCTTGCGGTCGGCCGAGTTGGCCAGAAAGTCCACGCGACCCGCCCGCGCATAGGTCGTATCGTTGAGCATCGCCACCATGACCTTGGCGGCTTGTTCGCCCTTGGACCCGGCGTGCTGCCGCGTCGCTGCCAACGAATGCAGGTAAGTGCGTTCATCCACATCGAAGTACACATGCAAGGGGTCGATGGAGACAATCGTGGTCAGCGCTGTTTCCCCACGGGTCACATAGTTGCCTTCAGTCACCAGGGCACGATCGATACGCCCGCTGATAGGCGCGGTGACGTGGGTATAACTCAGGTCCAATTGCGCCGTATCCAATGCCGCCCTGGCAGCCTCGACCTGGGCCCTGCCGGCATTCAACGAGGCAGTGGCGGTGTCGAGACGATCACGCGCCACCACCTTCTTGGCAAACAACTGCTCGGCGCGGCCATGCTCGGCCTGGGCCAGTAATGCATTGGCCTGCGCCTCGCGCAAACGCGCCTTGGCTGCGTTCACTGCCGCCTGGAACATGCGCGGATCAATCACAAACAACGGGCTGCCCTTAGCCACGAACTGACCTTCGGGCACGCTGACACTTTGCAGATAACCACTGACTCGCGGGCGCAATTGAACCTGGTCGATGGCGGTCAACGAACCGGTGTACTCCACAAATGGCGTCACCGCCCGCGCCACCACCTGGGCCACTGGCACGCCAGGGGGCTTGGCGGCTGCGGCTGGCGGTGAATTGTCCGAGCATCCGCCCAGCGTCAACGCTACGGCCAACGCCCCGGTGATCAGGCTTACTGGTCTGGTGTACATCGTTCACCCTCCTTGGAATTTTCAAGACAAACCGACACTTGGGGTTTTTATCCGGCTTGCCATACTGGGAAGGTCAAGCGCTATAAAACCGGGGGGTGTGTTTTTGTCTGGGAAATACTTGGAGGGGAATCAAATGGCGGCCAGAGGGGCCTGGTGGCGCTCGGGGTTACCTGTCGAGCGTGGTTGAAGGTGGGAGCTGGCTTGCCTGCGAAGGGATCAACCCGGTTTGGCTGATAGACCGAGGTGTCTGCATCGCAGGCAAGCCAGCTCCCACATTTGGATGCGCAGTGTCAGCCAGGTATCTGTGGGCTCAGCTCCACGCCACCACCAGCAAGCCGGCGCCCAACACCAGGCACAATGGCGAATAGAAATAGGTGTCCAGGCGAGCAAACCTCGAGCCACCGACCTTCTTGAAAAACCCCACCAGCTCCGAATCCCCTATCGCTCGGGCAAACATCAGCACGGCAATCGCACTGATGCCCCACTGCAACGCCCCGTGGGACACCGGCGAGAAATACAGCCCGGCGCGCAGGCACACAAGCAAGGCAATCGCCACCAGCCCCATCGCCACCAGAAAAGTGCCCAGCGCCGACGGTTTGAACGCCGGCCTGGGCCCGCTGGCAAACTCTCCGGGCAGTTGCGGCATAGCGGCCAGGCTGCCGAGCTTGCCACCCGCAGCCCAATACAGATGCACCATGCTGATGAAGGTAAATACCCCGACGATCCATCGCGCAATGACAAAGCTCATGGTCGGCGCTCCACAAAAATGTGCGAATGAGGATAGTCGCCCTGAGATTTTTTGCAGGCATTTCGTCGGTCGCTGATGATAAAGTGCCGCCCCATGAAACTCGCCCGTGCCGACCGCTCACTCATTGCCTGGATGCTCTATTGCTGCGTCCTGTTCAATGTGTTCGCCTGCAGCATTGGTCATGGGCAAATGGTGGGGATGCAGCTCAACGGCATCAGCGGCCAGTTCTGTACGGTCGACCCACGTACCCAGGCCCCGCTGCCCAGCAACTCGACGGACGAGAACCTGCCAACGCTGTCGAAGGCGTTTGGTTGCCCGCTGTGTTCTACCGGCGGCATGGGCCCGGCGCTCAACTCCCACCTGAATGTGGCAGTCCTGCCGCAACCCCATGCGCCGCCCGCAGCGGTGGTGCTTGCCGCCGACATTCCCGCCCGCTTCACCTGGCCTGCGGCTAATCCGCGCGCGCCACCTGCCCTTGCCTGATCCCTGCGCTTACTGATCTGCATCGCCTCGTTTCCGTCAGGAGTACGGGTAGCTGTGCGTTGTTTTCGAGCCAAGTTTTCAGGATTCAACCATGAAACATTTACCCCTGCTGGCGGGCCTGTTCGGCTGCCTGCCTGTTTGCGCCTCAGCCCTTGAATTGGCGCCGACCACCATTGACGGCGAGCAAAGTGCCGAGCCAGGTCTGGTCCTGGACCAATCCAGCGGCATGGCCTCGCGTCTGGGCCTGAGCGTGCGGGAAACCCCGGCGTCGGTGGCCATCGCCAACCGCAACGATATCGAGCGCCACGGCGCCAAGACCTTTCGCGATGCGGCCAATACCCTGCCCGGCGTCAACGCCAGCGCACCACCTGGGTTTGGTGGTTTTGTCTCGTATCGAGGGTTTACCAGCAGCCAGATTACCCAGATGTTCAACGGCATCAATGTCGCCACGGGCCTGGCACGGCCGGTGGATGCATGGATCTACGACCGCGTCGAGCTGGTGGGCGGTCCCTCCTCCTTGATCAACGGTGCAGGTTCCGTGGGTGGCTCGCTGAACTACGTGACAAAGCTTGCGACCCGCGAGGAACAGGCTGTCGAAGGCCAACTGAGCTATGGTAGCTATGACACCGCGGGCATGGCATTTGGCCTCAACCATGCGCTGACCGACCCCGGCGCCGAGGTGCAGCATTACGCCCGCCTGGATGTGAGCCGCAACACCAACCACAGCTACATAGACCGCGACCAGCGCGATGCCTGGAGCATGGCGTTTTCCCTGCTCAGCGACCTCACCCCAAATCTGTCCCACACCCTGGCCCTGGAGTATCAGGACGAGCATGAAGACAGCCCGTATTGGGGCACACCGGTGCTCAACCCCAAGGCCGGTGAACTGAAGATCGACAAGCACAACCGCTTCAATAACTACAACGTTGCCGACGGCCGTTATGAGCAACGAACAATCTGGGCACGTTCGATCATCGACTACCGAATCAACGACAGCACCACGCTGAAAAACACCCTCTACCACCTCGACAGCCAGCGCGATTACCGCAACCTGGAGACTTACCAGTACAACGCCGACAACAGCGCGGTGAACCGCTCAACGGCCTATCAGGTGCGGCATCAGGGCGAGCAGAACGGCAACCAGTTCGAACTGCGCCATGACACGAGCATGTTCGGCCTTGCCACCACCTGGTCGGGTGGTTTTGAGTACAAGGTCAATAGCACCACGAGCCACCCGCTTAAAGCTTCGGGTAACAGTACAGTTGACCCGAACGACTACGGTCCAGGGCATTTCTATGACATCCCAGGTATGAAACCGGGGTTTGAAAAGGGCACGACCAACCAAGTAACCACCAAGGCACTGTTCGTGGAAAACCGTCTGGGACTGACGGATAAGCTCTCGCTGCTGACCGGCCTGCGCTATGACGCCATCGACCTGGACGTGACCAACCACCGCACCATCACCGCCACCAACCCGCGGCACTTCAAGCGCAGTTGGGAACCGGTAACGGGCCGGGTGGGCCTGACCTATCAGTTCATCCCGTCCGCCAACGTCTATGTGCAATACAGCACCGCCGTCGAACAGCCCAATACCACCACCCAAGTGTTCGACGTGTCCACGGGCAAGCAATGGGAAATCGGCAGCAAGTTCGATTACCTGGAAGGTCGGGGCTCGGCCACGGTCGCCGCCTACAAGATCGAACGCAAGGACTTTGCCGTCACCGACCCGCTGGACCCGACCAGCAGCATCCCGGTGGGCGCGCAGTCGTCCAAGGGCATTGAACTGGCCAGCTCGCTGCGCATCACGCCGAGGCTATTGGCCGAAGGCAACTTCGCCTGGGTAGACGCGCAGTACGATGAGTTCAACGAGAAAATCGCCAGCGGCGCCGTGGTGTCGCGCAAGGGCAATACGCCAACCAACGTGCCCAAGCGCGTGGGCAACCTGTGGCTGACCTACGATTTTGCCGAGGACTGGCAAGGTGGGGTGGAAGCGCGCTATGTCGCCCAGGTGTATGCAGACAATGCCAACACCCAGACCGTACCGGCCTATACGCTGTTCGGTACCTTCCTGCGTTATAAGCTGGATGCGAACACCTCGGTAACCGGGCGGGTGCGTAACCTGACTAACGAGGTGTATGCGGAGTTTGCCCATGTGTCGCCGGCGTATTATCTGGGGTCACCGAGGACCTTTGAACTGGCCGTACAGACCAAGTTCTAACGCTACAACGACCGTTGACTTGAAATGCAATTGAATGTGGGAGCTGGCCTGCCTGCGATAGCGGTGGGTCAGCATCAGAAAGTGTTGTCTGACACTCAGTCATCGCAGGCAAGCCAGCTCCCACATTTTGATCTTCACTCGATACAACGACTGGCGGTTACTTGAGGCTCGCCTCGACCTTCTGCGCCACATCGTCCGTCAACCAGGCCTTCCACACTTGCGGATGTTCCTTGAGGAACGCCTGGGCGACCTCCCGAGGTGGCGTGTGGTGTTCGCTCATCGTCGCCAAGGCTTTGTTAAGCGGTTCGATGGGGAACTCGACCTTCTCGAAGAACTGGGCAATCTGTGGATGTTCCCGCTGGAACGGCGTCGACACGCCAATGCTCAGCTTGGAAGCCAATGAGCGTGTCGGCTTCGGGTTCGGGTTGTCGGCGTCAGTCAGGGTCTTCCACGCGTCTGCATCAAACGCTGGTTCTTCCAGCTGGATCAATTTGTAGCGGCCCATCAACGGGGTCGGCGACCAGTAATAGAACAGCACGGGCTTGCCCCGACGAATCGACGAAGCAATCTCCGCATCCAGCGCCGCCCCCGAACCGCTGCGGAAGTTCACGTAGCTGTCGTCCAGGCCATAAGCCTTGAGCTTCTGTTTGTTGACCACTTCGGAGGTCCAGCCAATGGGGCTGTTGAGAAAGCGCCCCTTGCCTGGAGATTCAGGGTCTTTGAACACGTCCTTGTAGCGCGCCAGGTCCTGTACGCTTTTGAGGTCTGGAGCCAGGGGTTTTAGCCCTTTGGAAGGGTCACCCTTGACCACGTATTCCGGCACCCACCAGCCTTCGGTAGCACCTTTGACGATATCGCCCAGGCCCGCCACCTTGCCTTCGGCTTCAGCCTTGACCCACACAGGGCTGCGGCCAGCCCACTCCTCGCCGATCACTTGAATGTCATTCTTTGCCAGGGCGGTTTCCAGGGTGATGGTGGTGCCAGGCAAGGTGTCGGTGGGCAGGTCATAGCCCTTCTCGACGATAAAACGCAGTACTTCAGTGATCAGGCTGCCGCTTTCCCAGTTCAGGTCGGCAAAATGCACCGGCGCCTGGGCTGCCGATACCGGCAGTGACAGACTCAGGGTCGTCAGGCCCGCCGCCAGCAGTGACTTCAATCCTTTCATGCCTTTGCACCTCGCTTTTCGCAGTCATGGCGAACGGCTTTGCTGCGAATGCGCGAAGCCTATGAATAGTTAAGTCAACTCAACTGTAGTAGAGGTTCCAAAAGTCAAAAATACACAGCGTGTTTATCGCCTACTCGCTGGCCTTGAAGGTCACCAGCTCACCCTTGCGCCATTTGGCGGCTTTGCCCGTCACGGCCTTCAGGGTTTTGGTCAACCCTTCCTGCAATTGCTCATGGGCGGCGAATACCAGCATCACGCTGTGGCCTTCCTTGAACACAATACCCTGGCCTTCATTCGACGACACAAAGGCATAGTCGCCGATGCCGTACACGGTCAACTTGATATCGCGAAACCTCAATTCGAACTTGCCACCTTCACGGCTGGGCAACACCGACGCGCGAAAATGGTCACCCACTTTGAGTTCCAGACGTGGCTTGTCATCCACGACCATCGCCGCTTCGGTATCGATCTCGGCGATATAAATGCCTTCCGGCGTCTGCTCAGTGACGTAGACAAACCGGGATTGAAACTGCTTGACCAACTTAGCGCGCAAATCACCCAGCACGAATAACGCGTGCATATCCAGATTACTGACTGCCAAGGAAACGCCCCCACATCAAAAAAAGCACTGGTCGCCAAAGCGAGCAGCACAAAAAAATGGCCGTTACGACACGATCACAGCGTCATTAAAAAACTGAAGAGAACTCGTAAGGCTAGTACAGACATCTGCCGATGACCTCATAAAAGGTCATCCGGTGGTACAGCAAATCACAGGTTCAACGACCCGAGAATACGGGTCGACCAACTTCAGAGAATAACCCGATTAAAAATGCAGTTTTCCGACACCTAACACAAAAAGACACTCAAGGCATGGAACCAGTCGCGAACTGCCGACGACAATACTAAAACAGCAACCGGGGTCAAAACCACCGGTAACGCTAACCACAGGCTAACAAGATCGATCGACAGGAGCTGAGCATGCAACGACGTCAACACGACGCTACGTCTTTCCACACTCGTTCATCATGTCCAGACGAACGCCAATACTACTGCTTGCTTAACCTTAACGGGTACTTGAATTCAGTTCTGTATCAAGTTGTACCGGCAGGAAAGAACTTTTTTCATATTCTTGAAGTGCCCAGTGGCAGGATCAAGGGTTTTCGCAGCGATCACAACAAGGCCTGCGAACTGGCCAAGGTCCTGGAAGCCAAGCTGCACGCTCGTTGCGGTGGCGTCGTTTCGTCACCTGGCTGACTTTACTGCGCCACCTTCCTTCAACAACTGCCATACTCGCCCGTCCATTGAAGTTTGCCCCCTGCGGGTCAGGTTTCATCAGCGCAGTTACCTTGAAGGGAAGGCTATACGTGACGGAATTTGATATTGGCGAATTTATTATCCACGGCGATGCGAGGGAAGTAGAGGGTGAGTTTCAAGCGGTCATCATCATGCGAGCCAAACCGCCGCTGAACAAGGTCACCGCGCATCAAGTGGAAAAAGACCGCTGGTTCAAAACCGCCGACGCAGCAGCCGTCGCTGGCAAAGAGGCGGCCAAGGCACTGAAAGCCGCCGTGGATTGCGGCGCGCTCAATTCCTGACAATCCGATAGAACTCTGGCGTCCCCCTACCCCTCACATGCATGACGATAAACCCGCATGGAGAACGTTATGGACACCACCACCCCAACCCTTGAAACCCTGTTCGAACAACTGGGCCTGGATTCCAGCCAGGAAGCCATCGAACGTTTCACCGCCGAACATCGCCTGCCCGATGAGGTAAAACTCATCGACGCGCCATTCTGGAGCGAACAGCAGGCGAACTTCCTCAGGGAACAATTGCACGTCGACGCAGAGTGGGCACCCGCAGTGGATGACCTCAATGCGCTGCTGCATGAACGTCCCCACGTTTGATTCAATGCAGGCTGTCTGACTCTTCACTGCGCAACAGAGCTTGCCAGGCAGCCTGGCATTCCTGCGCCTCGTCCCGGCTGGCGAACGCGGTGCCGCGCTGCTCACCGTTGAGCAACACCACCCAGCAGGCGCGCTGGCCCAGGGCACGCAGGGTTTCAGGCACGCCACTGCCGATCATCACGGCCACATCGACTTTGTTTTGCATGGAGCTTCTCCGCAGCATTAGTTAGCTGGCTAACAATGTTGGCCATGCTACGGTTTTATTCCAGTTGGAAAAAGCTATCTACGGAATAGCTTCATTGCATAAACAGCAACAATGTAGAGACGGGGGCGGCCAGCTCGAGAGCCGCCCCATTCAGCGCATCAGGCTTGACGCTGGTGCTTGTCGATTTGCTCGTGGCGCTCTTGCGCTTCGATGCAGTACTTGGTGGTGGGGCTGATCAGCAGGCGCTTGAGGCCGATAGGCTCGCCGCTGTCGTCACACCAGCCAAAGGAATCTTCCTTGATGCGTTCCAGGGCACGCTCAAGTTGCGGCAGCATGCGCTGGTCGCGGTCAATGGCGTTCACCAGCCAGGTGCGCTCCTCTTCGACAGAAGCCGCGTCAGCCGGGTCGGCCGGGGTATCCAGGCTTTCAATGGCGATACGGTTCTGCTCAATGCGCTCGTGGTGTTCCACTTTCATGTCTTGCAGCAACTTCTCGAAAAAAGCGTGCTGTTCGGCATTCATGTAGTCATCCGCCGGCATGGCCAGCAACTTTTCCTTTGTCATTGATTTCTCTATAAAAAATACGTGCATTAAGGCGAATAAGGGAGCGTTCCGCAAGGCCTGTGCAGGTCTCGGAAGGGCGCCGTCCATTTCAAGCGCCACCCGGCACTCAATTTACGAGGGGCGGCAGTCTAAGGCCGACTTGAGGGCGCAGCAACTGAAAAGACAGGCATTTTTTCCCGATTAACCCCCAAAGGCACCAGGACGGGCTTGGCGAATGGTCATCGGAGTGCGTTTATAGCAAGAAATTCAGTGTTGTGGAGCTATATAGAAGACAAACGGTTGAAAGTGCCTCATCCCTTGTAGGAGCGAGCTTGCTGTGGCGAGGGAGCTTGCTCCCGCCGACTGCGCAGCAGTCTCCGGCTTTTATTGGGGGTGCTTCGCCCCCCAGCGCAAGCAAGCTTGCTCGCCACACAAGCTCGCTCCTACAGGGGCAGGAACTCAGCGCTTGAGCTTGCGCTTGTTGCGGTATTGGTCGATCACCACCGCCACCACAATGATCAGGCCCTTGATGATGTCCTGGATATACGCATCCACCCCGACAAAGGTAAACCCGCTGGCCATTACCCCGAGGATCAACGCGCCGATCACCGTGCCGGTGATGCGCCCTACTCCACCGGCCAGGCTGGTCCCGCCGATCACCGCCGCGGCAATCGCGTCCAGCTCATAGGACATGCCCATCCCGGCCTGGCCGGTCGCGGCGCGGGCCGAAGCCACCACGCCAGCCAGCCCTGCGAGCAGCCCGGCAATGCTGTAGACGATGATCAAGTGACGCTTGACGTTGATCCCCGAAGTGCGCGCCGCTTGCATGTTGCCGCCGATGGCATAGGTGTACTTGCCATACTTGGTGTAACGCAGGGCGATGTGGAAGATCACCGCCACCACCAGGAAGATAATCACCGGCATCGCGCCATGGCCGATCGCCGTGTAGGAGTCCGAGAGCATGCTCACCGGCTGACCTTCGGTGTAATAGCGCGCCAGGCCACGGGCCGAGACCATCATGCCCAGGGTTGCGATAAACGGCGGAATGCCGGTGACCGCAATAATGCTTCCGTTGATCGCGCCCGCTAAAAGCCCCACGCCCAAGCCCATCGCCACCGGGATCCACACCGGCAAATCGGTGAGGGACGGAAACACCGCTCGGGAAAAGTCGGAGGTCTGCGCCAGGCTGGCGGCGATCATCGCTGACAAGGCCAGCACCGAGCCGGACGACAAGTCGATGCCCGTAGTGATAATCACCTGAGTCACACCGATGGCCAGCAGGCCGATGATCGACACCTGCAGGATCATCAGCACCAAACGCTGGGAGTTCATCAGAAAGCTCTGGTCGCGCACGATCCAGCCAAACAGTTCAAACACCAGGCCGATACCGATCAGCACCAGGAAGATACTCAGCTCGGTGGGCATGCGTCGACGGTTCTTGACCGGTGCGGTTGCCGGCTTGTTGTCTGTTATTGCGTTCATAACCCATCACCTTCTTATTCTGTAGATCAGTGGACTGCGGTCATCCCGGAAGCCAACTGCATGACTTTTTCCTGGGTCGCCTCGGCGCGATCCAGGGTGCCCATCAGTTCACCTTCGTGCATCACCATCACCCGGTCGCTCATACCGAGCACTTCGGGCAGTTCGGAAGAAATCATGATCACCGCCATACCTTCACTGGCGAGAAAAGCGATCAAGCGATAGATCTCGGCCTTGGCGCCCACATCGATACCACGCGTCGGTTCATCCAGGATCAGCAGGCGTGGGTTGGTCATCAACCAGCGCGCCAGTAAGGCCTTTTGCTGGTTGCCACCGGACAAGGTGTCGATGCATTGCTCCAGGGACGGGGTTTTCACCCGCAGTTTCTTGCACATGTCTTCACACAGGGCACGCAAGGCCTTCTGCTGGATAAAACCGTTGCCCGAATAGTGCGGCAACACCGCCATCTCCATGTTCTCCAGCACCGACAGGCACGGGAACAGGCCGCTGAGCTTGCGGTCCTCGGTCAACAGCGCAAAGCCTTTCTCGATGGCCATATGCGGGTCGGTAATGCGCACCGCCTTGCCGTCCAGGGTGATTTGCCCGCTGGAGCTTGGGGTGATGCCAAAAATAGTTTCCGCCACGTTGGTGCGCCCGGAGCCCATCAGCCCGGCGATCCCGAGGATCTCCCCGGCGTGCAGGTCGAACGATACGTCCTTGAATACGCCGTCCAGGCTCAGGTCGCGCACCGACAGCAGCAGGTCACCAATCGGCGTTTCGCGCACCGGGAACAGCTGGCTCAGTTCACGCCCGACCATCATCGAGATGAGGCTGTCGCTGTTCATGCTGTCAGCACGTTGCAAGCCGATGTATTGGCCGTCGCGGAACACCGCCACTTCATCGGCGATGGCGAACACTTCGTTCATTTTGTGGGTGATATAGACGATGCCTTTGCCCTGGGACTTGAGGTCGGCAATGATCGAAAACAGGTGGGCCACTTCCTTGTCGGTAATGGCCGAGGTGGGTTCATCCATGATCAGGATGTCGGAGTCATAGGACACCGCCTTGGCAATCTCGACCATCTGCCGTTCGGCAATGCTCAGGTTGCCGACCTGTTCTTCCGGGTCGAGGTTGATGCGCAGGCGCGCCAGCAACTCGGCAGTGCAGCGGTGCATTTCGCGGTGGTTGACCATGTGCAGGCTGTTGAGCTGCTCGCGGCCGATCCAGATGTTCTCGGCGATGCTCATATGGGGCATCAGGTTGAGTTCCTGGTGGATCATCGCGATCCCGGCCTTTTGCGCGGCCAGCGGCGTCTCAAAGGTGATCGGCTTGCCACGCAGGCGAATCTCGCCGGCGTCGGGCTGGTAGATGCCGGCGATGATTTTCATCAGCGTCGACTTGCCCGCACCGTTCTCGCCCATCAACGCCAGCACCGTGCCGGGGCGCACCCGCAGCTGCACATCGTCCAGGGCCACGACACCGGGAAAGCCTTTGCTGATGTTGAGGATTTCCAGCAGGTAGGGTTCGTCCAGCGCCAGCGCCGGGTGGGCGGCGGGCTGCGACGTGGCGGCTTGAGCAAGCATAGGGAGGTACTCCATCTGCAGGGCGGCCGTGACCGCCCTGCCGGCTTATTGTTGTGGTGTCAGGGCTACTTGAAGTCTTTGACGTTGTCCGGGGTGATCAACTGGAACGGGATCACCACGTTCTGCTCGACCGGCTCCTTCTTGGCCATCTTGCGCGCTGCCTCCACCGAACCTACCGCCTGGCCCTTGGCGTCCTGGAAGGCCGACACGGTCATGTCGCCCTTGGTGATCGCGTTCAAGCCATCGGGCGTGCCGTCGACACCGGCAATCAACACGCTGCCTTTTTCCTTGCCGGCCGATCTCAGGGCCATGGACGCACCGATCGCCATCTCATCGTTGTTGGCCAGCACCGCATTGAACTCCCGGCCTTGGGTCAGCCAGTCGTTGACCAGGGTCATGCCCCTGTCACGCAACCAAATGCCGGTTTGCTCCTGCTCGATCTTGATGTCCGGGTACTTGGCCAGCACTTCCTTCACGCCCTTGGTGCGGTTGGTGGTGGAGTTGTTCGCCAGGTCGCCCAAAAGAATCACGATCTTGCCCTTGCCGCCGAGCTTTTCGGCGATGTACTGCATTTGCAGGCGACCGGCCTCGACGTCATCGGAGGTCACGGCCACCACGTCCTTGGGCAAGTCCTTCTGGTCGGGGCGGCGGTTGACGAACACCAGAGGGATCCCCGCCTTGGTGGCGGCACTGATGATGTTCTTGGTCGACGCGGTATCGACGGGGTTGACGATAATCGCGTCGACCTTCTGGCTGATGAAGTTCTCGACCTGGCTCAACTGCTTGACCACATCGGCGCGGGCATCTTCGAACTGCAGTTGCACGCCATCGCCTTTTGGGTAGGACTTGGCTTGTTTGTCCATGTCCTCGCGCAGGTAGGTGAGGAAGGTGTCATCGAACGCGGACATCGTCACGCCCACCTTGAGATCGGCGGCGACGGCCACGCCACTGGCCAGCAGCATGGACAAGGCCAGGGCGGTAAAACGGATCGGGGTCTTCATGAACGGTCTGTCTCCACTTTCTTGTTGGTTTTTTTTCGACGTTGCGTTGATCAGGACTCGGCTGTCAGTCGCACCACCGGCGCGCCTGGAATGCAGCACACCAGTGCGCCCTGGTTTTCGACGCACAGCACATTCAGAAAGGAGAAGTAGAACGGCCGGGCGCGGGGCAGTCCGCGTGGCGCTTGGAGGGGGCGTAAAACTCGCAGTACAGCGTTGAAGATTTTCATCTGACGGTACCTGGTTGTTTTTGATCTTGTTTTTGTTGAGTCGCCCGTAGCTTCCGGGACGTACTTTATGCAACCTGGAAAAGACTGTATTAGAAAATAATTTCCATATCAACCTGTTTTAGAATTTTATTCTATTTCTGTCGAAACCACCTGCTGACGCTCAGCGCTCAGGCGTGCGGCGTCCAATATACGGGTGGTTTCCAGGGCGTCATAGGCACTGACCGGCAACGGCCCCTGCCCCACCACGGCAGCTTGCAACTGCCGATAGAATTGGGGCCAGCAGCCCTTCTCCGACGGCACCCGCTCACGCTCCGGCCCTTGTTCAAACCAGCCCCAGCGTCGGTGCTCCTCAGCGCCCCAGTGTTCACCCTCGGTTTTCGGCGACTTGCCGGCCAGCAGCGCTTCTTCCTGGCCATCCAGGCCTTCGACGGTGTAGCAACCCAGGCTGCCACTGACGCGAAATCGCGGCGCCTGGCTGTTCTGCAACGCGTTGCCCCACAGGTGCGAGATCACGCCGTTGGCATGGGTGAGGGAGACAAAGAAGCCGTGGTCCACGGTGGGATGTTCAGGGGTGTAGTGCAATTGAGCGAACACCCGATCCACCGGGCCGAACAGTTGCAGCGCCTGGTCCACCAAATGACTGCCCAGGTCGCGCAGCCATCCGCCACCGCTGGCATTGCCCACAGCTTGCGGGCTGTAGCGCTCCACGCGGGATTCAAAGCGGGTGATGGTGCCCAGGGCGCCGGCGTCGATCAGTTTGCGCAGGGTCAGGTAATCCGAATCCCAGCGCCGATTCTGATAAACACTGAGCAGCGAGCCCTGGCGCTCGGCCGCGGTAATCAGGGCCTGGGCTTGTTCGGCGTTGGCGGCAAAGGGTTTATCGCTGACCACCGCCACCCCGTGCTCGATGGCTTCCAGCACCAGGGCCGGGCGACCTTTGAGCGTGGTGGAAATCACCAGGGCATCGACGCCGGCTTCGACGATCTGGCCGATGGAGTCGAAGGCTTTGACACCTGGAAGATCAGTACTCAATTGCTGGCGACGTTCGGGTGAACGCGTCACCACGCCGACAAAGGTGGCCCCAGGCAGGGTGGCGATCAGCGGCGCATGAAAAAAGCGCCCGCCGTGGCCGTAGCCCACTAGTCCGATTCGCATGCTCAACTCCAGAATTGGTTTGGGAACCCAAGCAACTGTGGGAGCTGGCTTGCCTGCGATAGCAGTGTGTCAGGCACTGAATCTGCCACTGATAGACCGCTATCGCAGGCAAGCCAGCTCACACAGTGTCAACCACATTTCTTCAGTGAGTTAGCCGTAGAAGTGTGGGCGATCCGGCAGACTGACTTTCACAATCTGCCCACTGCCCTGGGCTTCAATGCACGCATCGGCCGCCACCGCCGCCGCAAACCCATCCCACGCCGACGGCCCGCCGACCTGCCCGGCCAGCACGCTGTCGATAAACGCCTGCAACTCCACGTCATAGGCACCGATAAACCTATCCTTCCAATCCATCAGGATCGCGTTGGACAGCTTCGCGTCGCTGCGCAGTTGCACCTGAGATGGCTCCGGCAACTTGGCGATACCGCTCTCCCCCACCACTTCACACTGGATGTCGTAGCCGTATTGGCAGTTCACAAACACTTCCACGTCAATACGCGTGCCTTTGGCAGTTTCCAGCAGCACGATCTGCGGGTCGCGCAGGTGCGCCAGCGCCTTGCTGGTCTTGCGCGGGAACACCACCTGCACGGACACGTAGTCGTCGTTGAGCAGCCAACGCAGCACGTCCAGCTCATGGATGAGGGTGTCGGTGATCGCCATGCCGGTGTTGTAGTTTTCGCCCACCGTGGGGTTACGGTGCGCGCAGTGCAGCATTAACGGCTCGCCAATCTGGCCGCTGTCGATCACCGCCTTGAGGGCGCGGTAACCTTGATCATAAGGGCGCATGAAGCCCACCTGGACCAGGCGCTTACCGTGGGCTACCTCGGCCTCGACAATGTTGCGGCAGCCCTCGGCCGTCACCGCCAGGGGTTTCTCACAGAACACCGGTTTGCCGGCGGCAATCGCGGCCAGCACAAATTCTTCGTGGCTCGGCCCCCAGGACGTCACCAGTACCGCTTCGACCTCTGGCGAGTTGATCAACGCATGGCCGTCCGGGTACACCTCGGCGTCCAGCTTCAAATCCGCCACCACTTGGGCCGCCTGGTCAAGGTTGATGTCGGTGACGGCCACCACCTGGCTGTTAAGCAAGGCCTGGCTGCAACGACGAATATGGTCCCGGCCAATGGCGCCCGTACCAATCACTCCAAGCTTCAAAGACATGCAAACACTCCTCTTGTTGTTAGTACTGCCGGGCCTTGGCCAGGTGTTCATTGAGTTTTTTTGCCGCTGCATTCGTGCGATCACTGGTGGACACTTGCGCCACCCCCACCCGCCACCACGACAGGTAGCCGTGGATCATGGTCTTGGGCAGCACCTTGATATCGATCAGCGTGGAGACGGTTTGCGTGCGCGCATCGGCCAACGCCGCTTCCAACTGCTCCAGCGTGCTGACCTTGTAGGTCTTGCAGCCATAAGCCGCCGCACTCATGGCGAAGTCCACCGGCACCAGGCCCCCGTCGAGCTTGCCGCTCTCGGGGTTGCGGTAGCGGAACTCGGTGCCGAAGCTGTCCATGCCATTGCCGATTTGCAGGTTGTTGATGCAACCGAACGCCATGTTGTCCAACAGCACCACATTGATCTTGCGGCGCTCCTGGATCGAGGTGGCCAGCTCCGAGTGCAGCATCATGTAGGAGCCATCGCCGACCAGGGCGTACACCTCCTTGCTCGGCTCGGCCAGCTTCACGCCCAAGGCGGCGTTGATCTCGTAGCCCATGCATGAATAGCCATACTCGACGTGGTAGGTGTTGACGCCCTTGCTGCGCCAGGCACGCTGCAAATCGCCGGGCAGGCTGCCGGCGGCAGCCACGATGATTGCGTCATCGGCCAGGCGTGCATTGAGCACGCCAAGCACAGCGCTTTGGGTCAGGCACGAACCGGTCAGCTCAATGAATTCCCGCAGCACGGCACGGTCCAGGTGGTCGTCGACTTCGGGGACAAACTCATCGCCCTGGTAGTGCACCTGATGCACGCGGTCGACTTCGGCGTCGAGTTGCGCCTTGGCGTCGGTGATCTGCTCGCCCCAGCCCGAACGGTAATCGCCCAGGGCATTGGCCAGTGCTTCAAGGGCGACTTTTGCATCGGCCAGCACCTGCACGCCGTCCAGCTTCAACGCATCGCAGGGGCTGATATTGAGGTTGAGAAACCTTACCTCGGGGTGCTTGAACAGCGATTTTGACGAAGTGGTGAAGTCGGTATAACGGGTGCCGATACCGATGATCAAGTCCGCCTCGGGCGCCAGCAGGTTGGCCGCCAGGCAGCCGGTCTCGCCGATGCCGCCGACGTTAAGCGGATGGCTGGAAACCACGGCGCTCTTGCCCGCCTGGGTTTCCGCGAAAGGAATATCGAAACGCTCGGCAAAGGCTTGCAGTGCTTGGTTGGCGCCGGAGTATTTGACCCCGCCACCGCAAATGATCAGCGGCTTGCGCTTGCCGCGAAACGCCGCCAGCGCGTCGCCGATCATGGCGCTGGTGGCCGGGCGTCGGTCGATGCGGTGCACGCGTTTTTGCAGGAAATAGTCGGGGTAGTCCCAGGCTTCGGCTTGTACATCCTGGGGCAAGGCCAGGGTCACCGCGCCGGTTTCGGCCGGGTCGGTCAGCACGCGCATGGCATGGATCGCCGCGGTCATCAGTTGCTCGGGGCGGTTGATGCGGTCCCAGTACTTGCTCACGGAGCGGAAGGCGTCGTTGGTGCTGATGCTCAGGTCGTGGAATTGCTCGATCTGCTGCAGCACCGGGTCGGGCTGGCGGCTGGCATAGACATCGCCCGGCAGCAACAGCAACGGGATGCGGTTGGCGGTGGCGGTGGCTGCGGCGGTGAGCATATTCGCCGCGCCCGGCCCGACCGAGGCCGTGCACGCATAGATCTTGCGGCGCAGGTGCTGCTTGGCGAACCCAATGGCAGCGTGGGCCATGCCTTGCTCATTGCGGCCCTGATGCACCACCAGGTCGCCGCTGTCCTGCTCCAGGGCCTGGCCGAGGCCCAACACATTGCCATGCCCGAAAATAGTGAACACCCCGGCGACAAACTTGCTCTGTACGCCGTCGACTTCGATGTATTGGTTATCCAGGAACTTCACCAGGGCCTGGGCCATGGTCAATCGTGTTGTGGTCATTACTTGCACCTTGTGTGACTGCAATTGAAGTGTTCAACACCGATCCAGTGTGGGAGCTGGCTTGCCTGCGATAGCGGTATGTCAGGCAATACATGTGCAACTGATAGACCGCTATCGCAGGCAAGCCAGCTCCCACATTTTGATCGCGTTATGGCAGGGGCTTTTGCAAGTACGCCATGCTGCTGCCCAATGCCTGCCGGATGTCCGCCAACCCATGCACGCTTTCGGCAAACGGCTCGAACGACAAATAGCCGCTGTAGCCGGTGCTCAGCAAGGTGTCGATCTGCGCCGCATTCCCGAGGATATCGTCCTCGCCCACCAGCACGCGGTGGCCGTCGCGGATCGAGTCCAGCGGCGCCTCGCGGTCTTCCACCCCGGAGATATGCACCAGCCCGGTCAGTTCCGGGAAGAACTCATGCTCGCCGGCCAGGTGATGGTGAAAGGTGTCGTGCACCACACGAAACACATCGAGGCCACCGATGGCCTTGATTGCATCCACTGCCACGCGCTTGCGGCGCAGGGCGGATACGGTGAAGCCCAGAGGTTCGATGAAACCGAGAATGCCGTACTCGCGCAGGATCAACGCCAGTTCGCTCAACGCCGTGCGCAAACCGGCAGCGCGCTGCGCGTCGTTGCGCGTATCGCCAGGCTGATTGAACGGGCACATCACCAGGCCCTGGGCCCCGCACTCATGGGCGTAGGTGGCCAGTTCGATTGCCTGGGCACGACGTTCGTCGTTCCACACATCAAAGGGGTACAGCGCGTTGATCGACAGCACTTTGATGCCTTGCGCTGCGCACAACTCACGCACGCGGCTGGCGGGTGTGCCGTATTCGATTTCACGGTTCTTGAGGTCGTTGCGGATCTCAATGGCCTCGCAGTTGAGAGCCGCCGCCAACTGGATGAAATCCGGCAAGGACAGGTTGGGGGCGACCATGCGGTTAAGGGCAAAACGTAGCGGCGACTTCATTGTTTTTGTTCTCCGTGCAACACCGTTTACAGGTCCAGCAGCCAGCTGTGCTGCGGGTCGTTATGGAAATGCCAGGCACGTTTGGGGCCGGCCATCACGTTCAGGTAATAAGACTCGTAGCCATACGGCACACTGACCGGGTGATACCCCTTGGGCACCACCACCAGGTCACTGTTTTCCACCGCCATGGCCTGGTCGATGCTGCGATCGTCGGTGTACACGCGCTGGAACACGAAGCCCTGGGGCGGGTTGACCTGATGGTAGTAGGTCTCTTCCAGAAAGCTCTGGTGCGGCAGGTCGTCGGTGTCGTGCTTGTGCGGCGGGTAGCTGGAGGAATGCCCGGACGGCGTGCGTACTTCCACCACCAGCAGCGAATGGGCCGGCTCGCTGTCGGGCAGGATGTCGCACACGTAGCGGGTATTGGCGCCTTTGCCGCGCACACTGCGCTTGCACTGCTCGGGGCGGATCAAGCGCGGGGCAAAACCCGTGGCACCCGGCGCTGCGCAGACGGCGATCTGCACATCGCTCAGGGACGTGACCTGGGCGTCGGTGCCCGGCGGCAAATAGGCGGCGAACGGTGATTTGTCTTCGAACACCGACTGGCGATCACCCAGGTTCTGCCAATTGAAACCTTCACCTTCGATATTCACCCGACCGCTGAGCAGCACCAGGCACAGTTCCTGATCACCGGCGCTGACCGGCAGGGTTTCGCCCAGGCTCAGGCGGTAGGCGGCAAAGCCTACGTACTCCAGGCGACCCGCCTCCAGGGCAACCATGGTTTGCCCGCGTTTGCTGCTTTTGACCAACAAGCTCATCACTCAAGTCCTCTGGTTGAGAAGCGCACGCAGGGTGTCGTAACCCTTCTTCGCGTAGATATAGCTGGGCGCCACGGCCGGGTCCTGCTCGGCTTCCACCACCAGCCAGCCCTTGTAGTTCGCCGCGAGCAACACATCCAGCAACGGCGCGAAGTCGATATCACCATCGCCGGGCACGGTGAAGGTGCCGTTGACGATGCAGTCCGGGAAGCTCCACATCTGGTTGCGCGCCAGTTGCACCACGGGTTTGCGTACGTCCTTGAAATGCACATGGCAGACGCGGTCGATATGCTTGCGCAGCACGTCGAGGGGTTCGCCGCCGCCCATGTAGCAGTGGCCCGAATCGAACAGCAGGCCGACTTCCGGGCCCGTGCGTTTCATCAACTGATCGATGTCGTCGGGGGACTCGACGTACGCGCCCATGTGGTGGTGATAGGCCAGGCGCACGCCCTGGGACAAGGTGAAGCGCGCCAGCTCGGTAAGCTTGTCGGCGTAAGCCTGCCAGGCCTGTTCACTGTGAAAACGCGGGCGCTCGATGAGGCGGATACGCGAGCCCTGGATCGAGTCGGCGACTTCGCCGTACACCAGTACGTTGGCGCCGTTTTGTTTGAGCAGTTCGACATGCCCGGCAATAGCCTCGATTTCCTCGGCCACCGAACGACGAGCCAGGCGGCTGGAGTACCAGCCGGAGACGAGGGCTAGGTCATAGGGGCGCAGCACGTCGCCGACGCCCTTGGCATCCTTGGGGAATTTGCCGTTGAGTTCAAAACCTTCGTAGCCGATGTCCTTGCCTTCGCTCAGGGCCGTGCTCAGCGGGGTCTCACCGCCGAGGGCCGGGAGGTCGTCGTTGCTCCAGGAGATCGGGTTGATGCCAATTCGGATTGCGGGCATGGCTGCACCTTTATTATTCAAGTCGCTTCTCAACTGTAGGAGCGAGCTTGCTCGCGAAAAACGCAAGGGCAGCGCGTTTCGCCAGAATGCCCGTGTAATCGTTAACGATCTTCGCGAGCAAGCTTGCTCCTACAGGTATCGGTCATGCATCAGGTTCGGGCGCTGAGCCAGGCATTGATGAGCTGTTCGAAGGTCTGCTGCACCTGCTGGATCAGCGTTTCATCATCAATCTCCCCCGCCATCCACGCCCGGCTCGGCTCGTGGAAGATCGTGCGGCCCACGGCAAACCCACGGCAGGTGCTGCTCTGGCTGGCCTGCTTGAAACCATCGGCGAGAAACTCGGGGGAAGCATTCAGGCCCAGCAACACCACGCCACGGCAGTAGGGGTCGCGTTCCTGGATCAGGTCGTCGAGCTTTTTCCAGTCTTCGGCCGACTGGGTTTCGATCTTCCACCAGGCCGGGTAAATGCCCAGGTTGTAGAGGCGCTTGAGGCTGCGGTAGAGCACGTCCGGGTAGATGGACGGGTGATCTTTGGGCGGGATGACTTCCAGCAGCAGTTCGTGGCCACTGACCAGCGACGCCTCGTACACCGCCTTGAGTTGCGCTTCCTGTTCCAGGCGCAGCATCGGCTCGTCATCAGGATGAAATTGCACCAGGCACTTGATGATGTGTTCCTGGGGCCAGGCAATCAGGTTGCTACCAATCGAGCGCCCGTGCTCGAACGCCAGGGGCCGCGAGTTCTGTACTTCCACCGGGCGGGCGATCCACCAGCCGCGACCGCTGGCGGCGTTGAGTGCATCCTGGCCAAAGCGTTGGTCGGCGAGCAGGCCCACATCGGCCTCGACGCCCTGCTCGCTGAGTTTGCGCTCCACGCGTTCGATGGCCTGGATAAACAACTGCTTGATGTCGCTGATACGCTCAGGGGCCTGGCCGCCTTTTTGCGCCAGCTCCACCAATTGCCAGCGGTGGTCGAAGGCAAACACGAACAGTTGCTTCCAGGCCTTGCGCGGCACCGTGACACGGTGCAGCCGTTGCAGGGTCACGTCCTGGTCCGGCCGGGTGATGGGCACGGGGCTGTTGAACAGGTAATCGAGTTCGGCGAGTGTCGGCATCGCTGGCGCACAGGCGTGGCGCGACACCACCAGGCCGCCACAGGCATTGGCCAACTGGCTGCAACGCTCATCGCTGGCGTCATTGATCCAGCCGCTGAGAAAGCCCGACATAAAGGCATCGCCTGCGCCCAACACGTTGAGCACTTCAACCCGCACACCAGGATAGATGGCCCCGTCCTCCAGGCGCGCCGGGATTGCGCCGTGGATCACCGTGCAGCCCTGGGGGCCGAGCTTGACCACCAGGGTGGCCGGGGTCAGTTCACGCACGGCGCGCAGGGCCGTGAGCAGGTCTTCACTGCCGCCGGCAATCAGGAATTCCTCTTCGGTGCCGACGATCAGGTCGAAACGCGGCAGGATCTTCTGCACATGCTGGCTGACATTCTGGTCGGCGACGAAACGGGTTTCGCCATCGGCCTTGCCGGCCAGGCCCCACAACACGGGGCGGTAGTCGATGTCCAGCACGCGCTTGACGTTGTGCTTGGCCGCGTAATCCAGGGCCTGCAGGCTGGCCTTGTACACGCCGTCGGTGGAGAAATGCGTACCGGTGATCAACAGCGCCTTGCTCGAGGCAATAAAGGCTTCGCTGATGTCTTCTGCGCGCAGGGCCATGTCGGCGCAGTTTTCGCGGTAGAACACCAGGGGGAAGGTTTCGCGGTCCTTGAGGCCCAGCAGCACCAGGGCGGTGAGGCGCTCCGGGTCGACCTTGATGCCGCTGACATCACAGCCTTCGCGGGCCAGGGATTCCACCAGGAAACGCCCCATGTGGTCATCGCCCACCCGGCTCAGCATCGCCGACTTGAGCCCAAGCCTGGCCGTGCCGAAAGCGATATTGGCGGAAGAACCGCCGAGGTACTTGGCGAAGCTGGACACATCCTCAAGCCGCGCACCGACTTGCTGCGCATAGAGATCGACGCCCAGGCGCCCGAGGCAAATCAGATCCAATTGACGCCCACTGGCAAAACGAGTCTGGCCCATGCTGGCTCCTGTTATTTTTATCAGCCTGCGTTGTGCCGCCGTGGCGACGGCAAACGCTCTTGGTGGGAGCAGACTAGAACGTCCGGTGGCAGCAATCAATATTTATTCCATAATTATTTTTAGTGGAATATTTTTTCCAATACCTCAGGATAGCGACACGCCAGCGCCCATGCATCGTTTCAGCAAGCCACGCGGGCCGTGATGCCGGGGTATTTTTTTGCGCCTACCCTGTAGACTTGCGCCACCTATCAGCGCATCAGACGAACACGCCAGAAGGATTGCCCATGTCCCGCACCGATCCCGAGACCACCCTGGAAGAAACTGTCGCCAGCCCTCCGATCAATGCCGAACGCCTGTTGCAGCTGATCACCGACGAATACGAGAGCCTGCCGCGCCAGCTCAAGCGCATCGCCAGCTACATGAGCCAGCAGAGCGACCGGATCATGGTCGACCGCATCAGCGACATCGCCCGGGAATGCGAAGTGCACCCCTCGGCCATCGTGCGGTTCTCCCAACGTTTCGGCTTCAGCGGGTTCAGTGAGATGCAGGCACTGTTTCGCGAGGCGTATACCCACAAGACCACGCCGGTACAGAACTACCAACAGCGCATCCGCAGCATGATCGCCAACAAGTCCCAGAAGGCCAGCGGCGGCGACCTGGCGCGCGAATGCGTCAACGCCACCCTGTCGGGCATCGAACGTCTGGGGCTGGAGTTGGACGACGCTGCCTTCGAGAAAGCCGTGGACCTGGTGGTCAATGCCGACAACATCTACGTGGTCGGTGTGCGCCGCTCGTTTGCGGTGGCCGACTACCTGGTCTACAACCTGCAGCACACCAACAAGCGCATCCACCTGATCTCGGGGCTAGGCGGCAGTTATCGCGAGCAGATGCGCAGCGTGCGCGCCAATGACCTGGTGATTGCGATCAGTTTTACGCCCTACGGCAAAGAGACCCAGCACTGCCTGCGCATCGCGCAGCATCACCAGGCCAAGACCCTGATCATCACCGACAGCAACCTGTCGCCCCTGGCCAAGCGGGCGAACGCGGTGCTGTTGGTCAATGAAGGTTCCTCGTTTGCTTTCCGTTCGCTGAGCGCCACGCTGTGCCTGTGCCAGGCGTTGTTCATTGCTGTGGCGTATCGGTTGGAATTGAAGGTGGATGAAATTCATGAGCAGGTCGGGTTCGACGACTGACGGGGCTTGCCCTACCCCTGCCCTTGTAGGAGCGAGCTTGCTCGCGAAAAACGCAAGAACGCCGCGGCCATTTTGAATGAACGCGGCGCCCAGCAGTTCTTCGCGAGCAAGCTCGCTCCTACAATTAGTGCATGAAAATTGCGATCAGGATGATCACCGGAATCGGCACGCCGAGGAACCACAGCAGTAATGAGCGCATGATGTTTTCCTTAAATGAATGGGCCTTGAATTAACGAACGTAGTTTTCGGTTTCGACGTACACCACGGCATCCCGGCGGCGACCGCCAAAGGTAGCGGCGAAGCTGGCGAAGAACGCACCGATGAGCAGGGCCACGAATGTCCACAGGGATGTGTAGGCCGCTACTTTCGCCGCGGTTTCAGCGGCTTGCTTGGCTTTGAGCTTGGCGTCTTCGACGGCTTTGCGCGCATCGCCATACACCTTGTCGATACGGGCTTCGGCATCGGCCTGGCTCAGGTTGGTGCGCTGGCTGATCAGTTGGGCCAGGTAGGCGCGATCTTCCGCTGCCAGTTGGCCATCGTTGCTCAACGTACGCGTCAGGATGCGACCGACCACGGCGTGGGCTGCATCATCGCTGACCGCCGCAGGGCGATCATCGCGGAACAGGCTGTCCACGTAATAACCGAAGTCACCACTGTCGGCCCCCTTTGCCGCGCTGCCCGCAGCTTGGGTGAGGCCGCTGGCGGCGCCCGATGCCACGCTGGCGCCAGCTTTCACGCCGCCGCTGACCACACTGCTGACCGAGCCGACCACCAGCATCGCCGTGATCAATGTGGCCACTGCCCACGCCAGGAAGCCATGGGCGGTGTCGCGAAAGTACACCTCGTCGCCGTGCATATTGGCCCACTTCACCCTCAAACGACCGGCGATGTAACCGCCAAGGCCAGAAGCAACAATCTGGGTGAACGCCAGCCAGACAATCGTGGAAATGCCAAGGCCCTTGGCGCTGATACCGCTGTCAGCCCAAGGCGACACCGCCGAAAAGCCCAGGCCGAAGCCCAGCAACACCAGGATCAATGACAAGGCGGCCGCCGCAGCGGCACCGGCGAAAATCGCCCCCCAGGAAACCCCGGAGAGCGTGCTTGATTCTTGCAGCGTGGATGAGGATGTGATCATTGTTGTTTTGCTCCAGGCACGAAAAATGATGTTACAAGTCTCAAAACGGACAGTGCAGGCAGCGTGCCAGTCGCCACAAAAAATAAAACTCTTTAATTTCAATAGGTTATTTAAATTGAACTTAACCAGATCATGCAGGTTGCAATAAACGACGATATCAGGCGGGCGTAATGCACTCCCCTGTGGGAGCTGGCTTGCCTGCGATAGCGGCATGACAGGCAGTGAATATGCCAGCGGGTAAGCCGCCATCGCAGGCAAGCCAGCTCCCACACTGCGGTGTTAGTTTCAGGAAGATGAAGTTTTATTTAGGAAACATTCAGCAACTTCTTGGCAAAATGTCGCCACTTCTAGTGTGAACGCTCACCAGGTAATCCTATGACCCGCATTTTGACCATCGAGGATGACGCCGTAACGGCCCGCGAGATTGTCGCCGAGCTGAGTAGCCATGGACTGGACGTAGATTGGGTGGACAACGGCCGCGAGGGCCTGGTCCGTGCCGTGAGTGGTGATTACGACCTGATCACCCTCGACCGCATGCTGCCCGAACTGGATGGCCTGGCCATCGTGACCACGTTGCGCACCATTGGGGTGTCCACGCCGATCCTGATGATCAGCGCCCTCTCCGATGTCGACGAGCGCGTACGCGGCCTGCGTGCCGGCGGCGATGACTATCTGACCAAGCCGTTCGCCTCGGATGAAATGGCCGCCCGTGTCGAGGTGCTGCTGCGGCGTAAAAGTACGGTCCAGGAATTCGAAACCGCCCTGCGCGTGGCCGACCTGGAACTGAACCTGATCAGCCGCGAAGCCAGCCGGGCCGATCAGCCGCTGACCCTGCTGCCCACTGAATACAAACTGCTCGAATTCCTGATGCGCAACACCGGACAGATCCTGTCGCGGATGATGATTTTCGAGGAAGTCTGGGGCTATCACTTCGACCCCGGCACCAACCTGATCGACGTACACATTGGCCGTTTGCGCAAGAAAATCGACCCACCGGGCCTCACGCCGCTGATCCGCACGGTACGAGGCTCGGGTTATGTCATTGCTGAACCCCTCTAAAGGCTGGCGCTCTTCCAGCAGCCGCTTGCTGGCGCTGTACAGTTCGTTGTTCGTGGCGTGGAGTTGCATCCTCATGGGGGTGCTGTACTACGAGGTGTCGGGCTACCTCAGCGATTTGTCGCGCCATTCCCTGCTGCAGCGCCAGCACCTGTTCCAGCGTTTCGACGGCGAAGAGTTGGTGGAGGCGCTTACCACCAGCATGACCTTCGACATGAAGGGCGTAGACGCCTATGGCCTGTTTGACGAGCAGTTTCGCCCCTTGAGCGGGCCGATCCGCGCCGTGCCACCCGACTTGCCGCTGGATGGCAAAATCCACGCCCTGACCAATTGCGTGCAATCCGATGACCCCAAACTGCCCAAGGACAGCTGCGACGCCGTGGCCACCCACACCGAAGACGGCCGCTGGCTGGTGTTGGTGCGCGCCAACGGCTCGTTGTTCGGGGTAACACGGATTATCTGGCACGCCCTGTTGTGGGCGCTGTCCTTGACCATCATTCCTGGCGCTGCCGGCTGGCACTTGCTGCGCCGTCGCCCGTTGCGGCGCATTCGCGGGATCCAGGCCAGCGCCGAGGCCATCGTCGCCGGTGACCTCACGCACCGCCTGCCGCTGTCCAACCGGCGCGACGAGCTGGACATGCTCGCCGCCATCGTCAATGCGATGCTCGACCGCATCGAAAAACTGATGAACGAGGTCAAGGGCGTGTGCGACAACATCGCCCACGACCTGCGCACCCCGCTCACCCGCTTGCGCGCCCAGCTTTACCGCATCAAGCAACAAGCCGAGGAAAACTCGGCCCACGCGGTAAAACTCGATGACGCCATCGCCGAAACCGACACGTTGATGGCGCGCTTTCGCGGGCTGCTGCGCATCTCAGAACTGGAAGACCACCAGCGCCGCTCCGGCTTCCTGGTACTGGACCCGCTGCCGTTGCTGCGCGAACTGCATGATTTCTATCTGCCTCTGGCCGAAGAAGGCGAACTGGAGCTGGTGTTACAAGCGCCTGATTCACTGCCGTGGATTACCGGTGACCGTGCGCTGCTATTCGAAGCCCTGGCCAACCTGCTGAGTAATTCGATCAAGTTCACCCCGCCCAAGGGCAAGGTGATCCTGCGGGCAGTCAACGACCTGGGCAGTACGCGCATCGAAGTGCTCGACTCCGGGCCAGGCATTCCGGCTGCCGAGCGCGCGTCGGTGTTCCAGCGTTTCTATCGGGTCGATGAAAGTGATCAGCAAGGCGGCTTTGGGCTGGGCCTGTCGATTGTGGCGGCGATCATCAATCTGCACGGTTTCAAGCTGGAGGTGGGCACCAGTGAGTTGGGCGGCGCCCGGCTGGTGCTGGAATGCCGCCAGCAATTGATGCCGGAATAGAACGTAGAAGCGAGCTTGCTCGCGAAAAACTCACAGACACCGCGTTCATTCAGGAAGCACGCGTTATCGTTGGCGTTTTTCGCGAGCAAGCTCGCTTCTACATTCGTATCAAACCATCTGACGCTATAACACGCTGCCCATGGCCTTGATCAACACCGGGTCACGCGCATAAATATCCGGTGCGTACACCAGCTCGCCCTGGCGATCCACTTCTACCGTCCAATACCCCAACAGCACCGGTACCGGCGTGGCCAGCCTGAACTCATGGGTTTCGCCTGTCGCCAGTAGCTCGTCGGTGCGGGTGCGTTCGGCGGGCGTCACCAGCAGGTCGCGCAATAACAACGGTTGCTCGACCCGCACGCATCCCGAACTGAACGCCCGTGGCCCCTTGGTGAACAAGGGTTGGCTGGGGGTGTCGTGCAGATATACGGAATACGGGTTGGGAAAGCGCATCACAATTTTGCCCAGCGGGTTACGCGGGCCGGCCTGCTGGCGCAGCAGGATATTGCCGGGACGTGCCCAGTCGACCTGGTCGGCGGTCAATGGGTGACCTTCGGCGTCGAGCACTTGCAGGTTTTGCTGGCGCAGGTATTCAGGGTTGAGACGGATGGCGGGCAGCTTGTCCTCACGCATGATGGTCGGCGGGATGGTCCAGGTGGGGTTGAGGGTCAGGCGGGTGATGCGCGACTTGAGCAACGGCGTCTGGCGTTCGGCACGGCCTACTTGCAGGCGGGTTTGCCACACCGGGATGCCGCTCTGGTACACGCTCAGTTGCGCGGCGGCCACATTGACCACGACGCCTTCAGGCTCCAAGTCCTGGGCCAGCCAGCGGAAGCGCTCCAGGTTGATGCGCAGTTGTTCACGACGCATCGCCGGGCTGATATTGAGTTCGGCCACGGTGCCGGCGCCGATCACACCGTCGGCCTGCAACGAGTGGCGGAGCTGGAAGGCTTTCACCGCCTTGACCAGTTCGCCCTGGTATTGCTTGCCGTTACCGCTGGGCAACTGGGCCAGGTAGCCACCGCTGTGCAGGCGCCGCGCCAGTTCCGGCACGCGGGGGTCGTTCATCCCCGGGCGCAA
Organism: Pseudomonas sp. AM4(2022); assembly: GCF_036346515.1. Taxonomy (NCBI): domain Bacteria; kingdom Pseudomonadati; phylum Pseudomonadota; class Gammaproteobacteria; order Pseudomonadales; family Pseudomonadaceae; genus Pseudomonas; species Pseudomonas sp. AM4(2022). Next base: position 81,555 of record NZ_JAOTNW010000014.1, read on the forward strand.
CAACGCACCATCGGCGACCGGGTCCCAATGGGGCAGCGGTTGCTGGCGCACGCCGGCATAGGCATTGCGCAGGCTGCGGTACAAATCGGCGCTGGGCCGGGCCTGATCGAAGGCTTGGGCCATGTCTCGCAGGCCGGTGGCGGCGAACGCCAGCACCTCGGTATTCGAATCGCCACTGGGTGGCTGGGAATGCCAGAGGGGCTCAAAGCGCGATTGCTGCAGGCGCCCGTAGTGCAAATCCTGCAGGGCTTGCAGGTATTGCTGGCTGTTGGCGATATCGCTGCACAGCACGTTGGCCGTGGCATCCGCCGCAGGCAAGCTATAGTGGGAAGGGTCCAGGCCATCGTCGGCAAGCATCAGCAACTGGCTTTGCAAGGCTTGCCGGCGTTCGTCAGCCGACCATAGCGGGGCATCGCCCTGCTGCTGGTAAAAGGCTTGCAGGCGCGCCAACGTGGCAGCATCGATACGCGGAGCAAGGTGCGGGCAGACACTGGTCAACTGCGCCAATGCCTGTTGCAACGGCGCCAGCGCGACCGGTGCAGGGGTGGTGACGGGCAGCGGTTCCACCGGCAGCGTTTCGGCTGTAGCGACCAATGGTGCAACGAGCAGGCAAATGCTCAAGTAACATGCGTGTTTTTTGAACAATTGACTTAGCTCCACTCCACAGCGGGGACTCGACTGTAGATGCTGACTTTTATACGCAGGCGTAGGCTAACCAGCCTGGGTTTGATCACTGGGTGCCTGGCTTTATTGAGCAATGTTGCGCTCGCCGCCAATGGCACCTCTCCTTCCCTATATAGCAGCCTGGCGCGCTCGGCTCCAGAACTCAATCCCACCGTGCTGAAAAGCGCCCTGAGCGCCGTGCAGTGCGCGGTCAATAACGGCGAGGAACGTTCCGATCGCCTTGCGGTTATTGACTACTCCCAGCCCTCGACCGCCCGTCGCCTGTGGATCTTCGACCTGCGCAAAAAGACCCTGGTCTTGCGCGACCTGGTGGCCCACGGTGCCAAGTCCGGGGAAAACTTCGCCACCCAGTTCTCCAATCTCGAAGGCAGCCACCAGTCGAGCCTGGGGTTGTTCCGCACCCAGGAAAGCTACCTGGGCGCCCATGGCTACTCGCTGCGCATGGACGGTTTGGAGCCCGGCTTCAATGACCTGGCCCGCGACCGCGCCATCGTGATTCATGCCGCCGACTACGTCAGCCCCTTGTGGAGCAAGCGCGAAGGCCGCATCGGCCGCAGCCAGGGTTGCCCGGCCGTGCGCCCGCAAGTTGCCCGCCAAGTGGTGGACAAGCTCAAGGACGGGCAGTTCATGTTTTCGTGGTACCCCGACCAGCGCTGGCTGAAGTCATCGACCTACCTCAATTGCAAACCCCAACAGGTGGCGAGTAGTCGTACAATCCGTGGCGGATAGCCTGTCCCCACTGATAAAAGAGAGCGTCGCATGCTTCTACACACCTCCACCTGGATCGAAATCGGGCAGTTCCTGGAACGCAGCCGCACGGTGGTGATTCCCATCGGTTCCAACGAGCAACATGGCCCCACCGGCCTGCTGGGCACTGACTGGATGTGCCCGGAGATCATCGCCCACCATGCCCAGAAGCACGCCGACATCCTGGTCGGCCCGACCTTCAATATCGGCATGGCCCAACACCACCTGGGTTTTCCCGGCACCATCTCCCTGCGCCCTTCCACCTTTATCGCTGCGATCGGCGACTGGGTGCGCTCGCTGGCCGGGCATGGCTTCGAAAAGATCCTCTTCCTGAACGGCCACGGCGGCAACATCGCAACGATTGAAGCGGCGTTCTCCGAGCTGTACGCCGAAGCCAGCTTCGCCCGCCGCCCGGCCGGGTTTGCGCTGAAACTGGTGAATTGGTGGGACCTGGAAGGCGTCACTGACCTGGCCCAGCGTCAATTCCCGGTCGGGCATGGCAGCCACGCCACACCATCGGAAATTGCCGTGACGCAGTGGGCGTATCCGGACTCGATCAAGTCTGCCGAGTACTCACCGCAAATCGCCAACACTGGCCCGATCCGTGAAGCCCTGGACTTCCGTGCGCGCTTCCCTGACGGCCGCATGGGCTCGGACCCGGCGTTGGCCACTGTGGAGAAAGGCGGTGAGTTGGTGGCGTTGGCGGCGCAGGGATTGGTCAAGACTGTCGACAGCTTCAGCAACGAAGCCAAGCCCTGATCCAGATGGGCGCCACTACCCTGTAGGAGCGAGCTTGCTCGCGAAAGACGTCAACGATAACGCGCGCTCCCTGAATAAACGCGGCGCCTATGAGTTTTTCGCGAGCAAGCTCGCTCCTACAGGGTGTCAGAGGTTGCCCCCGCCCACATTTGGGTTTGCGTTGTGCCTGGGTTTATTTGCAATCCTGGGCGGCCTGCTCGAGCCGCGATGGCTTGATCGCCGAAGCCAACGGCTTGCGCTCATACAGGAACACCTTGGTGCCGTCCTGGGACTTGTAGGCCTCCAGCACATCATCGGCAGCAATCTTGCTGGTCAACAGCACCTTGGCGTGGCGCGAGTTCTGGGAGACGGTCGAGGTGATGCCGTGCTTTTCCAGCTTGGGCAATACGCATTGCACATAGCCGTCGGGGGTCTTGTTGGTTTGCAGGGTCAGCGATGGAGCATTGGGCGCCGTGATACAACCGGTCAGCAGCAACGAAGCACAAGCCAGGGCCGGGGCGAAGAAAGAGCGCATAAACATTCCTGAAAATAACCAAATAGGGTTCACAACCATTCGCGGGTCAACCTGCGCGAACCAGGGCCTTGAGCGACGCATCGAACTGCTTCAGGGCATCTTGCTGTACATCGCGTTGTTGCTCGATCAGTGCAGCAATCTCCGGCGCTGCCTTGTCGTGCATCCACACTGACGGCACGTGCTTGTCCACCGAGCCTTCGGCCTTGGCGATAAACTGCAGGTTCGCGTCATAGAAGCGTGCGACAAAGCGTGCCTCGACCCGGTCATTACGCTGGGTGAGCAATTGGTTATGGGTATCGAGCACCACCACCACATCCGGGTGCGCCTGCACCAGGGTATCCAGGCTGCTATAGACCGTCACCGAGAGAAAAGTGCCCTGCAACGAGTGCATCAACCAGTCGATCGCCAGTTCCGGGTCGGAGCTGTTGACGAACGCCTCGCGAATCCGCCCATCCAGCGCATCCTTGGCGCCGTTCAGCGCCATGGCGTGGTAGCGTTCAAGGTAGCTGAGGTTGTCGCGGGTGTTTTCACTGAACAACACCCCCACCGACTGGGCACGCTGCAGGGAGTCTACGCTACCCACCAGCGGCAGCAAATGGCCTGCACGCACTTCATCGGCCATCGCCGGGGTGGTCATGACCGCGGTGCCCAGCATCAGGGCCATCAAAGCCAACTGGATAATCGTCCTCATCGCGCATTTTCCTTGGGCTGCGTCTCGATGTGCCGATTCTGCGCGTTTGGCGAAAAAACAGAACTTGTGATCCTTGATGGTGACTATCATTTGAACCGATAGTGTCAGGCCGCCCATAAAATCTATAAGGACCCCGCCATGAAGCCCTACCAGAAAATCTTCGATCGTATCCGCGAGGCAGTACTGCCAGAGTTTCGCGAGCGGGTCGCCGACTACCTGGTCGAGTACGAAACCGTGCTGCTGGACTCAAACGCCGACGCCGCAAAAGGCAGCGCCAGCGCCGAGCAACTGCGCGGCTACTTGCGCGGTTTGAACACCATGCGCGTGCTGGGCATGGCTGATTGGGAAGACCTCGACCGGCGTGTCGTCCAGCAGGCAGAGCTAGAGCGCGGGCCGTCGCAGCTCGACCCACTCCCGCACTGACGGCCGCTGCCACTGGCGTTGCGCGTAGGCCACCAGCTGCGTGGGTACGGCGTCACCGTTGAGGATCAGGCGATTGAGCATCACCGCCAGGTCCACATCGGCAATCGACCACTGGCCGCACAGGTACTCGCGGTTATCCGCCAGCAACGCTTGCGCCGCGCTGATCAACTTGGTCGCGGCGGCTTGAGCGTCTGCGGACAACGGCGGCCTCTTCTGCCCACAGAACACCACCAGCGTCGAGCGCTCCTGGCGAATCGGTAGCAGGTCGCTGCGCAGCCACGCCTGAACCTGTCGCGCCCTCGCCCGCTGCTGCACATCCGCCGGGTACACGCTGGTCTCGGGGTAGGCCTGGTCCAGGTACTCGGTGATGGCCGAAGACTCTGACAAGGCAAAATCACCGTCTACCAGGGTCGGCACTCGCTGGGTCAGGGAGCGTCGGGCGAAATCTGCCGCCTGGTTTTGCCCGGCATCGAGGTCCAGGGTGAGGGTCTCGAACGCCAGGCCTTTTTCGCGCAAGGCGACAAATACCGACATGGCATAGGGGCTGGTGAACAGCGAATCAACGTAGAGGTGCAGCGGACCTTGGCTCATGGGCAATCTCCTGGGGTGAGGCATCACGCTACGAGATCCGGGCCGATAAAGACAATGCAGGGTTTTTATGGGGGCATTCCTGGCGGGAATAGCGCGGCTAGTGGCAATATTATGGCTACCGCTGATTTTCAAGGAAGGAACAGCACATGAAACAAGCAGTTGTGGTTATCCACGGCATCGGCGAACAGCGCCCAATGGACACCTTGCGCGGCTTTGTCGAAGCGATGATCCCTACGGACACCCCCGATGGCACACCTCGGTACTGGAGCAAGCCGGATCGGCTGTCGCGCAACTTCGACCTGCGCGTACTGAAGTCCTCGGGCCGCACCTCGACGGATTTCTATGAGTACTACTGGGCCCACAAGATGCAGGGCACCAAGTTCGGCCATCTGCTGGGCTGGCTGTGGGACATCTTCAAGCGCCCGCGTCGCGACATTCCCGACGCTATCGTGCCGATCTGGCGCAGCACGCGCTGGACGGTGCTGGTGTTATTGCTGCTGGTTGCCAGCGGTACATTGGCCACGGCCTGGGGCCAATTGCCCGCCCACGACAACCCTTTCGCGCTGATCCCCCTGCTGCTCGCGGCGATGGGACTGGGGCTGCGCTATTCGGCGCTGGCGTACCTGGGAGACGCCGCACGCTACCTCAGCCCCAACCCGCAGAACGTGAGGGTCCGCGAGCAGATCCGTGCTGATGGTGTCGACCTGCTGCGTGCCCTGCACAACCAGGGCGACTACGAGCGCATCATCGTCGTGGGTCACAGCCTCGGCAGCGTGATCGCCTATGACATCGTTGGCTACCTCTGGCATGAATACCACGACCAACTGACCCCCAGCAACCGTGAGCTGGCGGCCCGTTATGCCAACCGCGAACCGCTGCAACCGGTGGTCAAGGATGCCCTGCCCGCCGCCGGCGCCTTGCTGGACGGTAGCCTGAGCAGCCTGTTGAATTTTCGTCAGCAACAGACCGAAGCTTTTGCCGAACAGCGCGGCCTGGGCAACCCCTGGCGCATCACCGACCTGGTCACGGTCGGCAGCCCAATGGCCCACGCCAGCCTGTTGCTGGGCCGCAGCGTCAGCGACTTCCAGCAGCGCATGGAACGCCGCGAAGCCCCGGCCTGCCCGCCTACCGAAGACACCCAAGGCTACGGCTACAACGCTCGCCAACCGCTGATGCTCGGCCAAAAGCCCTTCACCCCGCACTACCTGCACCACGCCGCAGCCTTTGCCGTCACGCGCTGGACCAACCTGTACTTCCCTGCCCCCTTCGGCCTGTTTGGCGACATCGTCGGCGGCCCGGTCAAGCCGGTAATGGGCGGCGGCGTGCTGGACTTGCCGGTGACCGTGGGCAACGGCAAAGGCTGGCTGGCCAAATCCTGGTTGAGCCACACTCACTATTGGAGCGAACGCGGCGGTACACAGGGTTACCTCAGTGCACTGGGCAAGGATGAACAGGCGATCAACCAGGGCCCGCGTCCTTCGGCGACCGAAGCGTTGCGTTGGGCGATTGACCTTAAGGGGGTGCGGCGGTTTCGCCGTGTTGGCGCCCAGCGAAGCCTGGCGCCAGAGCACGCCTAACCGGCGAAGCCACCGGCGTTGAGGAAGGCGCGTTCTTCGTCGGTGCTCGTCCTGCCCAACACCCCATTGCGATGCGGAAACCGCCCGAACCGCTCAATGATATCGGCATGCTCCTTGGCCCAGTGAAAGGTGCTGGCATCCAGCTGCTGGTTCAGGGCCAGGGAGCGTTGCTGGTCCTGCGGGTCTTCCGAATGTTCAAAAGGCAAATAGCAGAACGCACGCAATTGAGGTTCAACCTGTTGATCCAGCCCCGCGTCCACCATCTTTCGCGCATACAACCGCGCCAGCGGGTCGGTGGCGAACATATGGGCCGTGCCGCGAAAGGCGTTGCGCGGGTACTGGTCCAGCAGGATCAATAACGCCAGCGCCCCGTGCGCCGTGCTCAACCAATCTTCGAGTTCACGCCGTGCAGCCTGCATATGAGCCGCGTTAAATCTATCGCGAAAGTCCCTATCGAACCCCTCGTCCTTGGCGAACCAACGCTTGGGCCCCGCCTGTTTCCAGAACGCGATTACCGATTGTGGGGTCATGCTTGTCATCAGCGCCTCGCTTAATGTTATAGAATAACGTCAATATTTTGCCTGCGTGTGATCCTTAACTTATGACTGACGCTATGACTTTACGCAAACGCCTGCTGTCCATCGATGCCCTGCGCGGCCTGGTGATCCTGTTCATGTTGCTGGACCACGTGCGTGAAACCTTCTTGCTGCACCGCCAGGTCAGCGACCCCATGAGCATAGACAGCACCGAGCCTGCGTTGTTTTTCAGCCGCACCCTGGCTCACTTGTGTGCGCCAGTATTTGTGCTGCTCACCGGATTGTCGGCTTGGCTGTACGGCCAGAAATATCAGGGTCGTCGCGACGTGTCGGCATTCTTGTTCAAGCGCGGGCTGTTCCTGGTGGTGCTGGAATTCACCCTGGTCAACTTCGCGTGGACCTTCCAACTGCCGCCCAGCGTGATCTATATGCAAGTAATCTGGGCCATTGGCATCAGCATGATCGCCCTTGCCGCTTTGGTTTGGCTACCGCGTGCCTGGCTGATCGGGTTGGCGTTGGTGATTATCGCCGGGCACAACCTGCTCGATGGGCTGCACTTCGCAGCAGGTTCGATGTTGCATGTGCCGTGGACGATCTTGCATGAACGCAACTGGATTGAACTCTCTGAAAACCTGCGGCTGCGCACCACTTACCCGGTGCTGCCATGGATCGGTGTGATTGCCCTGGGTTACGGCCTCGGGCCATGGTTTGCCAATGCCACGCTGCCGGCTGTGCGTCAGCGTTATTTACTGGTCGCGGGGGTGGGCGCGTTGGTGGGCTTTGGGTTGTTGCGAGCGCTCAACGGCTATGGTGAGCAGCCTTGGCAGGTGTATGACAGCAGCATGCTGACGCTGATGAGTTTTTTCAACATCACCAAGTACCCGCCTTCGCTGTTGTTCCTGGCGTTGACCCTGGGGGTTGGCTTGCTGTTGCTGCTGGCGTTTGAACGCGCCGGCCATAAGCGCTGGATCGGCGTGCTGGCGGTGTTCGGCGCGGCGCCGATGTTCTTTTATCTGTTGCACCTGTACGTGTTGAAAATCCTCTATGTCGCCTGCGTTGCGTTGTTTGGCCTCAACCATGGCAATTACTTTGGCTTCGACGGTATCGGTGCGGTGTGGCTGGCAGCGCTGCTGTTGCCGATTGCCCTGTACTTGCCGGTACGTTGGTTCGCCGGCCTGAAAGCACGGCGGCGGGACCTGGCGTGGCTTAAATACCTCTGACCTGATGCAGGCAAACTGTGGGAGCGGGCTTGCTCGCGAAGGCGGTGTGTCAGCCACTGCTGCTGTGACTGAAAGACCGCATTCGCGAGCAAGCCCGCTCCCACAGTTTTTAACCGCGCCGGGCTCAGAAATCAGGCCAGTTCAGCACGCAGTTGGCGAGCGGCGGTGACCATATGAATGAGCGCCGCCTCGGTCTCCGGCCAGCCCCGCGTCTTCAAGCCGCAATCGGGGTTCACCCATAAGCGCTCTGCCGGAATCCGCTTGGCGGCCTTGCGCAGCAAGTTGGCCATTTCCGAGGCATCCGGCACCCGTGGGGAGTGGATGTCGTAGACCCCCGGGCCGATCTCATTCGGGTAGGCGAAGGCTTCGAACGCGTCGAGCAGTTCCATGTCCGAGCGTGAGGTTTCGATGGTGATCACGTCGGCATCCATGGCGGCGATGGACTCGATCACATCGTTGAACTCGCTGTAGCACATGTGGGTGTGGATCTGGGTTTCATCGCCCACGCCACTGGCGCACAGGCGGAACACTTCGGTAGCCCAGTCCAGGTAGTGCTGCCACTGCGCCTGGCGCAACGGCAAGCCTTCACGAAAGGCGGCTTCGTCGATCTGCACGATCTTGATGCCGGCCGCTTCCAGGTCCACCACTTCGTCACGAATCGCCAGGGCCAGTTGCCGGGCCTGCATTTCGCGGCTCAGGTCTTCCCGTGGGAACGACCACATCAGCATGGTTACCGGGCCTGTGAGCATGCCCTTCATCACTTTGTCGGTGAGGCCTTGAGCATAGCGAATCCATTCCACGGTCATGGCTTTGGGACGACTCAGGTCACCGACAATCACCGCAGGTTTCACGCAGCGCGAACCGTAACTCTGCACCCAACCGAACCGGGTAAACACGTAGCCATCCAATTGTTCGGCGAAGTACTCGACCATGTCGTTACGCTCGGCTTCACCGTGCACCAGCACGTCCAGACCGAGGTTTTCCTGCACCTCGACAGCGTGCTTGATCTCACTGTGCATGGCTTCGATGTATTCGGCTTCGCTCAACTTGCCAGCCTTATACGACTGGCGCGCCAGGCGGATCGACGCGGTCTGTGGGAACGAGCCGATGGTGGTGGTCGGGAACAGCGGCAGGTTAAGCCCGGCCCGCTGTTTTTCGATGCGCTGGGCAAACGGCGACTGACGCTGGCTGTCCTGCGCAGTGATGGCGTCGACACGGGCCTGAACAGCGGGTTTATGGATACGTGACGACGCAGCACGAGCCACCTGCACGGCGCGGCTTTCGGCCAGGACGGCGAGCACGTCAGGTGCTGACGGCTGGTCAACCGCCTTGGCCAGTAGCGCCACTTCCGCGCACTTTTGCACGGCGAAGGCCAGCCAGCTTTTCAGTTCGGCATCCAACTGGTCTTCCCGCTCAAGGTCCACCGGGCTGTGCAGCAGCGAGCACGACGGCGCGACCCACAGGCGATCGCCCAGCTTCTCATGGGCATGCTGCAAGGTGGCCAGGGCTTTTTCCAGGTCGCAACGCCACACGTTACGGCCGTTGACCACGCCCAGGGACAGCACCTTGTACGCTGGCAGGCGATCGAGGATGGTCGGGTATTGGTCCGGCGCACGCACCAGGTCAATATGCAGGCCGTCCACCGGCAAGTTGGCGGCCAGGCCGAGGTTTTCTTCCAGGCCGCCGAAGTAAGTGGCCACCAATTTTTTCAGCGGGTCGCGCTGGATCAGGTTATAGGCACGCTCAAAAGCGTTCTTCCAGTCCTGGGGCAGATCGAGCGCCAGGATCGGCTCGTCGATCTGCACCCACTCCACGCCCAATTCGGCCAGGCGCTGGAAGACTTGTCCATACAACGGCAGCAGGCGCTCGAGCAGGTCGAGCTTGTCGAAGTCAGCGCCCTTGGCCTTGCCCAGCCACAAGTAGGTCAACGGGCCGATCACCACCGGCTTGACGCTGTGCCCCAGGTCGAGGGCTTCCTGGACCTCTTCGAAGAGTTGGTCCCACGCCAGGTGAAATTGCTGATCGACGCTGAACTCCGGCACCAGGTAGTGATAGTTGGTGTCGAACCACTTAGTCATCTCCTGGGCATGGGCACCGCCGCAGCAGCTGTCACTGACGCCACGGGCCATGGCGAACAAGGTGTGCAACGTGGCCTGGCCATCTGCCGGGCGAAACCGCTCAGGGACCACGCCGAACATCAACGAGTGGGTCAGCACCTGGTCGTACCAGGCGAAATCACCGACCGGCAGCAGTTCGATGCCAGCTTGCTGTTGCAGCGCCCAGTGGGTGCTGCGCAAGTCACGGCCAACGGCGCGCAGGCCGGCTTCGTCGAGCTCACCCTTCCAGAACGCTTCCTGCGCTTTTTTCAGTTCACGATCGCGTCCAATGCGTGGAAACCCGAGAGAATGAGCGACTGCCATGACTTGCAACTCCGATGGTGTGATTGATGGCGGTCATTGTCGGCAGAGGCACGTCTTGAGACAAACTCATTTTGTTCTAGATCATCACAAGATTTACTCATGTTTAGGTGGGCATGATATTAGCGGCGCTACTGTTGATGTGTGGGGTGCCAGGGCGGCCGTCATCGCGGCCTCGCTTAGGCTCGAGCGCTCCTACAGGAGGCGGGGGGATTCTTATGAACGGTCATACTTACGCCCTATGCTTAACGTGGCGCGCAAAATCCGCCGGCTAACCTTTCGATCTGTTCCAAGTGCGGGCACAATGCGTGTCCTTTTTTGGCAGGCACCGCCGCAGGCTCTCAAAAATGATCAAAACGCCGTACTACCTCATCGATAAACAGAAGCTTCTGGTCAACATGCAGAAGATTGCCTACGTGCGCGAACAGTCCGGCGCCAAGGCTCTGCTGGCGCTCAAGTGCTTTGCCACCTGGTCGGTGTTCGACTTGATGCAGCAATACATGGACGGCACCACCTCGTCGTCGCTGTATGAGTTGAAGCTCGGTCGCCAGAAGTTCGAAGGTGAAGCGCACGCCTACAGCGTGGCCTGGGCCGACGATGAAATCGAAGAGATGCTGGAGAACTGCGACAAGATCATCTTCAACTCCATCAGCCAGCTGCAGCGTTTTGCCGAACGCAGCGAAGGCAAGACCCGCGGCCTGCGTGTGAACCCGCAGGTGAGCAGCTCTGACTACCTGCTGGCCGACCCGGCGCGCCCGTTCAGCCGCCTGGGCGAGTGGGACCCGGTGAAGATCGATGGCGTGATCGATCAGATCTCTGGCTTCATGTTCCACAACAACTGCGAGAACGGCGACTTCAGCCTGTTCGACAAGATGCTCGGCACCATCGAGGAACGCTTCGGTGCGCTGCTGCACAAGGTCAAGTGGGTCAGCCTCGGCGGCGGCATCCATTTCACCGGTGAAGGCTATGCACTGGACGCATTCTGCGCGCGGCTCAAGGCCTTCTCCGAGAAGTACGGCGTGCAGGTCTACCTGGAACCCGGCGAAGCGGCGATCACCAACAGCGCCTCCCTGGAAGTCACCGTGCTCGACACCCTCTACAACGGCAAAAATCTCGCCGTGGTAGACAGCTCCATCGAAGCTCACCTGCTGGACCTGCTGATCTACCGCCTCAACGCCAAACTGGCGCCGAGTGAGGGTGAACATACCTATATGGTGTGCGGCAAATCCTGCCTGGCCGGCGACATCTTCGGCGAGTATCAATTTGATCGTCCGCTGGCCATCGGCGATCGGCTGTCGTTCATCGACACCGCAGGCTACACCATGGTCAAGAAAAACTGGTTCAACGGCCTGAAAATGCCGTCCATCGTAGTGAAACAACTCGACGGTACAGTCGAGGTGGTTCGTGAATTTGGTTACGACGACTACCTGTCCAGCCTGTCCTGAGCTGGCGGATAAAGGAGAGATAAAGCAATTGAAAAAGAACGTTCTTATCATTGGTGCAGGAGGTGTCGCCAAGGTGGTGGCCCACAAGTGCGCGCAGCACAACGACGAACTCGGTCGTATTGCTATCGCGTCGCGCAACATCTCCAAATGCCAGGCCATCATCGACAGCGTCAAGGCCAAAGGTAGCCTCAAGGTTCCCGCCGATATCCAAGCCTTCGCGCTGAACGCCCTGGACGTGGAAGCGACCAAGGCCCTGATCCGCGAGACCGATTCGCAGATCGTCATCAACGTCGGCTCCGCCTTCCTCAACATGTCGGTACTGCGTGCCTGCATCGACACGGGCGTGGCTTACCTCGACACCGCCATCCACGAAGAGCCGGGCAAGGTCTGCGAGACCCCGCCGTGGTACGGCAACTACGAGTGGAACCACCTGGAAGAATGCAAACAGAAGAACATCACCGCCATCCTTGGCGTGGGCTTCGACCCGGGTGTCGTCAACGCGTACGCCGCGCTGGCGCAGCAACAGCATTTCGACCGCATTGATTCGATCGACATTCTCGACGTCAATGCCGGCTCCCATGGCAAATACTTCGCCACCAATTTCGATCCGGAAATCAACTTCCGCGAATTCACCGGGCAGGTGTGGAGCTGGCAGAACAGCCAGTGGACCAGCAACACCATGTTCGAAGTCAAACGCACCGACGACCTGCCGGTAGTCGGTTCGCAGAACCTCTACCTCACCGGCCACGATGAAGTGCACTCGCTGTCGAAAAACCTCGACGTGCCCAACGTGCGTTTCTGGATGAGCTTCGGCGAACACTACATCAACGTGTTCACCGTGCTGAAAAACCTCGGCCTGCTCTCCGAACAGCCGGTCAAGACCGCCGAAGGCCTGGAAGTGGTGCCGTTGAAAGTGGTCAAGGCCGTGCTGCCCGACCCGTCTTCGCTTGCCCCGGGCTACACCGGCAAGACCTGCATCGGTGACCTGGTCAAAGGCACCAAGGATGGCCAGCCGCGTGAGATGTTCATCTACAACGTGGCTGATCACGAAGAGGCCTATGCCGAAACCGACAGCCAGGGCATCTCCTACACCGCCGGCGTACCACCGGTAGCCGCTGCACTGCTGGTGGCGCGTGGCGAGTGGGATGTGAAGCACATGGCCAACGTCGAGGAACTGCCAGCTGAGCCGTTCCTCAAGGCGCTGGATGTGATGGGCTTGCCGACTCGGATCAAAGACGAGAACGGTGATCGGGCCTGGGATGCGACGGCCTGATAGGCGATAGCTGACCGAGCAAAAAGAATGCGCCCCCAGGGGCGCATTTTTTGTGTGGGCTCACCTACAGTCCGAAGAACAATGAGGATCAAAATGTGGGAGCTGGCTTACCTGCGAAGGCGGAGTGTCAGTCAATGATTCTTCAACTGAACCACCGCTATCGCAGGCAAGCCAGCTCCCACACCGGTTATATATCGCCCACAGAATCAACGCCTGGCACAAATCACTGTGGGAGCGGGCTTGCCCGCGATGGCGGCGTGTCAGTCAATGATTCTTCAACTGAACCACCGCTATCGCAGGCAAGCCAGCTCCCACACTGGTTATGTATTGCCCACAGAATCAACGCCTGACACAAATCCCCTGTGGGAGCGGGCTTGCCCGCGATGGCGGCGTATCAGTCAATGATTCTTCAACTGAACCACCGCTATCGCAGGCAAGCCAGTTCCCACACTGAATCTCCAGCGCAAACGGCGCTTGGGCTCACTCCAGATTCCGCGCAGAATTACTCAACGCCCTTGAGCACTGCAACAACGCCGGTGCCAGCTGCCGTTCGGCATCCGCCTGGCTCCAGCGGCTGGTCGGCGCCACCACATGCACTGCGGCCACGGGCCGGCCATTGCCGCCCAGCACCGGCGCACCGATGGTCATGTCGCCTAGGAACAGTTCCTGAGTGTTCACCGCATAGCCCTGCGCCCTCACTTGCTCCAAGAAGGCCATGATCGCCCCGACGTCGGTCAGCGTGCGGCTGGTATGCGCCACTCGCTGGCTGTTCTCGATCAACGCCAACGCCTCCTCCTGCGGCAATGCACTCAAATATGCCCGCCCCGACGCCGTGCAGTACATCGGCACCCGTGAGCCAATCGGCATATGCACCGGCACGAACCCTGCGCTGACAAAGCGCGCGATGTACGTCATGTCGTAGCCCGCCGGCTCGGTAAGGCACGACGTCTCGCCGGTCAATCGGGTCAACTCGGACAAGAACGGGTTGGCCACTTCGATCAACGAATGCGCATCCAGGTAACTGAAGCCCAGCTCCAATACCCGAGGGGTGAGTTGGTAATGGCGTGTGCGCGAGTGTTTCCGAAGGTAACCCAGGCCTTCGAGGGTGAACACCATGCGCTGGGCCGAGCTTTTGGTCATGCCGGCGGCCTCTGCCACCTCTGCAAGGCTCATGCTACGGCGCTGTGCGCTAAAAGCCTTGAGCACCGACAGGCCTTTTTCCAGGGATTGGTTGTGCAAACTGTTGCGGTCTTCGGACATGGCGAACTCGCGGGCAGGTGGCTCAGGCGTGGTGATATTTCTACCTTAAAAGCTGATTAATGACCATTAAATATCGCATATCGATACGAAAGGTTCATTTTTCAAACTTTTTAGCGTCATTTACGATTTATCTGATTCGAAATGGCATAGAGCTTGCGATTTCATCGGCAGCCGCTTGCGGTACTGACTTTCCGTTTTCCGTCTGGAGTAACCCGATGAACAGTCTTTCGCCCTTGTTTCGCCGCCTAGCCTTCGGCCTGTGCGCCACGCTCTGCATCAGCGTCGCGCACGCAGGCAGTGCGTCCTCGTACAAAGTCGGTGCAACCGCCAGTGGTTCGCCGTTTACCTTCCTGGATATCAAGAGCAACAGCATCCAGGGCGTGATGGTCGACGTGGCCGAAGCCGTCGGCAAGGCCGGCGGGTTCAGCAGCCAGATCGAGCAGACCAATTTTGCCGCGCTGATCCCGTCCCTGACGTCCGGCAAGCTGGACTTTATTTCCGCCGGCATGCTCAAGACCCCGGAGCGTACCCAAGTGGTCGACTTCAGCGCCCCGGTTTACGCCTATGGTGAAGGGCTGATCATCAGCGCCGACGACGATGCCGCCTACCCTGACCTTATGCCGCTCAAAGGCCAGGTCGTCGGCGTGCAAGCCGGCACAATCTTCTACGACCAACTGAACAAGCTGGGCATCTTCAAGGAGATCCGCACCTACGACTCCATCGGTGAGATGGTTCGCGACCTGTCCCTTGGCCGCATCAAGGCCGCCGTGGGTGACCAGCCGGTGGTGGCCTACCAGATCCGTCAAAAGCTGTTCAAAGGCGTGAAACTGGCGCCTGACTACAAGCCCACTAACGTCGGCGAAGTGTGCCTGGTGGTGCGCAAGGGCGATGCCGCAACCCTTGAGCGCCTGAACACCGCCATCGCCAGTATCAAGGCCGACGGCACGCTGGACAGCATCCTCAAGAAATGGGGGCTGGACGCCCAGGAGCGCCCATGAACCTGGCTGAGTTCCTGCAGAACGCCCAGGACTTCCTGCCGATCCTGCTGCAAGGCGCCTGGGTGACGATCCAGATCACCGTGCTGTCGTTCCTGCTCAGCAGCGCCCTCGGCTTGGTGTTGGCGCTGCTCAAGCTGTCGCCGATTCGCGCGCTGTCCTGGACCGCCAGCACCATCATCAACGTCATCCGGGGGCTGCCGATTATCGTGCAGCTGTTCTACATCTACTTCGTGCTGCCGGACATGGGTATCCATCTCACGGCGTTTTATGCCGGGGTGATCGGTATGGGCATCGCCTACTCGGCGTACCAGGCGGAGAACTTCCGCACCGGCATCATCGCCGTCGAACAAGGCCAACGTGAAGCCGCCGAAGCCTTAGGGATGCGCACGGGGCTGATGATGCGCCGGGTGATCCTGCCCCAGGCGTTTCGCATCGCCCTGCCGCCCTACGGCAACACCCTGGTGATGATGCTCAAGGACTCCTCGCTGGTGTCGACCATCACCGTCGCCGAGATGACGCGCCAGGGCCAACTGATCGCCTCATCGACCTTCCAGAACATGACCGTCTACACCCTGGTCGCCCTGCTCTATCTGTTGATGAGCCTGCCGCTGGTGTATGGCCTGCGTCGCATGGAGCAGTACCTGGGCCGGAGGAAAAAAGCATGATCGAGATTCGCCAGCTGCAAAAACACTACGGTGACCACCACGTCCTGCACGGCGTCGACCTCGACGTGGCCAAGGGCGAAGTGGTGTGCCTGATCGGCCCCTCGGGCTCGGGAAAATCCACCCTGCTGCGCTGCATCAACGCCTTGGAAGCCTACGACGGCGGGCATATCAACGTGTTCGGCGAAACCGTACAGCGTGGCAGCAAGACCGTACACGCTCTGCGCAGCCGCATGGGCATGGTGTTCCAGCGCTTCAACCTGTTCCCCCATCGCACGGTGCTGGAAAACGTAATGGAAGGCCCGGTGTACGTCAAAGGCGAACCGCCCCGCCAAGTCCGCGAAGAAGCCCTGGTGCTGTTGGAAAAAGTCGGCCTGAGCGCCAAGGCCGACGCCTACCCCGAACAGCTTTCCGGCGGCCAGCAGCAACGCGTTGCCATCGCCCGCGCCCTGGCGATGAAACCCGACGCCATGCTGTTCGACGAACCCACCTCGGCCCTCGACCCGGAACTGGTCGGCGATGTGCTGGCGGTAATGCGCACCCTGGCCGATGAAGGCATGACCATGATCGTGGTCACCCACGAAATGGGCTTTGCCCGCGAAGTGGCCGACCGCGTGTGCTTCCTGCACGGCGGTTACATTGTCGAAAGCGGCCCCGCCGAACAGGTTCTGGGCAACCCGCAGCATGCGCGCACCCAGGACTTCCTGCGGCGCGTGCTGCACCCCACAGGCAACACGCGGAGCCTGTCATGAAGTCGTTGTGGTCGGCGACTGCGCCGTCAGTGGTGCCAACACCGGCATTGAACGAGTCGGTGAAGGTCGACGTGGCGATTGTCGGAGCCGGCTATACCGGTTTATCGACGGCGCTGCACTTGGCAGAGCGTGGCGTGCGCGTGTGTGTGCTGGAGGCCCATGAGCCAGGCTGGGGTGCCTCGGGGCGCAACGGTGGGCAGGTCAACCCCACGCTCAAATATGACCCGCAGCAGCTGGTACAGAAGTACGGGCCGGAACGCGCCGAGCCGTTGATCGCGACGGTGTCGAACTCGGCGGACCTGGTGTTCAAGCTGATCGAACGCCATGGCATCGATTGCGCGCCCGTGCGCAAGGGTTGGATGCAGGTGTCGTACAGTGAAAAGGCGGTGGCCGGGCTGCATGCGCGGGCCGAACAATGGGCCCGACGCGGCGTGCCAGTACAGCGCCTGGACGCCACTGCGGTGGCGTCACGCATGGGCAGCTCGGCGTTTGCCGGCGGCTGGCTGGATGGCCGTGCCGGGGCCATTCAACCCTTGGCGTATGCCCGCGGGTTGGTGGCAGCGGCGTTGGCGGCCGGCGCACGGGTGCATGGCCACAGCGCGGTGACAGGCCTGCAGCGCCAGGGTTCGGCTTGGCAATTGCAGACAGCCGGCGGTGCGCAGGTCACGGCAGATCAAGTGGTGCTGGCCACCAATGGCTACAGCGATCACTTATGGCCAGGCATGGCCCAGAGCGTCCTTGCGGCCAACAGTTTTATCGTCGCCACCAAGCCATTGAGTGGCCGCGCAGCCGAAAGCATTTTGCCCGGCCAGGAAACCGTGTCGACCGCGCAACGCTTGTTGCTGTATTTTCGCAAAGACGCGTATGGGCGCCTGCTGATGGGCGGCCGCGGCCTGTTCAACGACCCCACCGGGCCGGCCGATTTTGCCCACCTGGAGCGCTCCCTGGCGCTGCTGTTTCCGCAACTGGGGCCATTGGAATTCGACTACCGCTGGGCCGGGCGCATCGCGATCACGCGGGACTTCATGCCCCATGTCCACGAACCGGCGCCGGGGCTCACACTGGCATTGGGTTGTAATGGGCGCGGGATCGCGTTGTGTACCAGCCTGGGTCAGCAATTGGCCGGGCGGTTGTGCGACAGCACGGCAGACTTCGCCTACCCGATAACGCCCTTGCAGCGTTTGCCCTTGCATCGCTTGCAGCGGTTCTACATTGGCGCGGGCGTGGCCTGGTATAGCTTGTTGGATCGGTTGAACGTCGGTTAAATCGCCAATCGCTCTTGAAACTGTCAACTTCAACAGGTTACCGACTCCGTGAATGCCGTTAGTCTGAGCGAGCCAGCCATCGATTGGCTCACCCATTCACCATGTGCGAAAGGAATCGTCCATGAAACGGCAGACCTCTTCAAACACCCTCACGGCACGCTTGGCTGGCCTGGTCTATAGCACCTGCTGCTACCTGGTTTTCCTATTCACCTTGCTTTACATGATGGGCTTCGTAGGGGCTGTGGTCGTACCCAAACACATCGACTCCGGCGCGCGCATCGACTGGGCGCTGGCACTCATGATCAATACGTCACTGATCATTGTGTTTGGCGTCCAGCACAGCGCCATGGCGCGTAAACGCTTCAAGCGCTGGCTGGCAGTCTTCGCCCTGGCAGCGGTAGAGCGCTCCACCTATGTGTTGCTCTCCAGCCTGATGCTCGCGCTGCTGTTCTGGCAGTGGCGGCCTATTACACAGACCGTTTGGGAGGTTGACGCCGCCTGGGCCAAGGCACTGCTGATCGGCCTGTTCTGGCTGGGCTGGGGCATCGTGGTGCTGGCAACCTGCTTGATCAGTCACTTCGAGTTGTTCGGGCTGAAACAGGCCATTGATCGCTGGCGCAACGCCCCACAATCGGGCCCGACATTCAGGACGCCGCTGCTCTACAAAGTCGTGCGTCATCCGCTGTACCTGGGCTTCCTGATCGCCTTTTGGGCAACGCCGCATATGACCGTGGGGCATCTGCTGTTTGCGCTGGGGATGTCGGTGTATCTGTTCATTGGCGCCCGTTTCGAAGAGCGGGATTTGGTGGCGCTGTTTGGTGAGCGGTATCGGCGTTATCAAAGTGAGGTGGGCATGATCGTGCCACGCCTCCACAGGCCCCGCCGCTAACCCACTGTAGGAGCGAGCTTGCTCGCGAAGGCCGTCAACGATGACGCGGGTAACCTGGATGAGCGCAGGGCCTGGGCGTTTTTCGCGAGCAAGCTCGCTCCTACAGTGATCGTTCCGGCTGTGACGGGCTCACCCACAGTTCAACGAACAATAAAGATCAAAGTGTGGGAGCTGGCTTGCCTGCGATGGCGCTGTGTCAGCCAGTACATTTGGCACTGACAAACCGCTATCGCAGGCAAGCCAGCTCCCACATGGCGAACGATCTCACGATCTCAAAACACCGACCACCCAATCCGCTCACTCAACAACTCCAACGCCTTCATCCCCGCCAGCGAGTTGCCCGCTGCGTTCAACTCCGGCGACCATACGCACACCGTAAACTGCCCCGGCACCACCGCGACAATCCCGCCGCCGACCCCGCTCTTGCCCGGCAGGCCCACGCGGTAGGCAAAATTGCCCGCCTCGTCGTACAGGCCGCTGGTGGCCATGATCGAGTTCACCTGCTTGGTCTGGCGCGCCGTCAGCACCTGCTCGCCACTGTGGGCGCTCACGCCTTCGTTGGCCAGAAAGCTGAATGCTCGGGCCAGGTCCAGGCAGCTCATCTGCAACGCGCAATAGTTGAAGTAGCTGTGCAGCACCGCGTCCACATCATTGTGGAAGTTACCAAAAGACTTCATCAGGTAAGCCATGGCCGCATTGCGCGCACCATGCTGGGCTTCCGACTCGGCCACAACACTATTGACCAGGATCTGCGGGTTGCCCGACAGGCGCCGTACAAAGTCGCGCATCGACAGAATCGGCACGGCGAAGCGTGACTGGTTGATGTCGCAGATCACCAGCGCGCCAGCGTTGATAAAGGGGTTGCGCGGGCGGCCACGTTCGAATTCCAGCTGCACCATGGAGTTGAATGGCTGCCCCGAGGGCTCGTGACCCAGGCGTTCCCAGATGGATTCGCCGCCATGGTCGATGGCCTGCACCAGGCTGAAGACCTTGGAAATGCTTTGCACCGAAAACAGCGTGTCTGCATCTCCAGCGCAGTAGGCCGTGCCGTCGTTGCCGTATACCGCGATGCCAAGTTGGTTGGCGGGCACGTCGGCCAGCGCGGGAATGTAATCGGCGACTTTGCCGAGGCCGATCAAGGGGCGCACTTCGTCGAGGATCGACTCCAGCAGCGCCTGCATAGCTTGTCCTGTCATCTTTGTTCGAATCAGTGGTAAACGAGGCGCGGAGGATACGTCAATGGGCGCGCAACACCCACACAATCTCTACCACCCGCTCGGCAATCACCACGTAGATCAGGATCAACAACAGTTGCAACGCCAAGTGATAACGCAATTTGGCCAGGCGGCGAATGCCGTCGCTGACGTTCAACAGCATCAGCACCGTCGACAGCACAATCAAGCCCCAGCCCGCGACGCTGGAGGCGAAGATACCGATCAGCAACTCGCGCGGTCCCACCAGCGCGTTGGTCCCCGCCGCAAACAACAACGCGCAGACCAACAGGTTCTTAACATTGTCGAAAATCTGCGTGCTCAGGTCGTTTTCCAGCAACGCCAGGTACCGCGTCCATAAAGTGCGCATGCTTGAGTACCGAGTGGGAAGGCTCGTCAATCAAGGTAGTTCAATTGTGGACGCTGTCGAGCTTTGGCCAGGCTCAGAAATGCGCCACATCCGACACTTCTGTATCCAGCACATCCTGGGCCAGCGCCCAGGCGCGGTCCTTGGACTCCACCACCAGCAGCGGGTAGCCCCAGGCCTTGCCGAACGTCACGGCAAAGGGCTTGAGGGACAGGCGCTTGGCAGCGCTGGGCTCCACTTGGATCATGCCTTTGACGTAGGCGCGTAAGGCAGCCTTGTTTTTCTTCATCCAGATAGAAGCGCGCTTGCGCTCTTCGTGGGCGTGTTCGTGATTGTTCTCATCCACGGCTTTTTCGTGCAGCAGCAAGAAGGGCTGCTTACGGGCCAGCAGACGTTCGAATGTCAGGAAAGCGTCTTCCGGCGCTCCCTCGCTAGGCGCGTCGAAAAAGATTTTCACCACCGGGAAAGTTGAACTGTCGAGTCGCATGGCAAAGCTCCTTTGATGAGATTTATTCTCATCATAGGGCGCGTGACGCTGGACAGCATTGCATAGAATAGCCAGAATATTTCGCAATCCAGCCAAGGCATTTCCCACCATGGTTCATCACCGCCTCGACCAGTACGACCCCTGCCGGGTTCGCGACGCCGCCGCGATCCCTCGTTCGATGGTGGCGGTGGGCGCCTCGAGCACCTCCGAACGCTGGGAACACACCCCTCACCAGCATCAACACGGGCAATTGATCTACACCTTGCGCGGCGTGGTGCATTGCGTGATCGAGGCGGGTATCTGGATCGTGCCGCCGCAATGCGCATTGTGGATTCCCGGCGGTGTGACACACGCGGCGCGCGGTGCCGGCGAAGCGGATGTGTACTGCCTGTTGATCAACCCGAACGCCGCCAGCGCCTTGCCCCGGCAATGTTGCACGCTGTCGGTGTCGCCATTGCTGCACGAATTGATCGGCAAGGCGGTCAGCTTCCCGCAGCTCTACGACGAAGACGGCGCCCAGGGCCGGCTGGTGGCGACGTTACTCGACGAGTTGGCCCTGGCCCCCATCGAAGCCCTGCATTTGCCGATGCCCCAAGACCCCCGCTTGCATCGGCTGGCCAACAGCTTATTGGCCAACCCCAGCGATAAATCCACCCTGGGCGAATGGGCCGTGCGCATCGGCATGAGCGAACGCAGCATGACCCGCCTGCTGCTGGAAGAGATCGGCCTGAGCTTCGGTCGCTGGCGCCGGCAGTTGCATGTGATCCTTTCACTGCAGCGCCTGGCCAACGGCGAAAGCGTGCAGAGCGTGGCGCTGGACCTGGGTTATGAAAATGCCAGCGGGTTTATCACCATGTTCCGCAAGGCCATGGGCCAACCGCCGGCGCGTTACCTGGCAGACCGAGCCAGTACCGTCGGGTCGCACAGCAACGCGTCAACTATCGCCTTGACGTGAGGTTTTGATCGTTCCCACACTCTGCTGGGACGCGGAGCGTCCTGGGCTGTGTTCCCACGCGGAGCGTGGGAACAATTCATTCAGTCCATTCGACTCAGTTCTTGTAGTCGGTATCTGTACGCTCAAGCTGGCGCACCAGCGCATCCCAATGCCGCGCCACGCCCGGGCCTTCGCCATTGCTGAACACCTTGGCCTGCTGCTCGACCTTGGCCACCACCTCAGCGGGTGGGAAGATCAACTCGGCATTCCCCGCTGCCTGTGCCGCAATCTGGATGTTGCAGGCCCGCTCCAGGCTTTGTAGTTGCTGGAAGGCATGCTCGACGCTGACGCCGCCCGTCAACAAGCCGTGGTTACGCAGGATCATCACGCTCTTGTCGCCCAAATCTGCCACCAGCCGTTCACGCTCGTCCAGGTCCAGGGCCACGCCCTCGTAACCGTGGTAAGCCACACGCCCCGAGAATGCGATAGCGTGCTGGGAGATCGGCAACAACCCCTGCTTCTGCGCCGACACCGCAATACCGTCGCGGGTGTGGGTGTGCAGCACCGCTTGCAAGTCATGGCGTGCGCCGTGGATGGCGCTGTGGATCACATAGCCGGCGTAGTTGATCCCCAGGCCCGTGGGGTCATCGACAATGGTGCCGTCCAGATCGACCTTGACCAGGTTGGAGGCGCTGATTTCGTCAAACAACAGCCCGAAAGCATTGATCAGGAAATGCGCCTCGGGCCCTGGCACCCGCGCCGAGAAATGCGTGTAGATATGATCGGTCCACTTGTACAAGGCCGCCAGTCGGTAGGCCGCGGCCAACTTGACCCGTACCTCCCACTCTTGCGGTGTGACCCGCTGGCGCACATTGCTCAAGACACTGGAAATCGGCGTGACGCTGCTCATGGCAAATCTTCCTGGATGGCCTAAGGGGACTTCCAGGCAAGACTAGGGGATGGTCATAAATAATAAAAAGCACATTTTAATCTAAGCTAATTATTATATTTATTTATAAAAAAGCAGCCGCGGCAGCTTTCAGGCCGCCACGGGAGCAAGCTCCCTCGCCACCGATCAACTCAGCAGGTTCGACGCCCGTTGTTGAGCGTCTCGTTGATTGCATCCGTTTGCCGTTCAATGTCCTTGATCGAGGTCGGCGTTACCACTTTGTCGATGGTTTTGGTCTTGGGATTCGCAGGTTCAAGCGTCTGCCCTTTGGTGGCCTCGACATTACCTTTTTGCGCGTCTTCAGAGCTGATGGGGTCGGGGGTTTTATCGGCGGTTTTACGATCAGTCACAGTGCAATCCTCTTGGCAATGGCGGGCCCCTGAGATGACGGCCCTATGCAGCAGAACCCTGCGAATCCGGATTGGTTCAAGTCAATTGCCCCGCCTCACCACTGGGCAAATAAGCGCAAAAAAATTTAAACCTTTTACCCGCTTCTCGATTCAACAGTCAGGTAACGGCATCCCGCCATTTCCAAGGAGAGACACCATGAAAACTCGACTGATGAAACCGATGGGCCTTACCTTCATGCTGATCGCAGGCTCGATGTCCACCGCAATGGCGGCGACCTCCAACGACTTTGTCGACAGCGCCGCCGAGGGCGGTATCACCGAGGTGGAAGCGGGCAAGCTGGCCCTGGAAAAAAGCAGCTCGGCGGACGTAAAGACCTTCGCCCAGCATATGGTCACCGACCACACCAAGGCCAATCAGGAACTGATGACCCTGGCGAAAAAACTCGATATCGAAGTACCCGATGACGCTGCGCTCACCGACAAGGCGAAAAAAGCCATCCTGGAAATGCGCGATGAATCCTTCGACAAGGCCTACGCCAACAACCAGGTGGCGGCCCATGAAAAAACCGTCGAACTGTTCAAGAAAGAATCGGCCTCCTCGGACAATCCCGAGCTGAAAGCCTTCGCCACCAAGACCCTGCCCACCCTTGAAGCCCACCTGAAAATGGCCAAGGAACTGCAAACCAAATACGCCCATTAATCCATCCATGACCCAAGGAGACACTCGACCATGAGCTCGCAACTCAACGGCAAGCACATCCTCGTCATCACCTCCAACACCGGCATCGAGCGCGACGAGCTGCTCAAGCCTCTGGAGACGCTGCGTGGCTACGGCGCCACTGTGACGCACGCCTCCAGCAAAGGCGGCAGCACCCAGACATTTGTCGGCGACACCGAAAAAGACCAGACCGTGGAATCCGACGTGCAACTGTCGGATGTCGTCAGCGCCGACTTCGATGCGCTGGTCATCCCGGGCGGCACGGTCAATGCCGATACGCTGCGCCAGGATGCCGCCGCGCTGCGCTTGATCAATGAGTTCGTGCAGGCCGGCAAGACCATCGCGGCGATCTGCCACGGGCCATGGACACTGATCGACGCTGGCGTGGTCAAGGGCAAAACCCTGACCGCCTATAAAAGCGTGCGCATCGACCTTGAAAACGCCGGCGCTGCCAGCGTGGTGGAGGCCGAGGTTAAAGAGTGCCAGGCCAATGGCTGGACCTTGATTACCTCGCGCACGCCGGACGATCTACCGGCGTTCAATGAGGCGATTGCCAAGGCTGTAGGACCAAACCATTAAGACAGTAACAGTAACTGTGGCGAGGGAGCTTGCTCCCGCTGGGGTGCGCAGCGCCCCCAAAAAAAGGGACTGCTGCGCAGTCCAACGGGAGCAAGCTCCCTCGCCACAGGTTACCGATTGTTCGCTCGATCTTCAGCTTTTACGCTGCTGCGCCATTTCACGCTTGGGTCCGAACATCGCCCACGCAATCAACCCCAGCAGCGGCACGAACACCAGCACCACGACCCACAACCCCTTGGTCTCCCATCCGCCAGTGCTGCGCAAAACGATATTGATCGCCCAGAGTTCCAAGAGCAGCAGAATCACCGCCAATACGATCCAGATATATTCTATTTGCATGATTCACCTCCTGAAGTCTAAGGGTTAGGTCCAGCAGATGCCCCAAGGGTTCCATTAGATTTTCAGGCCCCGTTTTATGCCCCCCTGCTCCATTGCGTCTGAACGTCAGCCACCGGTTAGGCGTTGTGCAATGTCAACGCGACCGGACCATGCAAGCTGCACGACAGCCAAGCCAAAAAATAAACACAACATTTTGATTTTAAACAGAATTTCATAAACCTGAAAATTGGTACGCCTGATGCAAACTCCCTCACCACGAGGCGTGCACTTCGACACGCCCGCACACCCTCCGTGAGGTTACCTATGAATGCCATCGACCTTCTCAAAGCCGACCACGAACGCGTCAAGACCCTGCTGACCCAGTTGAGCGAATCCACTGAACGCGGAGTAAAAAAGCGTACCGAGTTGTTGGCCAAACTCGAGATGGAGATCACCCTGCATACCCAACTTGAAGAAGAGATCCTCTACCCCGCGTTCAGAAAAGCCGGGGGCAAGGAACAAGACATCATGTACCACGAAGCCAAGGAGGAGCACCGTACCGTCGACTCGCTGGTACTGCCGGACTTGAAGAAAACCGACCCCTCGTCCACCGAGTTTTCCGGTCGCGTCAAAGTGGTCAAGGAGCTGCTTGAGCACCATATCGAAGAGGAAGAAACCGAGATGTTCCCCCAGGCTAAAAAGCTGCTAGGTAAAGCGCTGCTCGAAGAGTTGGGGGCCGAGATGGAAGCGATGAAGGCCGCGCATAAAAAAGCCATGGCGAAAAAACCGCTGGCGGCGTAACGGCTGCCTCCTCGCAGCAAGGTTCGCGCGACAGCGACCCACAGGCCCTGTCGCGCTATCGATTTGCACCGATGATTTCTCCTCGCTCACTCAGCGATCCGGCCGACCGAGCCGGCCTGGCGGCCCATGCTAGCGTGCCATTGCCCTTGGCAGTGGCCGGGGGTTTTCAGGAGATTCATCACAATGGACGCGCATTCCCCCACCTACACCCACCTGTTCAAAGAGGACTGGCACCTGTTGTGTTCAGCGTCTTCCATGGCAGCAATCGACTCCCCGGTCGCCTATCTGAAGGCGTTATACCTGTTTGCCCAAGCGCTGGAAAAAAGCGGTAGAGGCAAACAGCCCAAAGTCACCCTCGACCAGCGACGCCCCGAACTCAAGACACTGCCCCTGGACGAACGCAGCCTCAGCACTGTGATTCCTCAACTCTCGATGATCAACGAAACCCTGTCCAGCCTGATTGACGCCCACCTCAAAGAAACCCGTCGTGAATACCGCGGTCGCTCCCTTGATGAGGTGCTCGGCAAGCAACGTTTCCCCTTCGTGCTGCCGTTCGAACGTGCGCATCGGCAGTGCTGGCTCGGTTTGTCCGGCGGCAAGCCACAATTGGGCGAACTCAGTTATCGCATCAGCCTCAAGCTGCCCACCAGCCAGCGCGCGCAAAACACTTACGGAGTGGTCAGGCACGAGGCCTATGAAGCGCAACGTTTGCTCAGCGGACTGAGCCCTGCACAGCAAATGTTATTGACGGAGCCCTTTGTACAAAGACCTGAAAGCCTACAGGCGAAGGATTTTTTTACCCGCCACTACGGTACCCAGGAGCCGCTCCTCGAGGAGCTGTCCCATTGGTCGCAAATGACCGGACTGACGGCCGATCAAACCGAAGCGCTACTGGCCTGTGGCAAGTATGTGCCGGCGCTGTCGAAAAACGTCCTACCAAGCGCATTGCCAACCACGCCGACCACGCTGAGCCTGCATAACGGCGCCGCGTACGTGAATGGTCCGATCACCACGGCCACCGAGACCCAGACGCCCCTGTCGATCGCCCCCAAGGACAAACGTGACGCCCACCTGCAAAACACCTCGTGGGACCGTTACCAGCGCCTGCACCGAATGATCCGCCTGCAACGCTGGACGCAATTGCCCTTTGACGAACTCGATACCCTATTGATGGCCGTCATGCGGCGCGAGCCGGACGGTGACCCGGCCCAGCCCGCCAATGACAACACCCTGCGGGCACTGGGTGTGTATCGCTACCTGGAGCGCCGTCGCGGCCTGTCGTTGCAAGCCTTTGCGGCAGTGTTAAATGAGATCCCCGTCTGGGCACCCGGCATTCGCCTGTCACTGTATGACGAGCTGTTCAACCCCGCCCCATTGCCAGGCCAGGCGCTGACGTTGGACACGTTGACGCTGGTCTTGAAGGAGGAGATCCCGGCCACCCTGCGCCACCAGCTTTGCGCCGGCTTGCACCTGAGCGATACCCCGGACTCGTTGCACTGGCTGATCAAGCAGGCCCGCCTGCATCTACCCCCCTCTTGCCCGACGTTGACGTTTTATAGCGCGCTGTATCGCCAAGCCCGGATCGCACAGTTGTTCGGGCTGTCAGTGCTCGACAGCTACCATGTGGCGGCGCTGCTGGGCGATAAGGTTTACACCGCCCAACTGGTCAACCCGAGCCTGCGTCGCTCCGGTGCCAATGCACCTGCCGACCTGCTCGATGTGCTGATGCAGATGGACTGGCTGGTCACCTGGCTCAATGACACGGGTCAAACGGTAGATCAGCTTCGCCGCCAGTTGCTCCTGGACGCCCAGTCCCCGCCGCCCCAGGTGCAAACGCATATCACGCAACTCAATGACGTGATCGAACTGACCCGACATGGCCTGCTGGTGCAAGAAGACCTCGCTGACCTGTCATTACCCCAGCCCGAGCCCGACACCAAGGTGACGCCCATTGCCTGGCATGCCCTCCTCGTACAAGGGCTGCTGCGCAGCAATCCGCAGCTCAAGCCGGCACCGCCCAAAGAACTGCCCAATGGGCTGGTGCAGCTTATCGAAGCACAAACCCTGAGCCTGGACCCGGACCGCAATGCGGTTCTGCACAACGACGCCAAACAAGCAGTGGCCAAGAAGCTGGGCGCGTTCTACCAACAAATGCGGCCGCTGAAAGAAAAAATCGACACGCTGCTCGGTGTCCCCTCGCACCTTGCTGGCGACCCGACAACGCACCTGCAATGGCGCAAAGTCATGGTTCGGCAGATTGCCCGCACTGCCACTGCCGAATCCACCACGGAGCTATTGAAAAATGTGCTGCTGAGCCTGCCGGGTGCCGAGGTGTCATTGGGGCTGGCGGTGAGCCGTGAGGCCTTGCAGGCCTTCGTGCTCCATCCGCACTGGCTGAGCCCGGACCACGCCGCAGCCTCGCTGCTCAAACTGACGCTGAACACGCTGTACCTGCTGCAACGCTTTGCCCATTGCCTCAACACCTACGGGCTGGCACAGGACAGCGTGCTCGCCTACTTGCAGTGCGCCAATTCATCCTCCGATGAAGGCTCCACCGTGACTGACGATGGAGCTTGCACCGCGCAACTGGCCGCGTTGCTCCAGTGGGATGTCGATGAAATCAACCTGCTCGTTGAATACCTGCCTGCCAAGCACGTGAAGACCCTGGCCGACCTGGACTGGCTCCTGCGTTGCCATGAAGCCGTCAGGCTCACCGGGCTTTCTGCCAGGGCCTTGCTCAAGGCCACCGACCTGCATGCCACCTTGATGAATGAAGACTGGCAACACGTCGGCTCCGCATTGTTCGCCGCAGCGCCATAACCCCGTTGTATTTCGACCGGTTCAAGGAATGACCATGTCTCACACCCTCACTCAACACCTCAACGAACACCTGCGCGATGCGATGCTGGGGTTTTACCTCAACAGCGTACTGCCCCAAGACGCTGCAGTAGCCGACACCGTCAAGTCCGTCGACGATATCTATGCCTACTGGCTGCTCGACCCTCAAGTCAGCCATACGGTACCCACCACCCGTATCGCCAGTGCAATTGCCAGCGTGCAGCAGTACATCAACGGCATTTACCTGGGCCTGGAGCCTGGCTACGACGAACAGGGCATGAGCGTTGACGAACAGACCGAGTGGCAGGACCAGTTGCAGTCCTATTCGCTGTGGCGTGCACACCAGCAACTCCAGCACTATCCGGCAAGCTTTCTGAGCCCCACCTTGCGTCATGACAAAAGCGACAACTTCAGGCAACTGGAAAACCAGCTCAATCAATTTCGTATCGAGCCTGCACCGCTGCACACCGCCGTCCACAGCTACTTAAGCGGCTTCGAAGCGCTCGCCAACATCAAGACCCTCAATGGCTATATAGACGGTGATAAAGACAGCTTCGCCAGCAGTACTTATTACTTCACCGGCAAGTCCAGCTCGGAAAACACCTATTACTGGCGCACGCTGAAGATGGCCTCGGGCGACGCGGCCGTCCCGGCAGCCTGGTCCGGTTGGCAAAAGATCCCGCTGTCGATTGACGATAACGTCCCCGAACAGACGATTCGTCCGGTGGTGTTCAATGGGCGCCTCTTCGTGGTGTGGGCTCAATGCATCAACCCCACATCGTCGTCGAGAGACATCACCCCGATTGGACGAGGCGATCTCGAATCGGAAAAGGAATACCAGCAACGGCTGGAAACCCGGATCAAGACCACCTACTTGCAGCTGCGCTTGTACTTTTCCTATAAAAAACTGGATGACAGTTGGAGCGTGCCGCAGGCCTGCATTCAGGAATACAGCCTGGCACAGGGCCTGGACGGTTTGAGCTCGGAAGACCTGATGAGCGCCACGGCGTCCATCGCCGTACTCGATTCAAAAAGCCAACCGCCGTCACTGTTCCTGGGCCTGAGCGCACAGCCGAACCATCAAACGGCTTCCTCGCACAACGGCCTGCATCGGCATTTCTTTCAAGCGATACGGCTGGATCAACACTTCAACGTCCATTGGCTTGAAACCCTGGGCAGCACTCGGCGGATGTTCTCCTGGCATAAAGAGTCGGAACTGGCCGGGCGCTACCTGGCCCTGTTCGGGCACCACAACAGGGCCAGATTTCAGTTCAGGGCGCCCGAAACGGTCCAGGTCAAAGTCGATTCCCTGGAGAACCACACGCCCCATCACGCCACCAATGGCTGGAATTACGAAGACAATCAGCAGCATATCCGCAGTCTTTCGGCTGAAAGCGATATCCGGTTCGACCGCACGACGTCAGTGCTGGAGGTCACCACCCGCCTGGAAAAACGCTTCGAGCCGCACCGCACTGTCAGGTTCAGCAAGGCAGATGCACTGGTCAATTTGACCATCACACTCAGCACCAGCGGGCCTGCCCAAAACGCGACGCTGGCTTTAGGCCCCACCGCTGAAATATTTCTGGAGGGCGCCAAGCTGGCAACCTTCTCCAACGTGCGTATCGACTTGACCCTCAAGTGCAATGAGACCGGGGTCAGCTATGCCCACTTCATAAAAAATGCAGCGAATCAGCCGGCGACCTTTACCCTGCCGCAGATTGGAAAAGATGAAGAAAACCCGAAAAGCACGACATTCAATCTGCGCGACAAACGCATCAGCGAGGAAGCCTTCGACTATTTTTTCAACACCCCGGACGCGACCTACACCGCTACCCTGTCGTTCTACAACCACCAGGCGGAGTCCAGCAGCCACGCCTACGATCTGTTGCTAGACAAGGTCCAGGTTCAACAGAAACAACGCCTGTACAAACCCGTATTGATGTATCCGAAGCAGGGACAAAGCGCCTTACCAGAAAGCCCCCACCGCAATAACACGGTACTCGTCGGCCTGGCAGACGCCTCCCGGCGCACCCTGCGCGACACCTTCACCGAACTGTCCGAGACGCACACACTTGAAGCGCAGATAGAACTCTCCCCCAAGACCTTGCACCCCTACCACGAGGATCTCACTAGCACGACGGCTTCCTCATTGACGCTGATTCACGGCGTATTGCTGCTGGAGAGCGATGTGCACTACCCCGACCCCATCATCCTGGGCTACGCGTTGAAAACCGCGACCTTCACCCTGCCGCCCAATAACAGCACCCCGATCATTCCACTGGCTCCGTTTATCCGGCGACTCGCTACCCCGCCCTATGGCACGGCAGAGTTCATCGACTTCAACGGGTCCACCATCGAGTCTCTTGATAAGCCTGAAAACAAACGAGCGCCCATACGCACCAACACCTGCGTGGCGGGGCTCCTGGCAAAAACCGCTGGCGCAGGTTTGCAGCAGCTGTTCGCCTTGGCGCCGGATGCCTGGCGCGAGCCGCCATTGCCGGACGAAAAAGACACCAGCTCACTGGACTTCCAGGGCCCCTATGGCGCGTATTACTGGGAGTTGTTTCTCTACCTGCCCTGGCTGTTGGCGCAACGCCTGAACCAGGAACAGCAATACGCCGAGGCCGAAACGTGGATACGCTACGTGTTCGATCCCGTCCACCCATCTGACGTTTGGCGCCTGCCCGCGCTGCTTGCCAGTACGCCACAAGGGCACCACGCCTCTTCCTTGTCCCATCCATTGGCGAAAAGCAGTGCGGTACATTTTCGCCAGGCGCTGTACCTGTTGTACGTCGACATTCTGCTCAATCGCGGGGATGCGGCCTACCGGCAACTGACCCGTGACAGCCTGGCCGAAGCCAAGTTGTGGTACATCCGCGCCAAGGGTTTGCTCGGGCCAAGACCGCCGCTCAACCCGATGGATCCCTGGGCAACCACGACCCTGGACAAACTGCAAAACCCCTCCACCCTCGACAGCAAGGCAGTGCCTGCGAACACCTCGCGGCTGTGTCGGTCCCTGAGCCCTGACTTGCTGCTGCGTTGGGACAAAATAGAATCTCGCCTGCACAACCTGCGCCATCATCTGGACCTGACCGGCAAGCCCTTGAGCCTGCAGCTGTACACCGCCACGCTGTCGCCGCAAACGCTGCTCGCTGCCTACCAGCAAGGGTCTGCCGGCGCCAGCCTGCGCCCGTCGCTGCGCACCGCCCAGGCCGCGCACTATCGCTTCCAGGTGCTGCTGGGGCACGCGTTGCAGGCAGTCGACAACCTGACCCAATTGGGGACGACCTTGTTGTCATTGTTCGAACGCAAGGAGCAGGCCCAGTACCTGGAAACCCAGCAGCAGCAAGCCTGGGATTTGGCCAGGCTGGCCGTCGAGCAGCAAGCCCAAGCCGTACAGTTCGATGCCAGGAACAGAGAGGCCTTGCTGGCCGGGCGTCGCATTGTCGAGGCGCGCGTCGCGTTCTTCGAACAGCAACTCAAGCGTGGCATCAGCCCGGCCGAGGCCCAGGCCACCCAGGAGTACCAGGACAGTGCGCGCTGGGACACCGCCGCCGCCGTGGCACAAGCCGGCGCGGGCCTGGCCATGCTGATACCGAACATTTTCGGCACTTCCAACGGCGGCGTGCGCTACGAGGGCGCTTTTCACGCGCTGCACGCGGCGTCCCAAGGCATTGCCAATGATAAGCGCGCCAACGCAGCCCACCTGGACCGCGCCGACCTGTTCGCCCGGCGCGCCGCCGAATGGGCCCATTCACTGGACCAGGCACGCCTTGAACTGACGCAGGTCGACGCCCAATTGCAGGCTTACACCGAGCAGGAAGCCCATACCCGCTTGCAACTGGGCCTGGCCCAGGCCAGCTTCACCCAAGCACGAACCCTGTACGACCAACTCGGCAAACGCTTCACCAACGCCCAGTTGTATCAATGGCTCAACGGCCAGTTGTCGACCTTCTACTACCAGGCCTATGACTCGACGCTGTCACTGTGCCTGGCGGCCGAGGCCTGCTGGCAGGAAGAGCGCGCGCAGTGGGACAAGCACTTCATTCAAACCCAGCCCTGGACCCATCAATACCGAGGCTTGAGTGCCGGCGAAGCGCTCAAGCACAATCTGCTGAACATGAGCAGCGCCTACCTCACCCACAACGAGCGTTTGCTGGAGATCACTAAAACCGTGTCGTTGCGCCATCTGCACAGCAAAGACCCTGTGGCGACGCGCGAAAAGCCGTGGGCCACGCTTAAAGCTGACTTGGTGAAAACTGGCACCTTGACCTTTGAACTGACCCTCAAGCTGTTCGACGACGATTACCCCGGCCACTATCTGCGGCGCATCAAGCACCTCAGCGTGTCCCTGCCTGCCACTCTGGGGCCTTATGAAGATATCAAGGCCATCCTCACCCAGACCACCAACACCACGCACCTCACCCCTGCGGCCAAACACACCGAAGCTGCAGTAAAAAAAGACCTGCGCGCCAAACAACAAATCGCCCTGTCCAGCGGGCTCAACGACAGCGGATTGTTCACCTTGAACTTCGACAGCGACGAG
Organism: Pseudomonas sp. AM4(2022); assembly: GCF_036346515.1. Classification (NCBI taxonomy): domain Bacteria; kingdom Pseudomonadati; phylum Pseudomonadota; class Gammaproteobacteria; order Pseudomonadales; family Pseudomonadaceae; genus Pseudomonas; species Pseudomonas sp. AM4(2022). The sequence continues at coordinate 114,356 of NZ_JAOTNW010000014.1, forward strand.
CGTTACCTGCCGTTTGAATACACCGGGGCCATCTCCACCTGGCAACTGACCTTTCCCAACCACGCCCGGCAAAACGCCCTGCTCGAATCCCTCACCGATATCATCGTGCACCTGCGCTACACCGCTAAAAACACCGGAGGTCAACGATGAGCGTGCAGCCGCCCGACCTCCTGGAACCGAAGATTCCTGCGCTGCCCAAGGGCGGTGGCGCCATCCAGGGCCCCAGCGCGCAATGGGGCGCCGTGGGCACACGGGGCGAAGCGTGCCTGGAGGTGTCCTTGCCGATTTCGCCGGGCCGTGGCTTCACGCCTGCATTGAGCCTGGGTTATCGCAGTTCCCAGGGCAACGGGCCCTTCGGCCTCGGCTGGGCGGTGTCGGCAGGCGCCATCAGTCGTGATACCCGCAAAGGCGTACCGGCCTACGGTGATGACGACCGTTTCATCAGCCCTCAAGGCATCGACATGATCCCTGAGCGTGATGCCGACGGCGCAATTCAGGCCACCACCTGGGACCACTATAACGGCCTGGCCCTGGATGAACCCCATCGGGTGGTGCGCTATTTTCCGGTGATAGAAGCGCGCTTCGACCGTATCGAGCATTGGTCTTGCGACAGCGACAAGGCCGGGTTCTGGCTGGTTCAGGGGGCCGACGGCTGCGTGCACCTGTTCGGCAAGACCCTGATCGCGCGGTGTGCAGACCCGAACGACGGCCTACGTGTTGCCCAATGGCTGTTGCAGGAAAGCCTCAACCCTTTGGGTGAGCAGATCTATTACCACTACAAACCAGACGACCAGCCGCCAAGCGCCGCCAGGGATTATCGCGCCCAGCGTTATCTGGCGCGGGTGTGCTATGGCAACCTCAAGCCCCTTGAGCACCTGGCGCTGTGGCGCGCGGACGCCCTCGCTGACAAGCAATGGCACTTCGAACTGCTGCTGGATTATGGCGAACGCCACACTGGCCTGAGCCAAGTGCCGACCTATGCCGAACAACACGCCTGGCCGGTCCGCAACGACCCGATCAGCAGTTATGCCTATGGCTTTGAGCTCGGCACCCGGCGGCTGTGCCAACAAGTGCTGATGTTTCATTACTTCCCCGACGAGCCGAGCCTGGGCGCCGAGCCGGTGCTGACGCGGCGCATGTTGCTGGAGTACACCGATCGCCACGCCATCGGCAGTTGCCTGTTCGCCGTGCACAACCAGGCCTATGACGCCCAAGGCACCGCCCGTGCCTGGCCGCCCTTGGAGCTGGCCTACAGCGCCTTCGGGCCGACACTGGAAACCGCGCACTACCAAACGTTTGACGCCATGGCGGGCATCAACGACGGGCAGCATTACCAACTGGTCGACCTGTACCGCGACGGCTTGCCGGGCATCCTCCACCGCACCGATAAAAGCTGGTACTACCGCGAGCCCCTGAGGGCGTCCGGCCAGGCCGACAGCAATGCGCTGGCGTATGGGCCATGGCAGGCGTTGCCACGCATTCCCCTCGCTGATAGCACCCAGGCCACGCGCCAGGCGCTGGCGGATCTTAACGGCGATGGGCATCTGGAATGGGTGGTGGCGCAACCGGGGCTGAGCGGCTTTTTCAGCCTCGACTCGCAGCGGCAATGGTCGGGATTCGTACCTTTTGCGGCGATGCCCCAGGAGTTTTTCCACCCCCACGGGCAACTGGCCGACCTGATGGGCAGCGGCAGGCTGGACCTGGCCCTGATCGGCAGCCGCAGCGTGCGCCTTTATGCCCAGCGCCAGGACGGAGGCTTTGATCCTGGCCAGGACGTGCGCCATGGGCCCGACGATGACGGGCTGCCAACCCTCAGCCACACGCCGACAGAGCTGATCGCTTTTTGCGACCCGCTCGGCAGCGGTCAACAACACCTGGTACGCATTCGCCATAACGAACTCAAGTGCTGGCCCAACCTCGGGCGTGGTCGCTTCGGCAAGGGGTTTGTATTCGCCCCACTGGCGTTCGACCCTGCCACCTTCGATGCCGCCAACATTCGCCTCGCCGACCTGGATGGATCAGGCGCCGTGGACCTGATTTACCTGGCACCCGACCACTTACAGGTCTACATGAACCGCGCCGGCAACGGGTTGACATCGGCACCGATGACGCTGCGCTGGCCCGAGGGGATGCGCCATGACGCTACGTGCCAGGTCAGCTTCGCCGACCTTCAAGGCCTGGGCTGTTCCAGTCTGATCCTGAGTGTGCCGCACATCCAACCGCAGCATTGGCGCTATGACTTTGTCAGCGTCAAACCGTACCTGTTAACAGCCACCCTGAACAACATGGGAGCGGCCACCCAATTGCGCTACCGCAGCAGCGCCCAGGAATGGCTCGATGAGAAACACCACTGGCAGACACTGGGAATGGCCCCGGACAGTAGCCTTGCGTTCCCCGTGCCAGTGGTCAACCGGCAACGGCAAAAGGACCTGGTCAGCGGCAACCGCTCGACCCAATACTTTTGTTACCGCGAAGCCAGCTATGACCGTGACGAGCGCCAGTTCATCGGCTTCGGCCTGGTGCTGCAAACCGCTCAGCCACCTAATACCCACGCACCGTCAGGCGTGTTGACCAAGCGCTGGTTCAACACGCTGGCGCCCCCGCGCGAAGCGTTTTACGCGGCTGACCCGCAGGCCCCCACGCTCGGCCCGTCCCTGCTGAGCCAACTGGAAGCCGGCCACACACGCGATACGCTGGTCGCCACACCCGGCGCCTCGACCTTGCGCGCCATGCAGCGTGCACTGGCGGGCAGCCTACTACGCGAAGAGGTGTATGCCGCCGCCGATGCGCCGCAGCAGGCAGTGCCATACTCAGTGCAGCAACAGCGCTATCTGGTGCGCCAATTGAACCCTTCGCCTAAGGCCGGCGAGCCGGCCGTGCTGCTGCCGTTGCTGCTGGAATCGATGACCTGTCGTTACGAGCGCCAAAAGGATGACCCTTGCTGCCAGCACACCCTGAATCTGCGCTGGGACCGCTACGCGGGTAATCTGCAGCGGGTGGTGGTCGATTATGCCCGCCGCAAGACTGCCAGCGACTCCCCGCCAGCGGCGCTGGCCCACAAGCAGCAGTGGTGGCGCGACGCACACGACCCGGCGCAGCAGGCTTATTACCTGAGCGAGACCTGCGCCCAATTCATCCACTTGGACGCCGCGCAGCGGTGGCGCTTGCGGCTGCCCTACCAGCAACGCAACAACGCGCTGGTGCTGAGCAAAGAGGCGTTATCGGGTAGCACCATCAGCTATGAGCACTTTGTCGCCGAGGGCTCGTCCAACCCGCTGGGGCCGGATGCCCAACGCCAACTGGGCGGGCTGTGGAGGCAGCATTATTGCCTGGCCGAACACACTGCGCCCTTACCGCCCGGAACCGCGAACTTTCAGGCCCTGCTCGCTTACGTCGAAACAGCCGAACTCGATCAGCAGGCCCTGGATGTGTATCAGGACCGCGCTATCACTGCCACGCTGACCGAACAGCACTATCGGCCCCTGACCGCGTTCCTGTCGCCAGCCGCAGGGCGTGACGAGGCCATCACCCTGTGGTCGCTCGGCCAGGGTTACACCCGGTATGGCCAAGCCGACATCTTCTACCGGCCTCGTCGTCATCAGGCGAGCCTGAGCCACGGGTTCACGCACACCGAATACGATGCCTATGGGCTGCACGTTATCAAGGTGCAATCGGCCGACGGCTGCTCGACCCAGGCACAGTACGACTATCGTCTGGGCTTGCCGGTGCTGGTGACCGATGCGCAGCGTACCCAGCGGTATGCACACTACGATGCCCACGGGCATTTGCTGGCGACCGGCCTCAAGGGCGAAGAGCAGAGCAAACCTGTCGGCCATGACACTCGCCAGTCCTTCACCCGCGCGCTCGACTACGGGCCGACGCAGGCGCTGGCCGATCCGCAGACAGCCTTGCTCAACGCCCAGAGTGCGTGCGTCTACGATGTGTTCAGTTGGATGGGACAAATCCCGTCCGCCAGTCTCCAGGCAGCCTGGGTCAGTAGCGCTTACCTGCTGCCCAGCGGGCATATTCGCGCCTCGGCCTGGGTGCGGCTCAACAGCCTGACCGACCCGCAGGCCCATCATCAAACCCTCAAGCGCCTGATTCGCGCGGCCAGGCAAGTGCCCGTGCATGCCGTGGTGCTGCATGCCGACCGCTGGCAAGGAACCTCGCAGGAACGGCAGATCCATGTCGCCCTGGCCTTCAGCGACGGCTTTGGCCGAGTGCGGCAAACCCAGGAAAAAGCTGCGCCGGGACCAGCCTTTCAGGTCGATGACAGCGGTCTATTGCGCGCAGGCGCCGAGCAAACAGACTCAGCGAACCGTTGGCGGATCAGTGGCCGGGTGGAGTACGACAACCAGGGTGGCCTGGCGCGGACCTGGCGACCTTACTTCGCCGACCGTGCCGGCTATATCGACGATGCGGCCTTCAATACCGCGCGTCCCAGCGAGCAACACTTTTATGACGCCTTGGGGCGCCCGGTGCGCGTGCTCACTGCCAATGGCGACACACGGCGTCAGACTTACTGGGCCTGGTACAGCATCGCTGAGGACGAGAACGACACTCGCGCGCCAACCTGACAACAGAGCCGGGCCGTTACACAGCCCGAGCTGCTGCGACTGACGTTGCGCGCATTAACGGCGGTGAGGGTTCATCACCCTGACCGCCCGATAATTGAGCCCGCTGGTGTGCTGGATCATCACTCGATAGGCGCCACGACCGCGCTGCCCGCGATAGCCCGGCAAGTCAAAACTACGGACATTCTGCCCGCCCGCCATGGCATGCCCGGTATGAAAGTCCAGGGTGCGGGCTTCCAGGCGGTTGATCACGTTCCTGAGAATCCCACCGCCAGGGCCGCGTAATTCATTGAGAACAGACTCAACGTCAATCACGAGCCGCTCAGGCTCCAGCCCGGAGGAAGGTCCTGGGCTTACCGGTTGCACGGCGGGCTCCTCAGAAGCGGAGCCTTGGCGGCCCACGCTCGTGACCCTGGTTTGCGGTTGTACTTCGGTGTGGGTCAACCCAGCCGCTGGAAGCGGGCTGGCGCCCACCTTGCGTGCCGGGGCGCGAAGCTCCATGCCTAAAAAGCCCAATCTGGCCAAGGTAAAATGGGGGTTGTTTTCCGTGTGGGAGGCTATGTCGGCCCTGGCCTTGTGCTTGGTTGGGCCAATGTAGCCATATAGCCCGCCACGTGCGCCTGGGGTCAACCCATAAGCGAGACTTTCAGTGTCAGGAGTAGACAGCCGGTGTGGCAGATAAAATTCCGCCAGCTCAGCGACTTCATCTTCACTGGCGCCATGTACGCCCCCCAGAGTCTGTGCATACTCCAGGGTGGCTTGCTGATAAAACGCTTTGCGCCGAGCACGCCGGCTGACTTGCTCTCTGTACTGACGATAGCCAAGCGCCGTCACGCCCAGGATGCCCAGCGCAAAACCCAGGACAGCCAACTGAACGCGCTGACTCGCGTCCATCTGCGCCGCATACCCTGCCAACACCAGCGTAACGATAAGAGTCGCAATATCGATGATGGGATGCCGCTGCAAGCCATCATCATCTACATACCCCATGGGATTGTTCCCCACCATCGCATAGAGGTTCAACCCATCCACATCCCCTGCCGGGTCTGCGCTGATCCACCGTAACAACCACGGTGCGTAGTACCTGAAACCGTAGTAATACAACCCACTGGCGTCGCGCTCCTTGCCCGAATAACGCCGGGTTTTGTAGCCCGCTTCCAATGCATTTTTTGCCGCCCACCAGGCTGTTGCGCCGAACGGGTAATAACTCTCCTGACTCAGCAAAGCGGCTTTCTCGTCCAACTCCAGGGTACTGCTGCCCAAATGGTCGTCGAGACTGAAGCGCAGTTGCTCATCCGGCATTTCCTCGGGACGCTGCCGTTCCCACTGTAACCCTCTGACCGAATGGCGCCCGGCCTGGGCGAGCATCACGTTCAGCCATTCGCCATCCGCGCCCTGGCGATGCAACTCAAGCCCTGGCAGATAAAGCACTTCATGGGTGTGGGTCTGCGTGTTGCCATGTGCCACGCGACGCTTGATGACTCGCTGGCCGGCGCCGTCGTACAGATACACTTCATCGTCATGTTCGCCATTGTCACGCACCACCTGCGCGACGCGAACCAACTGGTTGCGCCCATTCCAGATCAATGCCTGCCCAGGCGCCAGGGCCTGGAGATTGCCACTTTGGTCAAAGCCGTTACCCAGGCCCGGCGCCTTCGCGCCCTCGCGGGCAATCACGCTGTGATTACTGTGTTCGCCCACCTGCATCCGTTGGGTATAACCGCTGCCGGTGCTGGGCACATGGCGCATCTGTGTCAGGTTACTGGCCGAGTCGTAGGCATAGTGGCGGGTGTAATTGCCCCAGAGGTTGTCGTCTTTGGCGCCGAACGTGACTCGCCCCGGCAGTGCGGATGCGCCGGTATTGCGCGCGTTTTCACGGCCGGTGGCCTTGATCAAGCGCGACAGGCTGTCGTATTCGAATGTGCTTATTGCCTCCACCTGCGCGTTGCTGACCCAGCGGGTCGGCTGCGCCGCATCGCGGATGCGCAACACATTGCCGACCCGGTCGTAGCTGTAGAACAGGTCTTGCAGTCGCTTGCCTGCCGAATCCTTGAGGTGGGCGCTCAAGCGTGTCAAACGTCCATCGGTCTCCGAATATTCGGCAACGCTGAGCACGCCATTGCCCAAGCGTTCGCTCAACACCTGGGCCGAGGCGTTGACGCTGCGTTGATCCACCAGGGTCTTGCGCGCTCCGCTTTTGAACAGGATCTCGCTTTTCGTCAACTGGCCGTCGACACCGTATTGAGATTGCTGGCGATTGCCGCGCGCGTCGACTTGCTCCTGCCGTTGCCCCAGCGCATCGTACTGCCAGGTAGTGGTGAAGGCTTCGTCTTGCAACTGGGCATCGCGTTCACCCACGGGCAACGGCCAGTCGGGTGCCGTGAGCGGCGTGCGCAAGCGCCGGGTTTGCGCAGTGATGTTGCCCTGCACGTCGTAGCGCTCAACGAGCAACGTGCCTGCCGGGTCATCGTGACGAATCAGGCGGCCACAGCGATTGCGCGCCGCCTCAGTGGACGTCATGCCCGCGTAACTCATGCGCTCAACACAGCGTTCAGCCGCCTCCTCCTCGGCGCGCTCGAATACCGCCACGGGGCGTAGTAACGGGTCGTATTCGAACCGCTGGTGGGCGCCCCGACTGTCCCACTGTTGCACGACCTGGCCACCGCTGCCGAACAAGCGGGTCTGACGACCCGCATCCACGCTGTCGGTGCTCAACACTTGCCCGCTCAAGCTATGACGATGAGAGAGATTGGCCGGCACGTCGGAATCGGCAGCGTGCAACTCAAACAGCCTGGGGTCCCACTGTTGCTGCAACAGGCCGCGAGCGTCGAATACCTGCCGCGTGACCTGCGCGGTGGGTGATTGCTGCGCGGTATTGCGATGGTACGCCACGCTGCGCACGGCTAACCCTCGCGGGTCGACTACCGTCAGGGTGGGCGTGTTGTGATGTAAAGAAGACATAACCTGATGACCTGCAAAACCAAAGAAGCCTAGAGCCTAGTCATCAGGTCGATGCAAGCCTGCGGGCACCGCACACTGCATAGTGTGCGGCGCTTCCGAGGGTGTCGTGAGGCTTACCGGGCGCGGCGCTTCAGGGCACTGGCCGCCAGCCGCTGAAGGCGCCTTGCGCACTCAATGGGCACCAGGCGAAATCCCAGGTGGGAGGCGGCAATGCCGCTTGCTGCGCGGCAATCGAAGGGTAGCCCTTCCAATCGAACAAGGTCCAATCGCGCCAGCTCAGGACAATGCCTGCCGCCGGGCTGTCGTCCGTCAGCACCCATCGCGCGGCCGCGGCGGCCATGAAGGCCTCGATCGGTTCCTCATCGATCTGCGTGCGGTACGCCGAACTCAGCAACCAGCGGCATACGTTCAGATGGTAGGTCCAGTCCAGCGGCGGCTGGTTGCGATAGGCCCAGGTCATAAAGGCGCGAAACAGGTTCAAGCCCTCCGGTGGGTCGAGTTTGAGCAGCGCCGGGCAGATGTCGAACAAGGTATGCCAGTGAGGCAGCAGGCGCGCATCCAGGTGCACGAAACAACGCGAATTACTCGGGTAATCAGGCAGCGCCGGCTGCGCACGCAGGCGCCGCGACGCCTTGCTGACCAGGCGGCTGGCGCCGGCAGGCAATTGAGGGTTCATAGAGCGTTCTCACAATCGTGACGAGAGAATGCCTCCTGGTTACAGGAAGCCCAGGGCACACGTCAGGAGGCAGGAGAAGCGCGGGGGTTGGCCGAGGGCCAGGAATAGCGCGGAGGCGCCTTGTTGCGCCGCTCATGGGCGGCACGCGGGGCGTGGGTGAGGCCGAGCAGCCAGGCCAGGCCGATCAGGAACACGAGGGCGACGCTAACCGCGTTGCACACCGGGCAGGCAAAGTAGTTCGAGATGTTGCTGGAAGACGGGTTTGCCAACCCTTTGTCGGAAATTGGCGACTGGCCGCCGTCCACCGAACAGAACAGCCCGCCAATGCCGTTGAGCTGCTGGCCCATCATCTGGCCATGCCCCAAACCGCAGGCGAACAGGTTCATCAGCACGCAAAAGTACAGGGCCCAGGCGATCAGTGAGCGGTCAGAGTGGCGCAATTTCATGGCGGCGACTCTACCACCGAAGCCACAAAAGGACGAAATGCGACGCGCCCCTGTGGCAGAACGTCGCAGATTACGCGCACGGGCCAGGGTTGCTAGACTCTGCACCCTTCTCGTTACTCCTTTTCAAAGCCTGGTGGGGCAGCTCTACTGCCTTGCAGGCGTTTCACAGGATGCACAGTTGATGAGTACGTTATTCACCCGCCGCAAAGTGCTGACCGGCATGGGCCTGTTGGGCCTGGGCAGCCTGCTGGGCGGCTGTGACTACAGCCCCAAGCTGAACTTCAAGTACGGCAAGGACCTCAGTGACAAGATCATGGGCCGCACCTTCAAGCTCAAGAACACCGACGGCGAAACCGTCACCCTGAGCTCGTACCGCGGCCTGATGCCGGTGGTGTTCTTCGGCTTCACCCAGTGCCCCGCCGTCTGCCCGACAGCCCTGGCCCGCGCCGCCCAAGCCAAGAAGCTGATGGGCCGCGATGGCAAGATCATGCAGGTGGTGTTCATCACCCTGGACCCCGAGCGCGACACCCCCGAGATTCTCAACAACTACGTCAAGGCTTTCGACCCCAGCTTCGAAGCGCTCTATGGCAGCCCGGAAGAAATCGCCGTGGCCGCCAAGGAGTTCGGGATCTTTTATGAAAAGATCCCCGCCGGCGACACCTATACCCTCTCCCACACCGCCACCAGTTTCGTATTCGACACCCGTGGCAACCTGCGCCTTGGCTTGCAGGCATCCCTTACCGCTCAAGAGTGCGCAGAAGATCTGCTCACCGTCATGGAGGTCTGCTAATGACTGCCGTTCAACACCTCAAGCGTCTCACCCTCGGCCTCACCCTGCTGGGCCTCGCCGCCCACGCCAGCGCCCAAGTACAAGTGACCGACGCCTGGGTGCGCGCCTCCGTAGCGGGCCAACCGTCCAGCGGCGCCTTCATGACCCTCACCGCCGACAGCGACAGCAAACTGCTGAGCGTCGCCTCGCCGGTCGCCAAGGACGTACAGATTCATGAGATGAGCATGAAGGACGACGTGATGCGCATGGGCCCAGTGGACTCGGTGGCCCTGCCTGCCGGCAAAACCGTCAAGCTCGACCCGAACGGCTACCACGTGATGCTGATGGGCCTGACCGCCCAGATCAAGGAAGGCGACCAAGTGCCGCTGACGCTGACGGTGCAAGATGCCAAGGGGGAAAAGCAGGCTGTGGAAGTGAAGGCGACAGCCCGTGGGCTGGATGGCGTGGACCATAGCAAAATGGACCATAGCAAGATGCATTGAGCGCGCAAGTAAGCCTGCGGTTCTTGCTCCCACGTCACCACGATGCGAAGCGAGCCGCTCCTGCTCTGCTCTTGATCTGCTTTTGATCTCAGGCGCCCCGTTAAACCACGCTGGCCGAACGCAGGCTTGAATTCGTGGGTAACCCGGCAGGACGCCGGGTTAGCCGCCCCGCGCCATGGATGGCGCGTGGCGGCGGCCCACGGATTCAAGCCTGCGTTCGGGCACACCGAGCCAGAGCGAGGTGCCGAGTGGTGGGGCAAGAGCCCTTTTGGTTACTTTTGGCTGGGCCGGCATTCCGGGCTCTTTTCCAAAAGTGACCCGCTGTAAAAGCGGAACCATAAGCAGCCGTTACCTAAATAACGGATATGTACACGGCCTGATCCAAGATTCTGGTCGGCTGTCAGGCCGCCTTCGCGAGCAAGCCCGCTCCCACATTTGGATTGCGGGGTGTCCGGTAGATGGGTGTCGGCTTTCAGGTCGCAATCGCAGGCAAGCCAGCTCCCACAGGTTGATCGTAGGGTGTCAGGTAGATGAGCGTCGGCTGGCTGGCCGTCATCGCAGGCAAGCCAGCTCCCACATTGGGACCGAGCGCCGATTGCCAAGCTGTCAGCCCCATCACACTTCCCGCGCCATATGCTCCGCAATCCTACCCCTCAACCACCGCTCCGCCGGGTCGTTGTCATGCACCCCGCTCCACACCATCGACAGCTCCGCCGCATCAATCGCAAACGGCGGGTCCTCGGCACGCAGGCGTGTGCCTTCGGTCAACGCGCACGCGGCGTAATCGGGCACGGTCGCGATAATCTGCGTCCCCGCCAGCAACGCCCGCAACCCACTGAACTGCGGCACCGCCAGCACCACCCGACGCGAGCGGCCGATGCGGGCCAGGTCCAGGTCGATATTGCCGCTCAGGTCGCCGGAGAACGACACCATTGCATGGGGCCTGGCGCAGTAATCATCCAGGGTCAGCGGCGCCTCGCCGTCATCGCCGCGCAGGACCTTGCAGGGGATATCGCGCAGCTTCTTGCGCTTGGCATTGGCCGGCAGGTCGGTGGTGTAGCTGACCCCCACGGAAATTTCACCGCTGGCCAGCAGCGAAGGCATCAACAGGTAATTGGCGCGGCGCACCACCACGATGATGCCCGGCGCTTCTTCGCGCAGGCGGCTGAGTAACGACGGAAACAGCCCGAACTCCGCATCATCGGACAAACCGATGCGAAACACCGCGCAGCTGGTGGAGGGGTCGAAATCCTTGGCACGGCTGACGGCGCCCGAGATGGTGTCCATGGCCGGTTGCAGCTCCTTGAGTATCGCCAGTGCACGCGCCGTGGGTTCCATGGCACGGCCGTTGCGCAGCAGCAACGGGTCGTCGAACAAATCGCGCAAACGGCCCAATGCGGCGCTCACTGCCGGTTGGCCGATAAACAGTTTTTCGGCTACCCGGGTCAGGTTTTTTTCGAACATCAAGGCTTCGAAAATCACCAGCAGGTTCATATCGACGCGGCGCAGATCGTTGCGGTTCATGGGCGCTATCCAAACGTTTTCCAGAGGGCCAGGGAAGCATGCACCGCATGCCTGGGATTGCATAGCTGTGCTGTCTTTTCCAGCACCGCACCTGGCGAAATTAACAACGATTAACTCGTCAGCCAGGCGGCCCGGCGACAAGATGAAGCGCGTCTACACTGCAACCATCCACCGGGAACGTTCCCATCGACTGCGGATATTTGTCATGGCCCGACTCGAGCAATATGCCCCCCGGTTATCCCCCACCGGCGGCCTGTGCCCCCGGCGTGAACGCATCGCCAAGCAACTGATCCTCGCCAACCTCGGCGAAAGCCTGGCGATTGCCGACCTGGCCCAGGCCTGCGCCTTGTCGCGCAGCCATTTTTCCCGCGCCTTCAAGTGCACCACCGGGCTGTCGCCCCAGGAATGGATTCGCCAGCAACGCATCCAGCGCGCCAAGGAATTGATTACCGGCTCGTCCCTGAGCCTCACCCAGATCAGCCTGGAATGTGGCTTTTGCGACCAGGCGCACTTTTGCCATATGTTCACGCGCAGCGAAGGCGTCAACCCGATGACCTGGCGAAACCACCACTCGCGCAGCAAACCTGATGTGATCGCTGCCTAGTGGTCTGCACGCACCTGGAATATGCTGGCCGCTCTCTTCCTCCAGAACCTGGGCAGCCATGACCGACTTGAACGACCAGGCCGTGCATTTCGGCCCCTACCGCATCCACCCGCGCCAGCGCCTGGTGCTGGAGGCCGGCCGCCCGCTGCGCCTGGGGCGGCGGGCGGTGGACATTCTGCTGATCCTGCTGGAGCACGCCGGCAATGTGGTGAGCAAACAGGAGTTGATCGCGCGGGTCTGGCCCAAAAGCGTGGTGGAAGACGGCAACCTGCGGGTGCACATGGCTGCGTTGCGCAAAGCACTGGGGGACGGCCAGGCCGGGCAGCGCTATATCGTCACGGTCGCCCAGCGCGGCTACAGTTTTGTTGCGCCACTGAGCATTGAACCCATGACGCTGCCCACCGACGGCGCGCCCCAACGCCCCAGCCATAACCTGCCCTTGCGCCGCACACGCATGATCGGTCGCCAAGCGCTGATCGACGCTCTGGTGCAACAACTGCCGCAGCAACGCTTCATCACCCTGACCGGCGCCGGTGGCATCGGCAAGACCACCGTCGCCCTGCGCGTCGCCGAATTGCTGATCGGGCACTACCGCGACGGTATTCACCTGCTGGACCTGGCGCCGCTCAGTGCGGCGTCCATGATCCTGCCCAACCTGGCCGCCCTGCTCGTCCTGACACCGGGCGAGAACGCGTCTCTGGCCAGCCTCGCCCGCAGCCTGCAGGCACGCCAGATGCTGCTAGTGATCGACAACTGCGAGCACCTGCTCGACGACATCGCCATGATCAGTGAAACCCTGCTGCGCCATGCACCGCACCTGCACATCCTCACCACCAGCCGCGAAGCCCTGCGCGCCGAAGGTGAGTATGTGCAGCGCCTTGAACCGCTGGCCTGCCCGCCCGCCACCGGCAACCGCGCCCAGGCCCTGGGTTACCCGGCCATGCAATTGCTGATCGAGCGCGCCATGTCCCACCAGGAGAGCTTTGCCCTCAGCGAAGCTGAACTGCCCCTGGCGATTGATATCTGCCAGCGCCTGGACGGCATTCCCCTGGCGATCGAACTGGTGGCCGCGCAAATCGAACGGTTTGGCTTGCCGGGCCTGCTGGTGCAGATGGAAGACAACTTTCGCCTGCTGACCCGTGGGCAACGCAGTGCCCTGCCTCGCCAGCAGACCCTGCGCGCCACGCTCGATTGGAGCTTTGACCTGCTCACCGCGTGCGAACAAATCTGCCTGCGCCGCCTGGCGGTCTTTCGTGGGGGCTTCAGCCTGGCCAGCGCAGCGGCGGTGATCGCCGGTGAGCAGGTGGCCCCCGCCGAAGTGCTGGGCTCGATTACGCAACTGGTGGCCAAGTCGTTGTTGAATGTGGAGGCCAGCGATGAGGAGATGGTCTATCGCCTACTGGACATCACCCGCACCTATGCCTTGGAAAAGCTCAGCCAGGCCTGCGAGCTGCATGCCACGCGAGAGCGCCACGCCGCACGCTGCCTGGCGCTGATGGAACAGGCCCAGGGCGACTGGGATTTGATCGCCACACAGCCGTGGATCGACCGTTACGCACCGCTGCGCGAAGACGTGCGTGCCGCCCTCGACTGGGGCTTTGCCGATGGCGGTGCGCAGTTGCTGGCTATCCGCCTGACGGTCAGCGCGATGCCGCTGTGGCAAGAATTGTCGTTGCTGCGTGAGCACGGCGGCTATGTGGACCAGGCGCTGGCGCTGATCGACCAGGTCACCGCGCCCTGCACGCAATTGACCCTGCAACTGCAATTGGCCCTGGGCAGCCTCTCCTATCACGCCATGGGCGCTGCGCCTCGGACCATTGCGGCATTCGAGGGGGCTGCGCGCCTGGCCGAGACGCGCCAGGACCGTGCAGGCCAGTTGCGCGCCGTCTCCGGGCTGATGGCGGTAAACCTGTGCGCCGGACGCTATAGCCAAGCGCAGGAGCTGAGCCTGCAGTTCGATCGCCTCGACCCACACACCGAGCCGTTGCTGGACCTGAGTGCCCAGCGGCTGCGTGCGCTGGGCCAGCATTACACCGGGAACCAGGCCCTTGCCCGGCACCACGCCGAGCAGGTGCTGCAGCGTATGGCCCAAAGTGGTCACGTGAACCGCTTTGCCCTCGGGGTTGGCGTGCAATACGACCAGGGTGTCGCCTCCTTGACCGTGCTGGCGCGAATCCTGTGGTTGCAGGGCTTTCCCGAGCGCGCCTGGCGCACCGCCAGCCAGGCGCTGGAGTTGGCGCTACAGATCAACCACGGCACCTCGATCTGCTACACCCTGGCCCTGGCTGGAGTGGTGATCGCCCGCTACAACGGCGCCGAAGACGACGCCCAAGCCCTGCAACGGCTGCTGCTGGAGCAATCGCACAAGCATTCGGTGCAGTTGTTCCAGACCTGGGCCGGGCATTACGCCGGTATTCTTGGCCACCCGGATTGGCAAGGCCTGGGCCTGATCCAAGACACCTTGATCACCTTCGGCACCCATGCGGTGGATGCCCCAACCCTGGAACGCGCGCGCAGTGGCGCGGCGGGCTGGTGCGCCCCGGAGATTCTGCGGGTGTACGCCTTGCAGCTAGAGGATGAGCACGCCGCGCAAGCGCTACTGCTGAAGGCGCTGGGCCTGGCGCACCAGCAAGGTGCCCTGGCCTGGGAGCTGCGTTGCGGTGCGTCCCTGGCGCAACTGTGGCAACGACAAGGGCGCCTACAGGCCGCCAGGGACTTGCTCAGTTCAATCCATGCACGCTTCAGCGAAGGCTTCGCCACCCAGGATCTACTGCGCGTGCGCTGCCTGCTCGACGAGTTGCAGGACAAGCGGCCGGCCTGAGAACGCGCCCAGGCAAGGCGCATAGCCTTGTTGCAAACGCTCGACCTGGCGCGGGTCCCGCAGTTGCCCCAGGGCGTAGCTGCGCACGCAGTTGAGCAGGCGATAGCGCGGCGGGCCCAGGCCGGGCTCGATGCTCAGCAGCGAGACGTTGACCAGGCGTGCCAGCAGGTAAGACAGGTCGGCATGTTCAAGCTCGGTACCGGCCACCAGGTCACTCAGGGTGGGTAAGGTGACTGCTATCTTGAACAAACTCAATTGCAGAAACAGCCAGCACTCCGGCAGGCTCAAGCGCTCGTAGCTCCAATCCAGGGCCGCGGTAAGTGATCGATGGCGCGCCACCGCCGTGCGGCGCCCACGGGCCAGCACTTGCAAGCCTGTGCGTACTTGCACCTGCACACCGCCGATGCCCAACGCATCCACCTGGGCAGCCGCCAATTCCAGGGCCAACGGCAGGCCATCCAGGCGCCGACACAGGTCGCGCAGCGGCGCCAAATCCTGGGGCCGCAAATCAAACCCCTGCTGATTGGCACGCGCGCGCGCCACGAACAGTTGCACCGCAGGACAGGCCATCGCCTGTTCGACATTGGCCGACGGCGACGGCACCGCCAGCCGAGGCACACGCACCACCCACTCGCCAGGGGCCAGCAAGGCTTCGCGACTGGTGATCAGCACGCTGATGCCAGGCGCCATTTCACGCAGCGCACGCAGCAGCTGTCGACACGCGCCCAGCAGCAGGTCGGCGCCGTCGAGTACCAGCAACAACTGGCGGGAAGCCAGGCGCCGGCCCAGTTCGGTGAGGCTGGCGGGCGCCGAATGCAACTGCAAGACCCTGGTCAGGTTACCGAGCAGTTCGCTTGGCGCTTGCACAGCGGCCATGTCGACCCACCATACGCCGTCGCGATAACGCGGCAATACCCGCTCGGCCAGGGCCAGGGCCAGTGTGCTTTTGCCAATGCCAGCCACACCGGTGAGGGTCAACAACCGCTGCGCGGCCAACCGTCGCGCCAGCACGCCCACCAGTTCATCACGCCCCCACACCGGGCTGAGCCGCGCAGCCAGATTGTGCTGAGGCAGCAGCGTCGGCAGCGCGTCCTGCGCAGGCGTAGCGAAGCAGTAACCACGCTGGGGGTGATTGAGGATCCAGCGTTGGCCGTCCAGGGCACGACGCAGCGCGGCGATGTGCACGCGCAGGTTGCTGTCTTCGACGACGCTGTTGGGCCACACCCGTTCGATCAAGGTCGCTTTGCTGATGAAGTGCCCGGGCGCTTCGAGCAGTACCGCGAGAATATCCAAGGCTCGCCCGCCCAGCGGTACCGGCCAGCCCGCCTTGCTGACCAGGCGCTGCTGCCGATGAAAGGTGTAGGGGCCAAAGCTCACCGCCGTACCATTTTGCATGTCCGTCACAGCGCTGAAACACCCGTGCTTGAGTGCCTGCGCATCCTTTTTCCATGGGCTCGACGCTATCTTGCCAGTTGGCGATGACAGGACAATGCTGGCACGGGGAGCGATACGGACAATCGGGTGCCTGAGACGGACATGGTGTCGTTAACTGAACTGTTGTCGGTATTGGGTTGGGTTCAGCCCGAGCTTTTCGCTGAACAGAAAGCGCATATGCCGCACGCTGCCAAAGCCTGCGTGGAAGGCCACGGTCTTGAGCGGCAGGTCGGTGGTTTCCAGCAGGTGGCGGGCCCGGTCGATGCGCGCGCCCTGCAGGAACACCATGGGCGTCATCTGCACGTCCTTGGCGAACAGCCGCGCGAAGTGGCGCGCGCTCATTCCGGCCAACTCAGCCATGGACTCAATGGTAAAGGGTTGTTCCAGATGCGCCAGGACGTGGTTCTGCACGCGGGTGATCGGGGTTTCCTGGGGCGCCACGGCGGCAGTCATCGGGCTGAACTGGGCCTGGCCGCCCTGGCGTTTCATCACCACCAGCAGCACCTTGGCCACGTCCACCGCCACTTGCTTGCCGTGGTCCTGGGCAACGACCGACAGGGCCAGGTCGATACCCGCAGTGACGCCCCCAGAGGTGATCAGGCGCCCGTCCTGCAAATAGATGCGGTCGGTCTCGACGATGGCGTTGGGAAACGCCTTGATCAACCGCTCGGTGTAGTGCCAATGGGTGGTCACGCGGTGCCCGTCGAGCAAACCTGCATGGCCGAGCACAAAAGCGCCGGTGCAGATCGAGCCAAAACGCCGAGCTCGTGGCGCCGCAGCTTTGAGCCAGGGCAACAGCGCGGGATGGCATTCGTTATAGGCGCCGGGGCCGCCCGGCACCAACAGCAGGTCATAAGCCGCCTGGGCCTGTTCCAACAGCAGGTCGGTCTGCACGCTCACGCCATTGGAGGCCTGCAACGGGCCGGGCTCAGTGCCGATGGTCAGGATCTGGTAGTGATCGGCCGCTGGCAGGTAGCGGTTGGCAATTGAAAACACTTCCAGCGGCCCGGCCATGTCGAGCAGCAGGAAGTCCGGGAACAGCGCCATGGCCACGGTTTTCATAAGCGGGAAATATCCATCGAGAAGGAGTGCGATGGGCATTATGGCACGACTTTAACTGTCAACTTAAAAGAGACAGTTATTCTATTTTCATCTTCTTAATCAATCATTCGTTAACCATTAACCTCCTTCTCAACGCAAGCGCCCTGCATCTCGCAGCCCGCGCTCACTTGAGGACTGGACCATGCTGACCCTTCGCAAAGCTTCCGAACGCGGCGCCGCCAATCACGGTTGGCTGAAGTCGTTCCACACCTTCTCTTTCGCCAACTACTGGAACCCCAAGGAACAGGGTTTTTCCGACCTGCTGGTGATCAACGATGACCGCGTCGCCGCAGGCAAAGGCTTCGGCCAGCACCCACACCGCGACATGGAGATCTTCTCCTACGTGCTCGAAGGCGCGCTGGAACACAAGGACACCCTGGGCACCGGCTCGGTGATCCGCCCCGGTGATGTGCAACTGATGAGCGCGGGCAGCGGCGTGGCCCACAGCGAGTTCAACCACAGCCAGCGTCACGGCGTGCACTTCCTGCAAATCTGGATCGTGCCCAACGAAGCCGGCGCCAAGCCACGCTATCAGCAGGAGCATTTCACAGAAGCGCAAAAACGTGGGCGCTTGCAGTTGATCATCTCGCCAGAGGGCGCCAACGGTTCGCTGAAAGTGCGCCAGGACGCACGGGTGTATGCCGGCCTGTTCAACGCTGACGAAAGTGCCCGCCTGGAACTGGCACCGGATCGTTACGCCTACGTCCATGTGGCGCGCGGCAGCATTGAACTCAACGGCCAGCGCTTGCAGGAAGGCGACGGTGTACGCATACGGGACGAACGCCAGATCCGCCTGAGCCATGGCGAAGACGCCGAAGTGCTGGTGTTTGACCTGCGCCCCAACGAACTGCCGCAAATGCCATGACGGTCGCAGTGATGGTCCCGCCAGCGGGACCATCGTTGGCGTCGATAGTCACCATCAGCGCAATGAAGTTCTCTTAAAAAATGCAACGCGTAACATCAAACCCATGCCAAACGGCACCCAACTTGAATACTCGGAGCACACCATCATGAAACGCCAAATCCTGCTTAGCCTCGCTTTCTCGGTACTCGCTGCAAACGCTTTTGCCCACCCGGTTGTCGCTGAAGGCGGCGCGGATCGCCTGATAGAAACCCGTATTGCCGAAGGTGGGGCGGATCGCCTGCAGGAACGTGGTTTGGCTGAAGGCGGTGCTGATCGCTTGCAAGAGCGTGGTCTCGCTGAAGGCGGTGCTGATCGCTTGCAAGAACGCGGCTTGGCTGAAGGCGGTGCTGATCGCTTGCAGGAACGTGGCCTGGCTGAAGGCGGTGCTGATCGCTTGCAAGAACGCGGCCTGGCTGAAGGCGGTGCTGATCGCTTGCAAGAACGTGGTCTCGCTGAAGGTGGTGCCGAGCGCCTGCTGAGCACCCACGTATAACCCCGCACTGTTGGCGGGACACCCCAAACCGGCCTGATCAGCCGGTTTTTTTTCGTCTTCGATTTGCAAAGTATCGACATCACCCGCTGTCAGGCCGCCATCGCAGGCAAGCCAGCTCCCACATTGGGATCGTGGGTGTATCAGGTCGTCTTCACACCCTGGGCGATCAGGAACTTCTTGCGATACGCCGCTGGCAGCATCCCCACCCGTTGCTGAAACAACCGCCTAAACGAATTACTGTCCTCATAACCCACCGCATACGTGATGCTATCGAGCGTCATCCGTGTCGACTCAAGCATCTGCTTGGCGCGCTCCAGACGCAGGCTCTGCAGATAACCAATCGGCGTACACCCCGTGGCTTCCTTGAAGCGCCGTTTGAAATTACGCACCCCAAAGCCAAAGCGCTGGGCAACCTCGTCGATCACCAATGACTGCGCAAAGTGCTGCTCCAACCAATGCTGCACACGCAGGATCTGCGCATCACCGTGGCTCTTGGGCAGCGACCACATCGCATAGGCCGACTGCTCGGTGCGCCCGGCGTCGATCAGCAAGTACTTGCCGCAGGTGTGAGCCAGCTCCGGCGAGCCGAAACGGCGGATCAGGTGCAGCATCAAGTCCATCGCCGCCGTGGCGCCACCGCACGTGACCAGCCGATTTTCTTCGCAGAGGATCTGCCCCTCATCCAGGCTGACCTGGGCATACCGGCGCCGGAAGAACCCGGCAAATGCCCAGTGAGTCGTCGCCCGCAAGCCATGCAATAACCCGGTCTCGGCCAGCATGAAGGCCGCCGTGCACATCGAAGCCAACACAGCGCCTTGCTCATGCTGCTCACGCAACCAGGGGCCGTAGGCGGCGAACGTCGGCATGGCTTCTTTGAGGGTGAAGAGAAAACCGGGAATCAACACCAGGTCGGTGTGCGCGACCTGCGCCAGGCAAGCGTGTACCTGCAGGCATTGCCCGCCCCACACCTTCACCGGCTGGCCGTCCAGGGACGCGAGTGTCACCTGAAAGGGCGGGCTATCGGCGAATAGATTGGCCGCGCTGAGCATTTCCATGGCCAGGGTGGCACTGGCAGCGGAGCATTGATCCGCCAGGAGCAAGGTGACGTGCATGTAAAAACTCCAGCTTGCACTTTTCGCATGTAATAAGTCATTTACGCATCTACCTTAGCCGATTCCGGCTCCGTACAGTGCGGCCATTGATCAACTGTCTGGCGTCTTTATGAATCTCTGGTTTCGATTACTGCACATGCTGTTGCACCGCCCCTGGCGCAAACCGGTCCATGGCCTGGCCACCACGGTGGTGCGCATGCGGGTCTGGCCGCTGGATCTGGACCTGAACCGGCATGTCACCAATGGCCGATATTTCACTCTGGCCGACGTGGCGCGCATGGATTTTGTGCTGCGCACCGGCGCCTTTCGCGTGGCACTGCGCCACAAGGCCATGCCGATAGTCGGCGATACCTGGGGCAAGTTTCGCCGGGAATTGAAACTGTTCGAAGTATTCGAAGTGCACACGCGCATTCTCGGCTGGGACCACAAGTGGAACCTGATGGAGCACCGCTTCGTCAGCAATGGGCGAGTGGTCGGCGTGGTCGTGATGCGTGGGCTGTTTCGCTCTGCCAAGGGCACCCTGCCCCCGGCCGAATTTATCCGCGAGCTGGGCTTGGACGACACCTCGCCGCCGCTGCCGCAATGGTTGAGCGACTGGGCACACAGTTGCGATGAAATGAGTGCGCAATTGCGCGGGGAGGAGCAGGTTTAAAAACGCCTGCTAAGCCTCGCGCCTGACCTTCAAATGCCGTGCATACCATGGCCGCTGTGGCACGCGCTTGAACAGCCCTTTGAGCAGCTCTTCATCGGCGCCGAAAGTAATGCGCAGGGCCAGCTTCATGATCTCCGGGTCCATCTCCATCGAGCGCCCCTGCTGCAGCCCCGGTGTGGTGCTGCAGCCGTGGGTGTCCGGTCCCAGCCAAGGGTCGCCTACTTCGACCCAGCGGCCCGGGGCAAACCAGGCCACGCCGTTGACTTTCAGCCGAGTCACCTCGCCTGGGTTGAAGCGTTCGTGGGCGCGAAACCAGTCTTCGATGCGATCATCGATCCAGCCGTGGAAATGCCAGAACACCGGGTTTACGTGGGATGAAAACGGGTCGCCAAGAAAGTCGTTCTCCGGCGCATACCAACGTGGGGCAAAGTCCGCCGGGTCACGGGCAAAGGGTACCGGCGCGCCGTTGGACGGGTCGCGGGGCACCGAAGCCCAGCGCATATGCAGCCAGTCGTGCAGCCCCAGTTCCATTTCCGAGCCCAACTGACCCAGGCTCAACTTGGCCAGGTAACGCGGGTCGCGGTATTGGGATTCCCACACCTGGAAGTTGCTGTGGTAGGTCTCGGCCGCCTTGATATCGCTGACCCACTGGGTGTAGTCAGCGTCATCCGGCGCTGACCAACAGGGCGGCAGCGCGAAGCCGTCGTGGTTGTCGAAGTAGCGCACAAAGCCCAGGCGATCACGCTCCAGCGCCGGTTGCGGTTCGGGAAACTGCGGCCACGATGGCAAGTCCTGCATGGAGCGTGCGGTGCCAAGCATATGGCGGTGCATAAAAAAGAAGTCGATGCCCGAGCCATTGCGATCCTTGCGCTTGCCACGGGCGTCGCGTTCCTGGCCACGGGGCCCCGGTTGCCAGCCGATGCCACGCAGGGCCTCGCGTTTTTCTTCGGAGAGCTTGTGCCATTGGTCACGGGTGGCGTGCCAGAGTTGGTGAAACAGCCGGTGCTCTGGAGAAATCAGCCAGGCCAGCAAGGTCGGGTTGAGGCCGATGCGCTGGCGGGCTTCGGGGAACAGTTGCTTGTGGGCGATAAAACGGTTGTCGCGTTCGGTCAGCGCCAGGGGCCGGTCCAGGTCGAGGATGTGCCCGCTGAGGGTGGCGCTGCCGGCATTGCCGAAGTCAGCCCAGACTTCATCGAGGGTCATCTTGAACTCATAGGCCGGCACACCGCCGACTGAGTCGCGGTCGATCAAGCGCCAATAGAGCACGGCGCCCTCGCCCGTCAGCAGGTCGCCCAAGACGCGGTAGCGCGGTTCGCCTTCAGCGCGCAGCTGCTCGGCGGTATCCAGGTAACCGCGCAGGCCACGCCCACGGGGGGCGATGTCCAGCAGCAACTCCAGGCCTTGCAGCGGCAGGCCCTCAAGGCCCGCATTGCGGCCTTCCAGGCGCAGGCTCCAGACGCCCCGCAGGGTGTCCGCCAGGTGCTGGCCCTGGGTGTCAGCGAGGTCGACCGTGGCTTCGCCGGGGGTGATGGGAAACTCGTCTTCCCGCGTCAACTCGCGATGGGCATAAAAGGCCGCAGGCACCGCTGCACCGGTCAGCGCCAGGCCTGCGATGAACCCACGTCGAGAGATTGTCATTGGCTACCTTAGGAAACGGCTTGATCAGAGCTAGAACGTTTGCAGCCCGACGAAATTTACCGCCCTGCCCCCGCCACCTAAATTTCACCCGTCATCGCTCGTTCTTCCCTGATAGCAAAGGCCTCAACTGACTGAGATGGCAATGACAAAATCACGTTCGAAAAAGGCGCTGTATATCGGCCTGCCGCTGGTCCTGGCTATCGGCGCCGGGGCTGGCTTGCTGGTCTGGGATCAGTGGTTCAAGGGCAACGCCGGCTACCCGCTGGAGGTGATCAAGCAGGCCAATGAAATGCAGGACCGCCTGTTGTCATTCGACAGCCACATCACCCTGCCCCTGGATTTCGGCACGGCGGGCAATGAAGCCGACAAGGATGGCAGCGGCCAGTTCGACCTGGCCAAGGCGGCCCGCGGCCGGTTGTCAGGCGCCGCGCTGACGATCTTCGGCTGGCCGGAAATCTGGAACGGCGCGAACGCCCCGCACAAGCCCACCGACGGTTTTGTCGAAGAGGCCCGCCACGAACAGGAGGTGCGCTACAAGATCATCTCCGGCATGGTGCGCGACTTTCCCAACCAGGTGGGCATTGCCTACACCCCGGACGATATGCGACGCCTGCACGGCGAAGGCAAGTTCGCGATTTTTATCAGCATGCTCAACGCCTACCCCCTGGGCAACGACCTGAACCAGCTGGACCTGTGGGCCGCACGCGGCATGCGCATGTTCGGGTTCAGCTACATCGGCAATAACGCCTGGTCCGACTCGTCGCGCCCGCTGCCGTTCTTCAATGACTCCACTGATGCCCTTGAGGGCCTGTCGCCTATCGGCCAGCAAGCGGTGCATCGCCTCAATGACCTGGGGGTGATCATCGACGTGTCGCAGATGTCGACCAAGGCGCTGGAGCAAGTCGCGCAGTTGAGCCGCACGCCGATGGTGGCGTCCCACTCGGCGCCACGGGCATCGGTGGACATCCCGCGCAACCTCAGCGACAAGGAGCTGCAACTGATCAAGAACAGCGGCGGCGTGGTGCAGGTGGTGGGCTTCCCCGCCTACCTGCGCCCCTTGAGCCAGCCGACCCAGGACAAGCTCAATACCTTGCGCGCACGCTTCGACCTGCCGCCACTGCCCAACCTGGCCATGGCCCTGATGCCCGGTGATGCAATCATTGCCGCCTGGCCCGAGCAACGCTTCGGCCAGTACGCCAGCGCGCTGTACGCCATCCTCGAGGAAGAACCCAAGGCCACGCTCAAGGACCTGGGCGACGCCATCGACTACACCGTGCGCAAGATCGGCATCGATCATGTCGGCATTGCCTCGGACTTCAACGACGGCGGCGGCCTCCAGGGCTGGGAGAACGTCGGCGAGGTGCGCAACGTCACTGCCGAACTGATCCAGCGCGGCTACTCCGAAGCCGATATCGCCAAACTGTGGGGAGGCAACTTCCTGCGGGTGTGGGACCAGGTACAAAAAGCCGCCAAGCCATTGGCCAATCGCTAACCACCACGAAGTAAGTCCATGACCGACCGTCGTACATTCCTCAAGCAGGCCGGCCTCTTTGCCGCGAGCCTGCCGCTGGGCACCGCGTTGCTGCCCCAGGCAGTGGCCGCCGCTACAAACGACCCATGGACGGGATTGAAGCAACTGTTCAACCAGGACCCGAATTATCTGCACTTTTCCAACTTCCTGGTGGCCTCGCACCCCAGACCCGTGCGCGAGGCCATCGAACGCTACCGCCAACAGATCGACCGCAACCCTGGCCTGGCCATGGACTGGGACCTGCAGGAAACCTGGAAGCGTGAGGGCCAGGTGCGCGAATGGGCCGGCCGCTACCTGAACGCCACGCCAGCGCAGATCGCCCTGACCGGCAGCACGTCCGAAGGGCTGGCGATGATTTATGGCGGGATCAAGGTACGCGCCGACCAGGAAATCCTCACCACGGTGCATGAGCATTACGCCACTGCGTTCAGCCTGGACTTCAGGGTACGCAAGGAGCAAACCCAGGTGCGTAAAATACGCCTGTTCAAAAACCCCAATCAGGTCTCGGCCGATGAAGTGCTGGGCAATATCCAGCGCAATATCCGTCCTAACACTCGCGTGCTGGGCATGACGTGGGTGCAGTCGGGCAGCGGCGTGAAATTGCCCATTGGCGAAATCGGCAAGCTGGTGGCCGAACACAACCGCAACCGCGACGAGCCGGACCGCCTGCTCTATGTCGTCGATGGTGTGCACGGCTTCGGCGTGGAAGACCTCGACTTCCCCGATATGCACTGCGACTTCTTCATCGCTGGTACGCACAAGTGGATGTTCGGCCCGCGCGGCACCGGCCTGGTGTGCGCCTGCGAGACCGAAAACAAATACGTCACACCGATGATTCCGACCTTCTGCGAAGACAAGGACTTCGCCACGACCATGACGCCCGGCGGCTACCACGCCTTCGAACATCGCTGGGCCGCCGACGAGGCCTTCAAGCTGCACCTCAAATTGGGCAAGGCGCCGGTGCAGGCACGTATCCATGCGCTCAATACCGAACTCAAAGACCAGTTGCTGGCTCACTCGCAGATCGAATTGGTCACCCCGCGCAGCCCCGAGCTGTCAGCAGGTTTCACCTTCTTCCGGGTCAAGAACCAGGACAGCGACGCCGTCGCGGCCTACCTGATGAAAAACCGCGTGGTGGTGGACGCGGTAGACCGTGACGTCGGCCCGGTGATTCGCACCTCGCCCGGCCTGCTCAACAGTTCGGATGAGATCCAGCGCTTCATGACCTTGCTGAGCCAGCGGTTATGACATTTTTCCCTTTGAACGAGATGCCCACATGACTCCATCCCGACTCAAACCCCTGACCGCCGTGGCGTTCACCGCCCTGTGCGGCGCCCTGCTGCCCGGCCTGGCCCACGCCGCCGCCCCACAACCGGGCAAGGTCTTCAAAGACTGCAAGGACTGCCCGGAAATGGTGGTGCTGCCCGCCGGCACCTTCACCATGGGTACGCCGGAAGACGAAGTGGGCCGCGAGCCCGACGAAGGCCCCATGCATGCAGTGACCTTCGCCAAGCCGTTCGCCATGAGCCGTTTTCACATCACCGCTGGCGAATGGGACAGTTACGTGCGCCAGACCGGCGTGAAGATCGCCAACGGCGACGACCGCCCCGGCCGCGAATGTATCGCCAGCAAGCCACGCTACCCCCAGGGCCCACGCCAGCCGGCAGTGTGCATGGACATGGACGACATCAGGCAATACGTGAGTTGGTTGTCGAAGAAGACCGGGCACACGTACCACATGGTCAGCGAAGCCCAACGCGAATACGCCGCCCGCGCCGGCACCACCGGCCCGTTCCCCTTCCCGTTCGACGAAGGCAAGGGCTACAGCATCGCCCAGCACGCCAACACCTACGGCCCGGCGGACGGCTACAGCTATTCGTCGCCTGTGGGCAGCTACCCACCGAATGCCTTTGGCATGTATGACATGCACGGCAATGTGTATGAGCGGGTGGCTGATTGCGAGCATCCGAACTACGTCGGCGCGCCGACTGATGGCAGTGCCTGGGTGGAGCCCAACTGCGAGGCCTACCAGATTCGCGGCAATGACTGGGGCGAGGCGCCGGTGTTTTCACGCTCGGGCAATCGCAACAATATCTACCCGCAGACGCGCGGGGACTGGATTGGGTTTCGGGTCGTGCGCGAGCTCTAATACCTTGTAGGAGCGAGGGGGACGCCTAGTTCTTGCTCGCGAAAAACTCATAGACGCCGCATTTACTCAGGAAGCGCGCGTCATCGTTGACGTTTTACGCGAGCAAGCTCGCTCCTACAGGATTCGCAAGCCAGCGCCCGCCTTTGGAATGTTTTCAGCCTTGTCTGGCCAACAGCGCCAAGCCTTCATGCAGCGCCGGGAACAGGCTGTTGTTGAAGTTGTTCCAGCGCAACTCAAGGATGGTGTCCTCGGGCGAAATCTCGGTCTTGAGCACGTCGTGGAACACCTCTCCCGAGTCGATGCCGTTATCCACGTAGTGGAATGACGCCCCCGTCCAATACAACGGCTCGCACGCTTGAGTCGCCTTGGTCACCCAGTCGGTGATCGCCTGCCCACGCGCGCCGTACAGCGCATTCCAGGTGGCGTACGCCCCACGGCGCTCGTAAGGTGATTCGATGCGGGTGATGCCCGGATGAATGTTCATGATGCGCCGCGCAAACGGCGCGCCCGGACGCACCAGTTCATCGAGAATCACCAGCAAACCGTCAAGCACCACGATGTCGGCCTTCAACTCCACCAGGGTGTCATGCAGGCGCCGCTCGAAATCCTGCTTGCCAGCGATATGTTCGGCGCTGCCCCGTGGCAGGCGGCGATAGGTGGACGGCACGCTCAGCAGCAGGTCATTGACCAACTTGCCCTGCACGCGCAAATCCGCCGGGTACAACCACTGGCGGCCCGGCTTGTAGGCGAAGCCATAGTCCGCTACCAACTGTTGGTCGCGCGGGTTTTGCTCATCGTCGTCATACACCACGCCCACCAGGTTGTAGACCTCGCCCAGCGGCGTGTCGTTGAGCGAGCCCACCAGAAACTCCAGCACCGACTTCATGTAGCGCTCGTGGTCCTTGTAGGCCACCGGCTGCCCCGCCTTGTCGGCAGCGGCATTTCTCAGGGACCAGACATACACCAGGTTCTTTTTCGTCATTTGTTTCGCTCTCGCTGAAAGGGCCACGCACAGCGTCGATACGCGTGCGCCTACACAACAAGAACGAACCAGGCCCCAGGCAATTTATCGCTCACTGCCACCGCCTGGCACGCCGCGCTAAATAGTCACGCCGATGCTTCGTTTGTCATGGGTAAGGGTCTGTGTGCCCAGCCCCCTCTTTTTCATTTCCCGGGAAGTATTTATGACCGACCCCAAGCGCGGCGCCTTCAAAGGTTTGCTCGCATTGCTCCGGCCCTTTCGCACCATTGTGACGGTCTCCGTTGCCCTTGGCATGGCGGGCGGCCTGGCCATTACCTTGCTGTTGGCGACGATTAATAATGCCCTGCATTCGTCTACCGGCATGACACAGGGGGTAATCCTGACCTTTGCTGCACTTTGCCTACTGGCCCTGACCAGCTCGATCGTTTCCGATATCGGCACCAACTACGTCGGACAACGGATCATTGCCGCCCTGCGCAAAGATCTCGGCGAAAAAGTCCTGTCAGCACCCATTGAACAGATTGAACAGTATCGTTCCCATCGCCTTATCCCGGTACTGACGCACGACGTCGATACCATCAGCGACTTTTCCTTTGCCTTCACCCCACTGGCCATCGCTACGACCGTGACCCTGGGCTGCCTTGGCTACCTGGCATACCTGTCGGTACCGATGTTCCTGATGATGGTGGTGGCAATCATCATTGGCAGCAGCGTGCAGTTCATTGCCGGCGCAAAAGGCATTCGTGGCTTCGACGAGGCCCGTGATCAGGAAGACGAGCTGCAACGCTATTATTCGGCGATCGCCTCAGGCGCCAAGGAGCTGCGTATCCATCGGCCGCGCCGCTACCGCATGAACACTCACCGCATCCAGGAAACCGCCGACCGCATCAGCGATATCCAGGTGCGCTCGGTGAACATCTATATCGTCGCCAAGACCTTTGGCTCGATGCTGTTTTTTGTGGTCATCGGCCTGGCCCTGGCGATGCAAGCCTACAACCCCAACCCGGACCCGGCAGTCATCACCGGCTTCGTGCTGGTGCTGCTGTACATGAAGGGGCCGCTGGAACATGTGGTGGGTTACCTGCCGATCATCGGCAAGGCGCGCATTGCGTTTGCACGCATTACCGAACTGTCCGAACGCTTCTCCTCCCCCGAGCCGCACTTGCTGATGGACGGCAGCGAAGCACCGACACCCGTAGTGCACAGCCTGGAATTGCGCGGTGTGAGCTACAGTCCGCCGCCAGTGGAAGGTAGCCAGCCGTTCCACCTGGGGCCGATCAACCTGAACATCAAGCAGGGCGATATCGTGTTTATCGTCGGCGAAAACGGCTGTGGCAAGACCACCCTGATCAAGCTGTTGCTGGGCCTGTATCAACCCCACGCCGGCGAAATCCGCCTCAATGGCGAAACCGTGACCGACCCGGCACGCGACGACTACCGACAACTATTCACCACGGTATTCGCCGACTACTACTTGTTCGATGACTTGGTCCAAGGCAGCGCCACTCAATCGCTGGACAGTGCCGCCAAGTACCTTGAGCGCCTGGAAATCGCGCACAAGGTCAGCGTCAAGGACGGCGTATTCAGCACCACCGACCTCTCCACTGGCCAGCGCAAACGCCTGGCCCTTGTGAATGCCTGGCTGGAAGAGCGCCCCGTGCTAGTGTTCGACGAATGGGCGGCCGACCAGGACCCGGCCTTTCGCCGCGTTTTCTATACGGAGCTGCTGCCGGACCTCAAGCGCCTGGGCAAGACCATCATTGTGATCAGTCATGACGATCGCTATTTCGATATTGCCGACCAGTTGGTGCGCCTGAGTGCGGGCCAGGTGGTGCATGACATGGAACCCGCGTGAATTTCTTTTCCGGTTTCTTCAGGTAGGAACGTCTCACTAGTGGTAATGAGAATTGACCTCAATAAACACCTATAAACTGCCCACCTAAAAACACAGAAGAGAACGCATCCATGTCAGTACGACTCGGTCTCAGCCCCCTGAGCAAAGCGCTATCCATGCGACGGGCACTGAATTTCAACCTCAAGCCTTGCGCGCTTGCCCTCGCGGTGTCCCTGCCCATGGCCAGTTATGTGCAGGCTCAGGAGATCGAGATCGACATTCCCGCACAGCCGTTGGGGACGGCGCTGCAGGAATTTGGTCGTCAGACCAACCTGCAGGTGCTATACAGCCCGACTGATGTGCAAGGCAAGAACAGCACCGCGGTCAAGGGCAAGCAGGAGCCCAACAAGGCCATCGCCACCCTGCTCACTGGCGCCGGCGTCAGTTATGGCCTGCAAGGCAACACGATCACCATCAGCGCGGTCGCGTCTTCGGGGCTGGAGTTGGGGACCACGCAGGTCACCGCCAACCAGTTGGGCACCGTGACAGAAGGCACCGGTTCGTATACCCCGGGGACCATCGCCACGGCGACGCGCCTGGTGCTGACGCCACGGGAAACGCCGCAGTCGATATCGGTGGTGACGCGTCAGGTGATGGATGATTTCGGGCTTAACGCTATCGATGACGTGATGCGCCATACCCCGGGCATCACCGTGTCGACCTATGACACCGAGCGCACCAACTACTATTCCCGTGGTTTCTCTATCGTCAACTTCCAGTACGACGGTATTCCGACCCTGCGCGACGCCCAATACTCGGCCGGCCAGACCCTGACCGACATGGCGATCTACGACCGCGTCGAGGTGCTCAAGGGCGCCACCGGCCTGCTAACCGGCGCCGGCGGCCCGGGCGGTACCATCAACCTGATCCGCAAAAAGCCGACCTCCGAGTTCAAGAGCAGTATCGAACTGGGCGCCGGCTCCTGGGATAACTATCGTTCCCAGGTCGACGTCAGCGGCCCACTGACCGAAACCGGTAACGTGCGTGGCCGTGCCGTTGCGGCCTATCAGGACAAACACTCGTTCCTCGACCACTATTCGCGCAAGACCGGTGTGCTTTACGGCATCCTCGAATTCGACCTGGACGAAAACACCCTGCTGACCGTTGGCGCCGACTACCAGGACAGCGATCCGAAAGGCTCCAGCTGGACCGGAACACGCACCATCTTTGATGCTACCGGCAACAAGCTGGACCTGCCGCGGTCGTTCAACAACGGCCCAAAATGGGGCTCATGGGAGCAGTACAGCCGCACTGCATTCGCCACCCTGGAACATACGTTCGACAATGGCTGGGTCACCAAGGGCCAGTACAACCACCAGATCAACGGCTATAACGCGCCCCTGGGTTACATCTCCCAGGATTCCGCCACAGCCAGCTCCATTTATGCGCGCAAATACGTCGGCGACACTACCAGCGACAGCCTCGATGTGTACGCCTCGGGGCCATTCGAGCTGTTCGGCCGCGAACACGAACTGGTGATCGGCCAGTCCCTTTCCATCTCCAAATGGAAAGCCAAGGACTACACGGCGTCCACCTACTTCAACAACTCCTATGACTTCTACAACTGGCACGGCCAAGCCATAGAGCCGCTGTGGACTGCCACCAAGATCAATGACGAAACCACCCGCCAGACCGGTACCTATGTGACTGGCCGTTTCAGCCTGACGGATGAGCTGCACCTGTTACTCGGCTCACGTATCGCCAACTATCAGGTCACCGGTACCAGCGACACCCAGGAAAGCGGCAAGGTAGTGCCCTACGCCGGCTTGACGTATGACCTGAACGACAACTTCACCGCGTATGCCAGCTACACCGAAATCTTCCAGCCACAAACCCAGTACCGCACAAGCACCCGTACCATGCTCGACCCGAACGAAGGCAAGAACTATGAGCTGGGCCTCAAGGGTGAATTTTTCGAAGGCCGCCTGAACTCCAGCCTCGCTTACTTCGAAGTGCACGAAGAAAACCGTCCGCTTGCCGATACGGCCTGGAACTCTCAGCCAGGCGTCGACTTCTCGTACATCGGCACCAAGACCAAGACCAAGGGCTACGAAGCGGAAATCTCCGGCGAACTCGCCCGAGGCTGGCAACTGCAAGCGGGTTACACCCACAAGATCGCCCGCGATGACGATGGCAAGAAGGTTGCTACCTGGGAACCGGAAGATCAGGTGAGCTTCTATACCACCTACAAACTGCAGGGCAACCTGGACAAGCTCACCATTGGTGGCGGTGCACGCTGGCAGAGCGCCGGCTGGCAGACCGTCAACAACTGGGGCTACCCCGGTGGCGGCCGCTCTGAGAAGTTCACCCAGGACCCGTACTGGCTGGTTGACTTGATGACTCGTTACCAAGTGACCGAAAACCTCTCGGCCACCCTCAACGTCAACAACCTGTTCGACAAGCACTACTACACCAACATCGGTTTCTATGACTCGGCCTACCCTGGCGACCCACGCAACGTAATGGTCACCACACGCTGGGACTTCTAAGCCCGCCACCCCAAAAGCCCCTGATCACCACGTGGCCAGGGGCTTTTTTGTACCCTTTACGCATGCCTGGGTGAATGCGGTGCCTGGGTATTTTTCGCCGGCAAGCCGGCTCCTACGGAAGATGCGTATACCCGAAGGAGCCGGCTTGCCGGTGATGGGCACACCAGATAGCAAAACGCCCCTGGTCATCACTGACCAGGGGCGTCTGTTACCGCAGCCGCTTACTCCATTGCCGAGACAAAACTGCTGATGAACTCGGCGTTGTCCACGATCCGGTGGTGTGTCGTGTCGATCACCACCGAGCGCTGGATGCCTGACTGGCCAATCACTTCGCGCATGCCGGTCTCAATCAGCGCCTGGTGAATACCGCCTTCGCTCAGGGCGGCCCACCAGCAATTGACCGGAGCCTTGATCGCACGGTAGTCGGTGTCTTGCAGGCGCTCGTCCAGCACCTGCTTGAGCGCCCAGGAACGCTCGGTCTCGCCGCCGCTTTGCAACTCATCCTTGAGTATGCGGAAGCTGTCGCCCAGGGTCAGTTCGGCCCACTCGGACACACGTTGCCACTGCTCGTCCTGCTCGCCGGCAGCCATCCAGACGTTCTGGATCTGCTCGGCATACGCCGGGAACATCACCGCCAACAATTCCACGCGGCGTTCGGCGGCGGAAATCACTCGCTCGTCCACCCGCGCGCCCTCTTGCCAGAATGCGGTAAAGCGTGCAGGCGGCGGCGCGTCGATCCAGCCCAGCAATTCAACGGTCCGGCCAGCTTGCTCCAGGCGGTACGCCACCTCCATCGCCAGGTTGCCACCCAGTGACCAGCCGCCCAGACGGAAGGCGCCGTGGGGCTGGGCCAGCAACAGCTGTTGGGTGTAGTCCTCGACCATCTGCGCCCAGGTCGGCACCTCAACACCCTCTTCCACCAGGGTCCGACAAATCACACCCAACACCGGACGCTGCTCACGCAATGCAAGGGCGATAGCCTTGTAACAATGCACCGAGCCAAAACTTGGGTGAAACAGGTACAGCGGCGTGCCCTGGGTCTGGCTGTTGAGCCTGACGATCAACGAGCCACCCACATCCCCCTCGATACAGCGCGCCTGGCCTGCGATCGTCGGGTGCAGCATCAGCTGATTGACGGCGAGCGTGGCACCGCAGGCCTTGTGGATACGGTCCTTGAGCAACAACACCAGCAACGAGTGGCCGCCCAGTTCGAAGAAGTTGTCGTGTAACCCCACACGCTCCACCTCCAGCACCTGCGCCCACACCGCGGCAAGCTGATGCTCCAGTCCGGTCTGTGGTGCAACGTAATCGCGGCCGCTCACTTGCGGTTTGGGCAGGGCCTTGCGATCCAGCTTGCCGTTGGGGCTCAGGGGCATCTGTTCCAGCAGTACCCATTGCGCAGGGACCATATAGTCCGGCACGTGACTGGCCAGATAGGCGCTCAACCGCTTGCGCCAATCGTCGTCGGCCTGTTGCAGCACCAGGTAACCCACCAGATGCTTGCCATCGACTGCAAGCACAGTGGCCTCACGCACAACCGGGAGTTCAAGCAGGCGTGCTTCGATTTCTCCCAGCTCGATACGCAAACCGCGCAGCTTGACCTGATGATCGAGACGGCCCAGGTATTCAATAATGCCATTTGCACGCTGGCGCACGCGATCGCCAGTGCGATACAGGCGCGCCCCGTTGTGGAACGGACAAGGAACGAAACGTTCGGCGGTCAGCGCCGGACGGCGGTGATAACTGCGTGCCAGGCCCGCGCCGCCGAGGTACAGCTCCCCGGCGACGCCGACCGGCACAGGTGCCAATTCAGCGTCCAACACATAAGTGCGCAGGTTGGCGATGGGCTCACCAATCGGTACCGTGTCGCGGCCTTCGTCGCGGCAGCTCCAGTGGGTCACGTCGATGGCTGCTTCGGTCGGGCCATACAGGTTGTACAGGTCGGCCTGCGGCAATTTGGCGAAGACTTGTTGCTGGGCATCCACGGACAGCGCCTCGCCGCTGCACACAATGCGCTGCAGGCTGTGACAGCTGGCAACCGCCGAATCCTGGAGGAACGCTTGCAACATCGAGGGCACGAAGTGCAACGTGGTGATGCGCTGCGCATTGATCAGCGCGACCAGCTTTTGCGGATCGCGGTGATCCCCCGGCGCGGCGACGACAAGTCGCGAGCCGGTCATCAGTGGCCAGAAGAACTCCCACACCGACACGTCGAAACTGAACGGCGTTTTTTGCAGCACGCTGTCGCGGGCATTCAGGCCATAGGCTTCCTGCATCCAGCACAGCCGGTTGGTCAGGGCCGAATGACGGTTGCCGGCGCCTTTGGGCTGGCCGGTGGAACCGGAGGTGTAGATCACGTAGGCGAGGTTTTCACCGTGCAAAACGATGCCCGGGTTCTCTTCGCTGTAGCGTTCGAACACAGATCCGCCCAGCACCAGGGTTTCCAAACCGGGTGGAATCGGTAACTGGTCCTGCAAATGCGCCTGGGTCAGCAACAGTTTCACACCGCTGTCTTCCAGCATATAAGCCAGACGCTCACGCGGGTATTCAGGGTCCAGCGGCACATAGGCACCGCCAGCCTTGAGTACTGCCAACAAGCCGATGATCATTTCGATGGAGCGCTCAACCGCCAGCCCCACCAGCACATCCGGGCCCACACCAGCTTCCATCAAGCGATGGGCGAGTCGGTTGGCGCGGTGGTTCAACTCGGCGTAGTCCAGGCACTGTTGACCAAACACCAGGGCAGGTGCATCCGGTGTGCGGACGACCTGTTCTTCGATCAACTGATGCACGCAACGTTGCAACGGGTATTCTCGCGCGGTGGAATTCCAATCGTGGACGGCTGCTTGCTGCTCCTGAGGTTCGAGCAGCGGCAACTGGCCGATACGCTGCTGGGCATCACGTGTCATACCATTGAGCAGGTTCAGCCAATGCGCCGCCATGCGCGCCAACGTGGCGAGCTCGAACAGGTCCGTGGCGTAAGTCAGCGAGGCGGCAAGCCCCTCGGCGGACTCGTGGGTGTTGAGGCTCAGGTCAAACTGGGCGGTATGATTGTCCCACTCCAGGCCACTGACGTGCAGACCGGGTAATTGCTCACCTTCGTCGCGGCCACTGGTTTGGGTCTGATGATTGAAAAGCACCTGGAACAACGGGTTGAAACTCAGGTTGCGCTCAGGCTGCAAGGCTTCCACCAACTGCTCGAAGGGCAAGTCCTGATGGGCCTGGGCGTCCAGCGCACGCTGTTTGACCTGGGCGAGCAACTGAGCAACCGTCTGTTGGCCATCGATATCGACCTTGAGTACCTGGGTGTTGACGAAAAAGCCGATCAGCCGTTCGGTTTCCACGCGGTTGCGGTTGGCCACGGGCACGCCCACGCGGATATCCGACTGACCGCTGTAACGATGCAACAGGATCTGGAACGACGCCAGCAGTAACATGAACAGGGTCACGTCCTCGCGCTGGGCCAGCGCGCGCAGCGCCGTCACCAGCGCGGGCGGCACTTGGATGTCCAGGCTCGCGCCGCGATGGCTTTGCTGACTCGGGCGGGCGTGATCCAGCGGCAGCTCCAGTACCGGTTGTTCACCGCCCAGCAGGCCGCACCAGTACTCCAACTGGCGGGCCTTCTCGCCCGCCTCCATCCACTGGCGCTGCCACACGGCATAGTCAGCGTATTGGATCGGCAACGCTGGCAATTGCGGCGCCTGGCCCAGGCTGAAAGCGGCATACATCTGCACCAACTCATCGACCATGACCTGCATCGACCAGCCATCGGAAACGATGTGATGCTGCACCAGCACCAGCACATGATCGTCTTTGGCCACACGCAGCAGGCTCGCCCGCATCAGCGGCCCCTGAGTCAGATCGAAAGGCCGCGCGATCTGCGACTCCACTTCGGTACGGATCGCTGATGCACCGATGTCGACCCGGGCGATCTCGACGCTGGCCTGCACGGCGATCACCTGCACCACACGCTCACCGTCCTGCTGAAGGTAAGTCCGCAGGTTTTCGTGACGCGCTACCAGGGTGTCAAAACTGCGCTGCAGTGCCGGCAGGTCAAGGCGCCCTTTCAGGCGCAGAGCGCTCGGCACATGATAGGCCGCGCTGTGCGGGTCCAGTTGCCAGAGGAACCATTGGCGCTCCTGGGCATAGGACAGCGGCAAGGGCTGATCGCGCCCGACCGCAACCAACGCCGGTGCCAGTGGCATGCCCCTGTCGGTCGAAAGCGCGGCGACAAACCCTTGCAGACGCGGTTGTTCGAACAAACTTCGCAGCGCCACTTCCCGGCCCAACAGGTTACGCAAGCGTGAGATGATCTGCATCGCCAGCAGCGAGTGGCCGCCCATCTCAAAGAAGTGATCGGTCAACCCGACTCGCTCGGCGCCAAGGATATCGGCCCATACCGCTGCAACCTGTTGCTCCAGCTTAGTCACTGGAGCAACCCAGGCCTGCTGCGATTGGCTGGCGTCGGGTTTTGGCAACGCGTGGCGATCCATCTTGCCGTTGGGGTTCAGCGGCATGCGGTCGAGGAAGATCAGGTGCGCCGGCACCATGTAATCCGGCAGTTGTTCACGCAGGGCATTTTTGAGTGCCTCACCGTCTTGCTGCTCGGCGACCACATAAGCGACCAGTTGATTATCCGCGGCCAACACCAGCGTTTCACGTACGCCGTCCTGGGCCAGCAGCAATGCTTCGATTTCCCCCAATTCAATGCGGAAACCGCGAATCTTCACTTGATGGTCCACGCGGCCGACGCACTCGATCACGCCGTCGGCGCGGTAACGCGCCAAGTCGCCCGTGCGGTACAGGCGCCCGCCGGTTTCACCAAACGGGTCCGGCACAAAACGCTCGGCGGTGAGCAATGCGCGGTTCAGGTAAGCGCGCGCAAGACCGCAGTAGCTGCCGATATACAACTCGCCCACAGCTCCCAGCGGCGCCAGGTTCAAGTCGCGGTCCAGCACATACAGGGCACGGCCCGGCAGCGAGCGGCCAATCGGGCTGGCAGTGGCGCCGATGGTTTCAGTACCGGACGTGCAATCCAGCACGCTCGACACCACAGTGGCTTCGGTCGGGCCGTAGGTGTTGAGCAAACGCACACGGCCGAGACCGACTTTCAACCATTGTGCAGGGCCATCCAGCGGCATGGCTTCGCCGCCAATGTGAATTTGGCGCAATGCACCATAAGAGCGAGGGCCGGCGGCCAGGCAGTCAAGCAAAAACAGATTCCAGTAGGCCGTTGGCAAATCGGCCAGGGTAATGCCCTGGGCAATGATTTCTTCGTACAGGCGAGCGCTGTCCCACAACTCCGGGCCGCGCAGGACAACCGTGGCGCCATGGGTCAGCGCCGGGTACAGCTGCTCGACGAAACCATCGAAATTCAGGGTGGCGAATTGCAGTACGCAATCATCTTGAGTGAGTCGCGAGTAACCTGCCGCAATACTCGAGAATTCGGTGAGTGCTGCGTGGTTGATTGCCACGCCTTTGGGCTTGCCGGTAGAACCGGAGGTGTAGATCACATAGGCGAGGTTTTGCGGGTCGACCGTTACCTGCGGATTGGTCTCAGCGTATGGAGTCAGGTCCGCATCACTCAGGTCCAGCGTCGCCATACTTTCGGGCAACGGCATGTCGATATGTGATTGGGTCAGCACCAGCCGCACGCCGCTGTCTTCGAGCATATGCAACAGGCGCTCGCGTGGGTATTGCGGGTCCAGCGGCACATAGGCACCGCCTGCCTTGAGCACGGCCAGCAGGCTGACCACCATCTCGAACGAGCGCTCCACCGCGACGCCCACCAGCACTTCCGGGCCGACACCCCGGGCGATCAGCGCATGGGCCAAACGGTTGGCCTGAAGATTCAACTCGCCATAACGCATGGACCGCGCACCCAGGCACAGTGCTACCGCATCCGGGCGCCGTTGCGCCTGATGCTCGAACAGGTGCTGCACGCCCTGTTGAATCGTACATGCAGGGGCGGCGCTGTTCCATTCCTGCAGTAAGTTCAACTGCTCCTGGTGATCGAGCAGCGCCAGTTCGCCGATGGGCTGCAAGGCATCCCGCGCCACATCTTCCAGCAGGTTCTGCCAATGCTGCGCCAGACGTGCAATGGTGGCGGCCTCAAACAGATCGGTGGCATAGGTCAGCGACGCCCAAAGACCGTCACTCGACTCCTGGGTATCCAGGCTCAAGTCGAAATGCGCGGTATGGCTGTCCCACGCCAGCCCTTCCACCCGCAAGCCGGGCAGTTGTTCGCCACGCGGTACACGTGCCTCGGACTGATGGTTGAACATCACCTGGAACAGCGGATTGTGGCTGAGGCTGCGTTCCGGCTGCAGCGCTTCCACCAGTTGCTCGAACGGCAAATCCTGATTGGCCTGGGCATCGAGGGCGCGACGCTTGACCTGCTGCAACAGCTGGGCAAAGGTCATCTGCCCGTCGATATCAACTTTGAGTACCTGGGTGTTGACAAAGAAACCGATCAGCCGCTCGATTTCTGCACGATTGCGGTTGGCAATCGGCACGCCGACGCGGATATCCGACTGGCCGCTGTAGCGATGCAGCAAGGTCTGGAACGACGCCAGCAACAGCATGAACAACGTCACGCCCTCGCGCTGTGCCAACGCCTTGAGGCCCGTAACAAGACCGCTATCCAAACCGACTTCCAGCAAAGCACCCCGGTAGCTCTGCACCGCCGGGCGCGGATGATCCAGCGGCAGCTCCAGCACCGGCTGTTCGCCGCCCAACAGTTCACGCCAGTAGTCCAATTGGCGCTGCTGCTCACCGGCGTCCATCCAACCACGCTGCCACGCCGCGTAATCGGCGTATTGCAACGCGATCGCCGGTAGTTGCGCCGGTCTGCCCTGGCTGAATCCCGCGTAGAGTTGCACCAGCTCATCGACCATCACTTGCATCGACCAGCCATCGGACACGATATGGTGCTGGACCAGTACCAGCACATGTTCCTGCTCGCTCAGTTGCAGCAACGTCACCCGCAGCAACGGGCCCTGGCGCAGGTCGAAAGGCCGGGCGATTTCCGCTTCCACCCGCGCCTGCACCTGTTGTGCAGACGCACCTTCCAACCGGGCAAAATCCAGCTGCAATGTGGCGATTGGCAAGATGTGCTGCAGCGTGTGCTCACCGTCCGTGACAAACACAGTGCGCAAGGCTTCATGGCGCGCGAGCAAAGCGTCAAAACTGCGCTGCAGGGCCGGGCGATCCAGCTGCCCGCTCAGGCGCAACGCATTAGGCACATGGTAGGCCGCGCTCTCGGGTTCCAATTGCCAGAGGAACCACTGACGCTCCTGGGCATAGGACAACGCCAGTGGTCGGGCACGGGAGACTGCCACCATCGACGGTACCAGCATGGTGTTATCCAGCGCTTGCAACGCCAGTACAAAGCCTTCCAGCTGCGGCTGTTCGAACAAAGTGCGCAGGGCGACTTCATGCGCTAGTAACTGACGCAGGCGGGAAATGACCTGCATGGCCAGCAGTGAATGCCCGCCCAGTTCAAAGAAGTGATCAGTGAGGCCGATCCGCTCGACACCGAGGACGTCGACCCAGATGGCCGCTACCTGCTGCTGCAAAGGGGTAACCGGCTCGACAAATACACCTTGGGACTGGGTAACGTCCGGCTGCGGCAAGCCTTTTCGGTCGAGCTTGCCGTTGGGGGTCAGCGGCATCTGGGCAAGAAGCATGAAGTGCGCCGGGACCATGTAGTCCGGCAGGCAGGTTTTCAATGCACGGCGCAGCACCTCACGGAACTCGACCTGATCAATCAGGGCTGGATCAGCGGGTACGACATACGCCACCAGCTGCTTGCCGGTCGGCCCTTCCTGGGCCACCACTACCGTTTCGCCAACGCTGTCCTGCTCACGCAGACGCGCTTCTATCTCGCCCAGCTCGATACGGAAACCACGGATTTTCACTTGATGGTCTACACGACCCAGGTAGTCCACCACACCATCCGGGCGGCCACGGGTCAGGTCACCGCTGCGATACACGCGGCCGCCGGGCTTGCCGAAC
>NZ_JAOTNW010000015.1:0-137383 GCF_036346515.1 Pseudomonas sp. AM4(2022)
GAAACTCGCCCAATGCCGGACGCAACGCGCCGCCTTGCCAGACCGTTCCCACGCCCAGAAGAAACTCGCCCCACCGGCCAACTGCCGCTCAAGAATGACGTGCTGATCGTCGTACCGATAACGCTCGCTTTCACCGACGGCATTGGTCGCGCAAACCAGTCGTCCGTCTTCGTCATAGGCGTAGGAAACAAGGTTCTGCTCGGTCTCCCACACGTAGGGCGCATGCCCTGTGGCGCGATGCACCTGGTAGTCCACCGCCACGATTCGATCCAGCTCATAACGCAGCAGCAGCGAGCGGCCAGCACCGTTATCCAGCCGCTCGATCCGCCCGGAACGATCTCGGCAAAGGCGCAGGCGGTTGTCATACGCATCGCTGATCGAGACCAGCACGCCATCGCGAAAGTGATAGAACCGTGACGCCTGGGCCAGCACTAACTCATCAGGAGCCGAGCCCAAGTAGATCGCCGCTTCCGCCAGGCTATTGGTGATTGCGGGTCGAGAGTCGCTGGGCAATGGAAACTGCGTACGGCGGTTCTCATGATCGGTCCACACCACCGAATCGCCCGACACACAAAGCCTGTGCGCCAGCGCATGACTCCAGCCAAACCCCAACCCGCAATCCACTTCCACCGCACTGGTGCGATACAGCCGTGTCCACTCAAACGGCAAAATCCCGTCCAGCGCGCCGTCGGTGAGGGTGAGCAATTCCTCCCCGGTGACCATCGACACCGGGCAGCCGTGGGTAACGGTTTTATCCGTAGAAGCCGCCGCATCCCCCTTCGGATTCGACGCCACGGCAGGCGCATCATCCACCGATTCCTGGCGGACCAACGTGGTGCGCTGGGTCTTGCCGCGCACCATCGGCACCGGGTTCGAAACCAGCGTGTCGCCTGCCTTCAACGGCACCGCCGGCACTGCCTTGACCGGTGTCGCGGCACTGCTCAGTAACACCGGCTTGGCGACCTCGACATGCGGCCCCAACCCCGGCCCCACTACTTGCTTGGCCAGCAATTCCAACAACGCTCGTGCGCGCCCGGATTTGACGTGACTGAGCACACCAGCCCCCAATCGCACCACTACGCCCATCGCACCCAAGACGCGAATCAGCAGCAGATTGATCAGGACCTCACCGGTAATTTCGCCCCACAGTTCAGCCATATCCGGCGGCGGGAGCATGCGCATCCAGCTGACCAGCGCCGATAGATAGATAAACAACAGCGGCTCATCACTGAGCACCAGCAAACCTTGGGCTATCGCATCACTGCCCAGGGTCAGCAGTTCGTCGAGCTCAGTCTGCGAAAGGTATTGCAGCAGTTTTTCGCTGTTGGGCTTGAGGTCTGCCAGCAGCGCCGACAGCTCACCAATGTTGTCCCACAGGCTGTAAAGCGCCTTGCCCAACCCACTGGCAAAAGCCGCTTCCAGCAAGCGGCGCCGCTCAAACGGGCGGGCGTCTGTGTAATTTTTCCACTGGTCTTGGAAGGTGTCGGTCCATTCTTTGCGCAGCCGGGCTTCCAGTGCGGCGATCACCGACTGGTAGGACGCATACAGTGCTTTGAGGTGATCCTGGGAAACGTTGGGGTAGAAACTCACCCGGTATTGCTGGTTGCGATCACACTCGGTGACTTCGAGGATGCCACTCGGGCCGATGGTCTTATGGAGGGGCTCGCCCAGCGGACCGCCGTTTGGATCAACGCGTTGCACCACCACCGGCGTGTTGCCGATGGGCACGAACCTCGTGCTCTGGAACATATGCACCAGGGTCAAGGTACCCGTGGCCTGGCAGGTGGCGACGGTGCTACTGGGAAACAGGGAGCGATTGATCGGGGCAACGAGCGCTACCTCGTCGCCGACCTTGAACACCTGCTCAAGCTCCAGCGCCGAGAAGCTCCAGAAGCTATCGGCCCAATCGTCAAAGGTGTTCAGGCAATCGCGAAAGTCACGGAAGACGCCTTCGACGTCGACCGCTTTCACGTTCATTGGGGTTAGGGCCAGCCTGCCAATGACCGGGTTCAAGCGCCAACCCCATCAACCGGGGGCGTAACGAAAACAACCATCTGCAATCCCTCGCACTGTTTGATCAGGCGAGGGACTTTGCAGCGGTTGAAAGAGGAGGGGAGTAGAGCTTATCCGGCAGTTATGTGGGATGTTTCAGCTAAGGCCAGGCATCCGCTTCGGCTCACCGACGAACCCCGGTTAGACTTACCTGTCGATATCTGCACTGCCCGGTCTGTCGTTAACCAAGGAAGCCTCATGTATCCAAGTCGTCTGCTCTTTTGCCTCATGCCTTTGCTGGTGCTGGCCGGTTGCTCCACCTCCCGTGGCCCGCAGCAGCCCGAACGCAGTGAGGCCGAGGTGAAGGCGCAGATCGTGCGCCTGCTGCCGGCCAAGGTGTCGGACCGCAACGGTTGGGCCCAGGACATCTACACCGCCTTCGACACCCAGAAAATCTACCCCAGCACCGAAAACATCTGCGCCGTGCTGGCGGTGACCGAGCAGGAGTCCACCTATCAGGTCGACCCGCCTGTGCCGGGCATGGGCAAGATCGCCCAGGACGAAATCCTGCGCCGCGCCGGCAAGGTGCATGTGCCCGCGTTCGTGGTGCGCAGCGCCCTGCAATTGCGTTCGCCCACCGGCAAAACCTACGCCGACCGCTTGAATGCCGCACGCACGGAGAAGGACTTGAGCGCGATCTTCGATGACTTCATCAGCATGGTGCCCCTGGGCAATACCCTGTTTGGCGGGTTCAACCCGGTACACACCGCAGGCCCCATGCAGGTCAGTATCGACTTTGCGCAGAAACAGGCGCGGGGTTATCCCTACACGGTGGACGGTACGATTCGCCGCGAAGTGTTCACCCGTCGCGGCGGCATGTACTTCGGCATCGCCCACTTGCTCGGCTACCCGGTGAGCTACGACCAGCCGCTGTACCGCTTTGCCGATTTCAACGCCGGTTGGTACGCCAGCCGCAATGCTGCGTTCCAGGCCGCAGTCAGCCGTGCTTCAGGCAAAGAGCTGGCGCTGGATGGGGATTTGATCCGCTATGGCTCATTGTTGCCCGGCACCACCGAGCTGGCGGTGCGTTCACTGGGGGCGAAGCTGGACATGCGCAACCCGAGCATCCGCAGCCAGCTGGAGCAGGGCGAGCAGTTGGATTTCGAGGACACCACTTTGTACAAGCGCGTCTTCGCCTTGGCTGACCAAGCGGCCGGCAAGCCGTTGCCACGGGCGATCCTGCCGGGCATTGTGCTCAAGAGCCCGAAGATCACCCGCAACCTGACCACGGCCTGGTTTGCCAAGCGCGTGGACGAGCGCTACCAGCGCTGCATGAAGCGCTGATCAACTGCGGCGCTTGACGAACCGGCGCCACAAGCCCACCCACAACCACACCACCGGGAACGCCAGGATCACGAAGGGCAGCACATAGCTGGCACGTTCCAGGGCGTCT
This sequence comes from Pseudomonas sp. AM4(2022), assembly GCF_036346515.1. Classification (NCBI taxonomy): domain Bacteria; kingdom Pseudomonadati; phylum Pseudomonadota; class Gammaproteobacteria; order Pseudomonadales; family Pseudomonadaceae; genus Pseudomonas; species Pseudomonas sp. AM4(2022). Next base: position 3,446 of record NZ_JAOTNW010000015.1, read on the forward strand.
GCGGTGCCGTTCACCAGGTTGTCTCCCAGGTTGCTGAACATCCGGGTGAACCTTGACACCTGGTTGGCGCCGTCGGAGGAGCGGAAGTTCAAGGTCACGCGGTTGGTGTCAAGGCGACGTTGCTGGCCGGCGGCAACCTGAGCGAGTTCCTGCAGCTCGTTTTCAATGCCGGCTTGCTCTTTGCTCAGGACGATCAGGTCGCTGACGGTGATGTCCTTGCGCTTGGCCAGTTCATCGAGGCGTTGCTGCTGGGCTTGCAGGCGGTCCTGGCGACGGCGCACATCCGCCACGGCATCGGCCAGGTCTTCGGCAGTGGTGATGCGCTGGCCGAGCATACCGCCTTCGGCCGCCAGGGCGACCATCGGCTCCACACCCGTGGGCGCGATCCGCAGGATGATCTGGCCACCTTGGCCGTCTTCGGTAATGCCCAAGATATTGCAGGCACCAAAGCGCGCCGTTTCACACGCCTCACGAGTGGCCTGCATACGCGGCGCGAGCAGAGCGCCGGGCAGGGCCAGGGTCAAGTCATGCTCATAGGCCAGTTGCGCCCCGGCCTTGCCCTGTTCGCCATTGATGACGGTGGCGCGAGAGTGGTCCTTGGGGGAACAACCGGCCAAGGCCAGGCCGGCCAGCAAGATCAACAGCGGCGCGCGAAGCGGGTGGGAGTTGCCGTCCAGGTGGCGCATGGCGTTTCCTTGAAATGTGCAGGAGAAATTGGCCGAGATTAAAGCGGGTCTGGCCCATTAACGCAAAGCATTGCCCGGGATTTGTCCGGCTGATGGTGGTGGCTGCCGGGTCGGGGCTGGCGTACACCTCAAGCCTCACACCAGGGAAGCTCCGCCATGAACGCTCAGACTGTTCCCCAAGGCTTTGTCCCATTGCCGCGCAGCAGCCCGTTGCTGGAACTGCTCGGCCCGGCGTATTGCCGTGGCGAAGGTTTGCAATTGGAAGTTGGCCTGCGCGCCGATCATCGTCACGCCAATGGGCGCGGCACGGTGCACGGCGGGGTCTTGGCTACGCTGGCGGATATCGGCATGGGGTACGCCATGGCGTTTTCCAGTGAGCCGCCGTTGCCGTTGATTACCGCCAGCATGACCTTGGATTACTTGGGCGCCGTGCAGGTAGGGGAGTGGATGGTGGTGCGTTTGGAAAGCCACAAGCGCGGACGGCAGATGGCGTTCGCCACGTTGAGTTTGCAGGTGGAGGAGCGCGTGGTGCTGCGGGCGAGCGCGGTGTTCGCGGTGCCGCAAGCTGACAGGCAATGAGATCAAATGTGGGAGTTCATTCAGGGGTATCGATAAAAGAAAAGGCCTGGCTTTTCGTGGAGCCGGGCCTTTTCTGTGTTGCTCTTATTGGCATGGGGCTGCTACGCAGCCCAACGGGAGCAAGCTCCCTCGCCACAATAGCGATCCGATTCAGTTGCGTTCGAGCGCCAGGGCGACACCTTGGCCGCCGCCGATGCACAGCGTTGCCAAGCCTTTCTTGGCATCGCGCTTGATCATTTCGTGCAGCAGGGTCACCAGTACGCGGCAGCCTGAAGCACCGATCGGGTGGCCGATGGCGATGGCGCCGCCGTTGACGTTGACCTTCTGCGCGTCCCACTCCAGCTCTTTGCCCACTGCCAGGGATTGTGCGGCGAAGGCTTCGTTGGCTTCGATCAGGTCCAGGTCAGCCAACTGCCAACCGGCCTTGTCCAGGCAGCGGCGGGTGGCCGAGACCGGGCCGATGCCCATGATGGCCGGGTCGACGCCCGCGTTGGCGTAGCTGGCGATACGCGCCAGTACGGGCAGGCCGAGAGCCTTGGCTTTGTCGGCGCTCATCAGCAGCACTGCGGCGGCGCCGTCGTTGAGGCTCGAGGCGTTGCCGGCGGTGACGCTGCCGTCTTTCTTGAACGCAGGCTTGAGCTTGGCCAGGGATTCGGCGGTGGTGCCGGCGCGGGGTTGTTCGTCCACCGCAAAGGCCACTGGGTCGCCTTTGCGCTGGGGAATCAGGATCGGTGTGATCTCATCGGCAAAGCGCCCGGCTTCGATAGCGGCGGCAGCTTTCTGCTGGGAGGCGGCGGCGAAGGCGTCCTGGGCTTCGCGGCTGATGCCGTACTTGTCCACCAGGTTCTCGGCGGTGATGCCCATGTGGTAATCGTTGAACGCATCCCACAGGCCGTCGGTGATCATGCTGTCGATCATCTTCGCGTGCCCCATGCGCAACCCGGTGCGTGCGGCAGGCAATACGTACGGGGCCAGGCTCATGTTCTCCATGCCACCGGCAATGATCACCTCGGCGTCGCCGCAACGAATGGCCTGGGCGCCCAGATGCAAAGCCTTGAGGCCCGAACCGCAGACCTTGTTCAGGGTCAGGCTCGGCACGGCGTGGGGCAGGCCGGCAAGGATCGAAGCCTGGCGCGCCGGGTTCTGGCCGCTGCCTGCGGTGAGTACCTGGCCGAGGATCACTTCATCCACTTGCGCCGGGTCCAGGCCGGTCTGCTCCAGCAGGCGACGGATGACGGCGGCGCCCAGTTCCGGGGCCGGAATGTTCGCCAGCGAACCTTGGAAGCTGCCCACGGCGGTGCGGGTGGCAGCAACAATCACGACGTCTTGCATGGAATCTGTCCTCACTGGAAGTGCATTTCTGGAACGTGGTCCGGGACGATCAGTTTACCGGCGGTCTTGCTCACAATCTCTTCAACGCTGACGCCAGGTGCGCGTTCCTTGAGGACAAAAGCGCCATTTTCGATTTCCAGGTACGCCAGGTCCGTGAGCACACGCTTGATGCAGTTGGCACCGGTCAGCGGCAGGCTGCATTGGCTGAGCAACTTGGACTCACCGTCCTTGGATGCGTGCGTCATGATCACAATGATGTTTTCCGCGCCGGCCACCAGGTCCATGGCACCGCCCATGCCCTTGACTAGCTTGCCGGGAATCATCCACGAAGCGATGTTGCCCTGTACGTCCACTTCGAATGCGCCCAGTACGGTGAGGTCGACATGCCCACCGCGAATCATCGCGAACGACTCGGCGGAGGAGAAGATCGAGGCACCGATGCGCGCGGTGACGGTTTGCTTGCCGGCGTTGATCATGTCGGCGTCGATGGTTTCTTCGGTCGGGAACGGGCCCATGCCAAGCAGGCCGTTTTCCGATTGCAGCATCACTTCCATGCCGTCGGGGATGTAGTTGGCCACCAGGGTCGGAATGCCGATACCGAGGTTCACGTAGTAACCGTCCTGCATCTCGCGGGCAACGCGTTGAGCCATTTGTTCGCGGGTAAGCGCCATGATTGTTTCCTCTTATTGTTCTGGACGGGGATTATTTGCGGACGGTGCGCTGTTCAATGCGCTTTTCGAAGGTGCCGCAGATGATCCGGTCGACGTAGATGCCAGGGGTGTGGATCTGCGCCGGGTCCAGCTCGCCCGGTTCGACGATTTCCTCGACTTCGACCACGGTGATCTTGCCGGCGGTGGCGGCCAGCGGGTTGAAGTTCTGGGCGGTGTGACGGTAGATGACGTTACCGAAGTGGTCGGCTTTCCAGCCTTTGACGATGGCAAAGTCGCCGGTGATGGATTCTTCCATCAGATACGGGCGGCCCTTGAATTCGCGGGTTTCCTTGCCTTCGGCAACGGGGGTGCCGACGCCGGTGGCGGTGAAGAAGGCCGGGATGCCGGCGCCGCCTGCGCGCATTTTTTCTGCCAGGGTGCCTTGAGGGGTAAGCACCACCTCAATCTCGCCGCTGAGCAGTTGCTTCTCAAACAGCGCGTTTTCACCCACGTAGGAAGCGATCACTTTGCTGATCTGCTTCTGTTCCAGCAGCACGCCCAGGCCGAAGCCATCGACACCACAATTGTTGGAAACCACCGTCAGGTCGCGGGTGCCTTTGCGCTTGATTTCGGCAATGAGGTTTTCCGGAATGCCACACAGGCCAAAACCACCGGAGAGCACGGTCATGCCGTCTTCCAGGCCTGCCAGCGCTTCTTCATAGGACGCCACGCGTTTATCGAAACCTGCCATATGCACCTCTTTTATTGTTTGTGGTTCAGCCAGTGAGTTGAGTGTTGCGCCAGCGGATTGATTTGTTAAGTTGTTTTTTAAGGTTGATTGATTTAGAAAACAGCATAGTTCAATCGTCGTCCGGAGCTGCGTCATGACCGTTAAACAGATGCGTGCCTTTCTCGCTGTTGCGCAGAGTCTGAGTTTTGCCGCTGCCTGCGAGCGTTTGCACCTCTCCCAGTCGGCGTTGAGCTTGACCATCAAGGGCCTGGAAGAAGGCTTGGGCGGGCGCCTGTTCAGCCGTAATACCCGTAACGTCGCGCTGACCCCTGAAGGAGAGTCCCTGTTGCCCCTGGCCCGCCGGTTGATTGCCGACTGGGACAACGCCGAGGACGAACTGCGCCAGCGTTTTACCTTGCAACGGGGGCGTGTCACGGTGGCAGCGATGCCATCGTTTGCTGGCAACCTGCTGCCGCCCATCCTGAAGATATTCCGCGCACGTTACCCCCAGGTGAACGTGACAGTACATGACCTGATCAATGAGCAAGTGCTGGAGATGGTGCGCGACCGTCAGGTGGAGCTGGGGGTGGCGTTCGAGCCGTCTGAGGGCTCGTCATTGGCATTTACCCCGTTGTACCTGGACCGTTTTATCGCCGTGGTACCGGGAGACTCACCTTTGGCACAGCGCGCTGAAATCGACTGGAAAGCCTTGCTTGAACAGCCGTTCATTACCTTGCAGCGGCCTTCCACCGTGCGAGTGATGCTGGAAGAACACCTTGGTGCCTTGCAGATGAAATTGCCCGTTGCCTTGGAAAGCCATCAATTGGCGACGGTGGGCAAGATGGTTGCCAGCGGTTTGGGGGTTAGCGCGGTGCCAGCGTTATGCGCCAGGCAGATGGAGGAGGCGGGAGCCCATTGCATTACCTTGACCGGCCCGGTGATCGAGCGGCCGATTGGGGTGCTGACTAAACCGGGGCATGAGCTGTCAGCGGCGGCGCAGGTGTTGTTTGATATCTTTCGAGATGAAGCGGGGAAGGGCAGGTTTCCAACTTTCTAAACCGGTAAATACAAATGTGGGAGCTGGCAAGCCAACGCCCACATTGATTGAGTACTACTTAGTAGTAACGGTCGATCACTTTAACTTGCGAGCTGTCTTTGAAAGACGCCCAGGCATTGTTAAGTGTGTCGAACACTTGCTCGATAAAGTTGCGATCAGCGGCGGCCTTCTTGCCGACATAACCCTGGCCACGGCGGTACATCTTCAGGCGTGCCGCCAGCTCACGGTTGTTACGGTCAAACTCGGCTTCTTCGGTATGGGGCGCCAGGCAGTCAATTTGCACTTCGCCGGATTTGCCAATCCACAGGATATGGTCGTCGAGTGTGTCTTTCTGCGCTGCGAACATCTCAGCCAATTCATCGATAGTGGGTTGGTTGTTCAGATTCATGTGTAAGCCCCTTGACCAGTTGGCGATCTATCAATTGATTCGTTAATACCAGTAAGTTGTCTCCGGTCACTAAAACCGGGCGTCAGCGACGGGCTGCCGAATACGGGCAGGGTCTTGAAGCTGATGCATGTAGTCTTGCTGATGGGCTGCTACGCAATGCTCTGATCACGAAGACAAACCGCGTTTGAGCGCCTTGTACCTGTCCCCTTCTGGACTGGTCAGCTTCATCAATCTGCCTTGTGGGCAGTGCACATCCGGAAAAACAGCTCGGCGGTCAGACGAGCCTGTTCAAAACGCTTGTTACCAACGCTCTCGATCCGAGAGACGTCTAGATCATGCAAGGACAAAAAGGTTACGTCAACGATTATGTAGTGATTATTTTTGCGCACTACATAAATTGCCGCGGGGACGGGGGAATGCGGGAAAACGTGACTTGGGCGTCATTTTCTGTGCGGTGGGTCGCACAGCTACGGTGGTCAATTCGCTGCAGGATCCATGTGGGAGCGGGCTTGCTCGCGAAAGCGGTGGGGCAGACAACTATGTATTGGCTGATACTGCGCATTCGCGAGCAAGCCCGCTCCCACAGTTGATCTGTATCGCTGTTCTATCCGAGTTGAGCAGCCAACAACGGCAACAACTGCTCGCAGGACGCCTGGATCTTCACCTGCAACAGCTCATCACCCCGAGTCTTGCCCAGGTTGATGGCAATCACCGGCTTACCCTGATCGACCATCGCCTTGCACAGGCGAAACGCCGAATAGGCCATCAGTGACGACCCCACCACTAACAGTCCTTCGGCATGTTCTACCGCCGTCATCGCCTTGAGCGCCGTCGCCGGTGCGACGTTCTCGCCAAAGAACACCACATCCGGTTTCAGCCTTTCGCCGTTGCAATGTGGACAGTGGGGTACCTGGAAGCGCTGTTCAAACACCGGATCGAGCAAGGTATCGCCATCTGGCGCTTGCACCGCATGAACCTGTGCCATGTGCGGGTTATCGACCTCCATCTGCCGCTGGATCACGTCGCGCTCGCTACGCAATTGGCAATCCAGGCACAGCACCCGATGCAAGCTGCCATGCAGCTCGATCACGTCCCGGCTGCCGGCCTGGTCATGCAGGGTGTCGACGTTCTGCGTAATCAACCCACTGATGCGCCCTCGTTGTTGCAGTGTCGCGAGCGCCAGGTGGGCCTTGTTCGGCTGGGCAATGCGCACCCGTGGCCAACCCAGCATCGCCCGCGCCCAGTAACGGCGCCGCGCCTCGGGGGTGGCGAGGAATTCCTGGTACATCATCGGTGGCTTGCCCCGGCGTACACCTTCACCGTCCCGGTAATCCGGGATACCCGAAGATGTACTGATCCCTGCGCCGGTCAGCACCAGGAAACGCCGGCCGGTCATGGCCCGGTGCAGGGTGTCGAGGTGGTCTTCCTGATGGTCCAGCGTGTCGAGCATGGGTTCCCCTATTCGCCGCGGATGTACTGTTCCAGCTGCTGGATCAAGGCCGCTTGTTCGGCAATCGCTTCCTTGACTAGGTCACCGATGGACAGCAGGCCCAGCAGTTTGCCGTCTTCGACCACGGGCAGGTGGCGCAGGTGACTGTCGGTCATGATGTTCATGCATTCCTCGACACTCTTGTGAGTATCCACCGTGATCACCGGCGAACTCATCACCTCATGGACCTTGGTGGTGACCGACGAGAGGCCCTTGAGCATGATCTTGCGTGCGTAATCCCGTTCACTGATGATGCCGACCACAACGTCATCCTTGACCACTGGCAAGGCACCGACGTTTTTCTCGGACATCCGCACCAGTGCTTCAAACACGGTGTGGTCCCATTTGATCGTGTGGACGTCCTGGTTTTTCTGGTCCTTGGCTTTCAGCAGTTGTGCAACGGTCTTCATGGCGGCCACTCCGGTGTTGTTGTTGGTAGTCCAGATCCCCTACAGAATCCTAGACCGAACTCGCCGGAGCAAGGGCCAATGCGGCGTTAAACCTGTCGAAAAACGTCATGTGCCGGTTTTTTTCGGTATTTATCCCGCATTTGCCGGCTTTTTCCCTCGTTTGGGGCTGGCGCCGGCGTTGCGCGGGGCGGCCTTGCGTTTCTTTTTCCACGGCGTTGCACCTCGGCCAGCGGGGCTGGCGGGGCCAGTGATGGTCATGCGCATGCCGTTACAGCGTGCCACCTGCTTGCTCATCCACGCCGCTTGCTTGGCGACGAATTCTTCCAGGCTCATTTCGCCGCTTTGCACCATGTCTAGTGCCTGTTCCCAGATGGCGGTGGTGCCGGGGTCGGCGATGGCGCGGGGCACCGCGTCAATCAGGCTGAACGCGGCCGGGGTTGCCGACAGGGCCTTGCCGTTTTTTACCAGGTAGCCGCGGTCCAGCAAGCCCTGGATGATCCCGGCGCGGGTGGCCTCGGTGCCGATGCCAGTGGTGTCCTTGAGTTTTTGCTTGAGCAACGGGTCCTCCACCAGCTTGGCGACGTTTTTCATTGCCTTGATCAGGTCGCCCTCGGTAAAGGGCTTGGGCGGCTGGGTCCACAGGTCCTTGAGGTTGACCTTGGCCACGGCGTAGTCGTGGCCCTGCACCAGCGTCGGCAACGCTTGGGGCGCTGGGGCTTCGCGACCTTTGGCGGGGGCCAGCGCTTCGGGCAAGGCGCGTTTCCAGCCCGGTTCGATGACCACTTTGCCCACTGCGCGCAACGCCTGGCCGGCACAGTCGAAATCGGCCTGGGTGCGGTCGTACTCATGGTTGGGCAGGAACTGCGCCAGGTAGCGCGCACGAATCAGCGTATAGACCGCACGGTGCTTGCCGGTCAGTTGGCTGATCTCCTTGCCGGCTCCGGTGGGGATGATGCCGTGGTGGGCGCTGACCTTGGCGTCGTTCCAGGCCCGCGAACGGCGCTGGGGGTCGATGTGCGACATCAGCTCGTTCACCGCCGTGTCTGCACGGCCCAGCGCCGCAAGAATCTTCGGCGCTTCACTGTGCTGGCTCAACGGCAGGTAGCCGCAATCGCTGCGCGGGTAGGTGATGGCCTTATGGGTTTCGTAGAGGGATTGGGCGATGTCCAGGGTTTCCTGGGCGCCCAGGCCGAGCTTCTTCGAACAGATCTCCTGCAAGGTGCCGAGGTCGAAGGGCAGGGGCGCCACCTCGCGCATGCGTTCGGTACGCAGCTTCACCAGCCGCGCCGTGGCGGCGTTGAGCATGGCGTCGGCGGCGTCCCTCGCCAGTTGCGGGTTGAGGCAGCGGCCCTGGTCGTCACAGACATCCTCAGGGGCGCGCCATTGGGCGGTGAAGGTCATGTGCTCGTGGCGCAGGTCGACATCAATGGCCCAATAGGCCATCGGCACGAAGTCGGCGATGCTGCGATCACGGTCCACCACCAGGCGCAGGGTCGGGGTTTGTACTCGGCCTACCGGTAGTACGCCTTGGTAACCGGATTGGCGCCCCAGCAGGGTAAACAGGCGGCTCATGTTCATGCCGATCAGCCAGTCGGCACGCGAGCGCCCCAGGGCCGAGTGATACAGGCTGAAGGTTTCTGCACCGGGTTTGAGCGCCGCCAGGGCCTTGCGAATGGAGGCGTCGTCGAGCGCCGACAACCACAGCCGCTGGATCGGCCCGCGGTAGCGGCAGTGTTCCACCAGTTCACGGGCGATCATCTCGCCTTCACGGTCGGCGTCGGTGGCAATCACCAGTTCCTGGGCTTCGCCCAGCAAGCGCTTGACGGTCTTGTATTGGCTGGCGGTCTTGGGCTTGACCAGCATCTTCCACTTTTCCGGGACGATCGGCAGGTCGGCCAGTACCCAGCGTTTATATTTAGCGTCGTAGGCATCGGGCGGGGCGGTTTCCAGCAGGTGGCCGATGCACCAGGTGACCGTGATGCCATTACCCAGCCAGCACCCATCGCCGCGGCGGCTGGCACCGAGCACGGCCGCGATATCCTTGGCCTGGGAGGGTTTTTCACAGAGGTACAGCCGCATGGTCATCACATCAGATCGGGTTGATGCCTTGCAGGATGCTTACTTGAAGGGGTTTGAGCAACCATTATCTGTATGGATGTACAGCAATTTGTGTGGGGGCCATACGCCGTTGTAGGAGCGAGCTTGCTCGCGAAGGTCGTTAACGATGACGCGGGGCGCCTGGTGCCCCGCGTTGCTCTCAGGTTCTTCGCGAGCGAGCTCGCTCCTACAGGGGAGAGGTATCAGTTGTTTTCGATATCCACATGCCGGGTTTCCTTAAGGCAGAACAGGCCGACGATCAGGCTCACGCCCGTCACCACCACCGGGTACCACAAGCCATAGAAGATATCGCCGGTATACACCACCAAGGCAAACGATACGGTCGGCAGGAACCCGCCAAACCAGCCGTTACCGATGTGGTAGGGCAGGGACATCGAGGTGTAGCGGATGCGCGTCGGAAACAGCTCCACCATCAGCGCCGCCAACGGCCCGTAGCACATGGCGGCGATGAAGATCAGCACCACGATCAGCACCACCACCATCAGCTTGTTGACCTGGGCCGCATCCGCCGATGACGGATAACCGGCCAGGGCCACGGCGCCACGCAGGGCCGCTTCATCAAAACCGTCGATGCGCACATCGCCGACGCTCACTTGCACCGGGCTGCCCGCAGGGGCGGCGACGCTGCTGTAGGGCAGTCCCTGTTTGACCAGGAAGGTCTTGACCTTGTCGCAGGGGCTGTCAAAACGGGCCTTGCCCACTGGGTCGAACTGGAAGGTGCAGGTGGCCGGGTCGGCCAGTACGGTGATCGGCGCCTGTTGGCTGGCCTGGTCCATTGCGGGGTTGGTGTAGTGCGCCAGGCCCTTGAAGATCGGGAAGTACAGCGCGGTCGCCAGCAGCAGGCCGAGCATCAGCACCGGCTTGCGCCCGACCTTGTCCGATAGCCAGCCAAACAGGATAAAGAACGGCGCGCCAATCACCACGCTGATAATCAACAGCATATTGGCCAGGGCCGGGTCCATGCGCAGGAACTGGGTGAGGAAGAACAGCACATAAAACTGCGCCGCGTAGAAGGTCACCGCTTGCCCGCCGTTGATGCTGAACAGGGCGATCAGCACCACCTTGAGGTTTTCCCATTTGCCGAAGGACTCGCGAATCGGCGCCTTGCAGGCCTTGCCTTCCTCTTTCATCTTTAAGAAGGCGGGCGATTCGTGCAGGCTCATGCGGATCCAGGTCGAGATGCCCAGCAGCACGATGGAAAACAGGAACGGAATGCGCCAGCCCCACACTTCGAACTGATCGCCGGTGAAGTAACGGCAAGCCAGCACCACCAGCAGCGACAGCAGCAGGCCGAGGGTGGCGGTGGATTGAATCCAGCTGGTGTGCAGCCCGCGCTTGCCCGGTGGCGCATGCTCGGCCACATAGGTGGCAGCGCCACCGTATTCGCCGCCCAGCGCCAGGCCCTGCAGCATGCGCAGCACGATCAGGATAATCGGTGCGGCAATGCCGATGCTGGCGTAGGTCGGCAGCAACCCGACGCAGAAGGTTGCCACGCCCATCAGGATGATGGTCACGAGGAAGGTGTACTTGCGCCCGATCATATCGCCCAGGCGGCCGAACACCAGGGCACCGAATGGCCGCACTACAAACCCTGCGGCGAAGGCCATCAAGGCAAAGATAAACGCCGTGGTGTCGTTGACCCCGGCAAAGAACTGCTTGCTGATCACCGCCGCCAGGGCGCCGTAGAGGAAAAAGTCATACCACTCGAACACCGTCCCCAAGGAGGAGGCGAAGATGACCTTTCTTGATTCGTTGGCGGTACTTGCACTGGCCGCCGAGCCCAGGGGTTGAGCATGTTCTGACATCGGGTGTCCCTCACAGTGATTATTTATTGTTTTTCCACTGTCGGCGCTGACCTCGGCGCCGGTGTTTTTCAACTTCATATAGCGTTAATGATTACGCGGGGTGCCCTGTGGTGCGCGGTGCTGGTGGGTTTTTCGCGAGCAAGCTCGCGCCTACAGTGTTCGGTGACAGGATTAGCTGCGCGGCCTTCTCCGCGATCATCAGCGTGGGTGAGCAGGTATTGCCGGAGGTGATGCGCGGCATGATCGAGGCATCGGCAATGCGCAGGCCGGGAATGCCGTGTACGCGCAGCTGGCTGTCGACCACGGCGTCTTTGTCATCGCCCATGCGGCAGGTGCCCACCGGATGGAAAATCGTGGTGCCGATCTGTGCGGCGGCCTCGTGCAGTTGTTCTTCAGTTTGCAGGGCTTCGCCGGGCAGGTATTCCACCGGTTTGAATTGGCTCAGGGCCGGAGCGGCGACGATGCGCCGGGTCAGGCGAATGGCGTCGGCGGCTATGCGCAAGTCTTCGGGGTGGCTGAGGTAATTGGGTTGTATCAAGGGGGCGTCCGCCGGGTTGGCCGAACGAATATCCACCCGGCCGCGACTTTGCGGGCGCAGGTCGCAGACCGACGCGGTAAATGCCGGGAAGCCGTGCAATGGTTCGCCAAAGCGCTCCAGGGACAATGGCTGCACATGGTATTGCAGGTTGGCCGAGGCTTGCTCCGGGCCGGAGCGGGCAAATGCGCCGAGCTGGCTGGGCGCCATCGACAGCGGGCCGCTGCGGTCGTACAGGTAGCGCAGGCCCATGCCCATCTTGCCCCACAAGGTGCCGGCGATCTGGTTCAGGGTACGGGCATTTTCCAGCTTGTAGATCAGGCGCAGTTGCAGGTGATCTTGCAGGTTGCCACCAACGCCTGGCAGCTCGTGCACCACGTCGATACCCAGCGGCTTGAGCACATGGGAAGGGCCGATCCCTGAGCGTTGCAGAATGCCCGGCGACCCCACGGAGCCCGCGCACAGCACAATCTCCTTGCGCGCCTTCCAACTCATCGGCTGGCCGTGTTGACGCCCCAGTACTTGGCAAGCACGACCGTTCTCCAGTAGCACACGCTCAACCTCTACCTCAGTCAGCACGGTGAGGTTGGGGCGCTGGCGGATCGGCTTGAGAAACGCCTTGGCCGCATTCCAGCGCACACCGGCTTTCTGGTTGACCTGGAAGTAACCGCAGCCCTCGTTATCACCCTGGTTGAAGTCATTGATATTAGCGATGCCACTTTGAGCCGCCGCCTCACGAAACGCATCGAGGATCGGCCACGACAGGCGCTGTTGCTCGACGCGCCACTCACCGCCCTCGCTGTGGAATTCAGAGCCGCCGGCAAAATGGTTTTCGCTCTGTTTGAACAGCGGCAGTACGTCTTTCCAGGCCCAGCCCGCGTTGCCCGCCGCCGCCCAGCCATCGTAGTCCTGGGCCTGGCCGCGCATGTAGATCATGCCGTTGATGGACGAGCAGCCGCCCAGCACTTTGCCCCGTGGGTAACTCAAGGTGCGCCCCTGCAGGCCGGCTTGGGATTGAGTCTTGAAGCACCAGTCGGTGCGTGGATTGCCGATGCAGAACAGGTAGCCGACGGGGATATGGATCCAGGGGTAGTTGTCGCGGCCACCGGCTTCCAGCAGCAGGACACGGTGAGCCGGGTTGGCGGACAGACGATTGGCCAGCAGGCATCCGGCAGGGCCGGCGCCGACGACGATGTAATCGTATTCAGCAGTTGCATTGGGCATCTGGGGTCTCGCTTGTTTTTCTTATTGGGCCCATCCTAGTTGTTAGTTTTCGTCTTAAAAATGTTAGTTTTTACCCACCCGCTGTGCGTTTTTAAACAACGCCGGCTGGCCCAGGCTCTGGAGGCGATATGTTCGACTGGAATGACCTGCGGTTTTTTCTCGAGTTGCAGCGCAGTGGCCGCCTGCTCACCGCCGCCCAACGCCTGAAAACCACGCATGCCACCGTGGCGCGGCATATCGACGCCATCGAGAAAAGCCTCGGCACGGCGCTGTTCGTGCAGCACGCCCAGGGCTATGAACTGACGCCTGCCGGCGAAGCATTGCTCAAGCATGCCGAGGCTATGGAAAATGTGGCACTGCTGGCCGAAGATGAACTCACCCATTCTGCTGCGCCCCTGGGCAAGATCCGCCTCGGCGTGGCCGAAGGCCTGGGCGTGATGTTTCTGGCCGCACGCATGGGCGGGCTGTTTGAACGCTACCCAGGGTTGGAGGTGGAGCTGGTCGCGGTGCCGCGCTTTGTCAGCATCCTCAACCGCGAGGCGGAGATCAGCATTCACTTGGAACGCCCCAGCGCCGACCAACTGGTGACGCGCAAACTCACCGACTACCGCCTGGCGCTGTATGCCAGCCGCGCCTATCTGGCGCGCAACCCACCCATCGAAAAACGTGAAGACCTCGCTGCCCATGCCTGGATCGATTATGTCGATGACCTGCTGTTCAGCCAGGAACTGAAGTTCCTCAACAGCTTCTGCCGTAACCCCCGAGTGGTGTTCCACAGCACCAGTGTGATCGCCCAGCACCAGGCTGCGCGTTCGGGGTTGGGCGTTGCGGTGTTGCCGTGTTTCATGGCAGCTGGCGATGGGGAGTTGGTGCCGTTGTTGCCGGCGGAGGGCATTCAGCGCAGCTATTGGATCAGCTCGCGCCGGGAGCTGCACAAGTCGGTGCGGTTGCGGGTGTTGTGGGATTATGTGGTGGAGTTATGCGCGCGGGAGCAGGGCTTGTTGCTCGGTGAGTCCCGCTGACGCATGCGGATTAAAAGGTGGGAGCTGGCTTGCCTGCGATGGCGGTGTGTCACTCACTGATGTGCAAGCTGACCGGCCGTCATCGCAGGCAAGCCAGCTCCCACATTTGGATCGTGGTGTGTCAGGGACAGTCTAGAGCTTTACTACCTGATGTACCTGCTCGGCACAGGCCCGAGCCTCGTCAATCATGTTGCCGAACGCATCGCTGGTGACTTCGGCATGGGTCAACCAACGCTTCTTCTGGCTCAGGCGATAGTGATAGCGCAGCGAGCCGTTCTCCAGTTTGCCGTCCAGGTCGAGGTCGTACCAGGGCGAGCGCACCTTGCAGCCGGGGATGGCTTTTTCCATCTTCCCGCCAGCCAGGGTGTAGGTGTAGTCATAGGTTTCAGGATTGCCCAGGTAAAGGTCGGCCTGTTGCCCCTGGCGACGATAGTTGATGTAGCCCTCCCAGCGGTCTTTCAAGGATGGGTCGGTGTAGACATAGTCATTGGCCAGCTTTTCCAGGGCACGCTGATCGTTCATGTGGGCAGTGACGCTGTAGCCGTCATGCACCACAAAACGGGTGGGTTCGCGGGTGATCTGGCAGTCGCTGATGTCGTTGCCGAAGTTGGCGCAGATGTTCTGGTCGGTGGCGGTGGTGCCTTGCTGGCGGTCGGCGACGCTCAGTTGCATCAGCGGCAGGCGGCTGAAGGTAATAGTCGCCTTCACCGCGCCATCTCCCTCTTTGCCGTATTGCACCTGTTTGTCCAGGCGTATCGAGACTTCGGGGCGCTCCAGTGGGATGTGTTCTTCGCGCACCTGGCCCTGGGCGTCGTTGACCAACACCCAGCGGTCCTGAATATCGGGCATGGTCTGGCCAGGGGCGAAGACCGGGTTGGTCGGGTCAAGCCACCACACCTGGCCATTTACTTCGGCACGTACGATGGCGTGGTTCGGCGCCTGGGTGCCGGGGATCAGCAAGGCATCGACCACGTCGCCACGGCTGACCCACGCGGTCTCAGCCTTGATGCCACTGGCTTTGAGCATGGCCGTCAGCAGCGTCGCCAGGTCCTTGCAGTCGCCGTAGCCGTGCTGCTCGATTTCCGCGAGGCTGAACGGCACATAGCCGCGCTCGGTCGCCCGCCAGTCACCCAGGTAGCGATAGTGATCATTGATGTGCTGCATCATTGCCGCGACTTGCTCAGCTGGCGCCAGGCTGCGTGCGGCGGCCACGGCGGCGGCGGCTTGCGCCGGCAGGGTGGCGCCGAGGATCTGGTTGTAACGCTGGGCGAAATCACCGAAGTACGCCTGGCGGTCCACGGCGCTCCCCACTTCCAGGCGTGGGACGCGCAGCAGTGCGGCGGCGGAGGATTCATTGATGTAGTTGAGGTAGGTCGGGGCTTTTTGCACCACGTCCAGGGTCTTGCCGTTGCTCGAAGGGGTTACCTTGAAACCGTCGAACAGTTCACTGCGCCATTGCATCGGCCGTTCGGCGGTAAAGCGCGCCTTGAAGCGATCGCGGCGGGCTGAGCTGGGCCCGAACTTGAGCACATAGTGGAACTGGGTCATCAGCGGTTTGGCCGGGTAATGCTGGCGTACCGTGTAGCGGATCTGCGTGCCCACGCGCAGGTTGGGGAAGGCCAGGGAGGTTTGCTTGTCGCGGCTGAAGCCTTGGTCCGGGTTGGGTGCGCTGCGGGTATCGATTTGCGTGGCGGCCAGGGCGACCGGCTTGGCGCCAGGCTGGGTGGACTGGGCACTGACCACTTCAAAGGTGTCGGCTTCGGAGTAGTCGAAGTCGATGCGCGAAAGCATTTCGCGGCCGTTGGCCTTGAGGATTGTGTAGCGGTAGGTGGTGGTGCAATCGGTGCTGGCGTCGCGGTTGAAGTGGCAGTGCAGCTCGGTGTCACTGGCCAGCGGGGCTTCGGCTATGGGTTGCAGGGCCGCGCTGACGGAATGGGAAACCAGCCCCAGGCTGATGGCAATCAAAGGGCGGTGAAACGGAAAACGGTACATGGGCGCCTCGGGTGACACATTGAAACAGCTACCCGGCGGGTAGCGAGAAGGCGCCGGATGATAATGGATCTCAACGACAAAGGCCAGGATTGTTCGACAATTTATCTGGCTGAAAGGCCCGTGCTAGAGCCTTTCGTTGATTTATGTCATGGTTTTTATGCCACCAGCGCGACACGCGATTAGAGGAACCAGCGATATTCCCGCGCCTGGATCTCCTGCTGGAAAGCCAGGTGGTCCTGGCGTTTGTTCTCGCAATACACCTCGACAAATTCCGCGCCCAGCTTGTCGCGCAGTACCGGTTGCTGCTGCATGGCACGCACGGCGTCGAGCATTTCGAGGGGGAAGTCGGCGCCGCTGTTGCGGTCTTCGTTCAGTGGGGCGATGGGTTCGCGCTTGGCCTCAAGCCCATGCTCCAAACCAGCGAGGATCGCCGCCAGCACCAGATAAGGGTTGGCATCGGCGCTGGCCAGGCGGTGCTCGATCCGCAGGTTGCGTGGGTCGGAGTCGGGGATGCGCACGCAGGCGTCGCGGTCTTCAAAGCCCCAGCTCGCCCGCGTCGCAGCGTTGACCGTGCCGCCTAGGCGGCGGAAGGCGTTGTGGTTGGGTGAGAAGATCGGCATGCAGTGCGGCAGCAACTCCAGGCACCCGGCCACGGCGTGGCGCAGCGGCTGCTGCTGATGGGCCGCGAGCAGGTTATTGCCCGCCGCGTCGTAGAGGCTGACATGCACATGCATGCCACTGCCGGGAAATTGCAGGTAGGGCTTGGCCATGAAGCTGGCGCGGTAACCATGTTTGAGCGCGACGCCGCGGGTGCTGCGGCAGAACAGGGCGGCCCAGTCGGCGGCGCGCAGGCCGTCATCGCAGTGGCCGAAGTTGATCTCGAACTGGCCGGGGCCGATTTCGGCGGTGATCACCGTGATGTCGAGGCCTTGGTCCTTGGCGGTTTGCGCCATATCGTCGAGCACGTCGTTGAAACGCGACAGCCGTTCGATATGCAGGTTGGGCTGGTCATCGGCATCTCCACTGAGCGGGTCGCGGGCAAATTGCGGCAAGCCGTTGTCCAGTTGTTTATCGAACAGGTAGAACTCCAGCTCAAACGCCACCACGGGGTGAATGCCTTGGTGCTGCAAGCGTTCCAGCACCTTGGCCAGGACTTCGCGGGGTTCGAATTCGATTGGCGCTTGGGTGCCGTCCGAGGTGATGAGCATTTGCCCCAATGGCTGCGACTCCCAGGTGACTGGTTTGAGCGTGCCGGGCACCAATCGGCGATTGGCGTCTGGGTCGCCATCGTTGAAGCAATAGTCGCCAATCTTGAACAGCCCACCCTGGGCCCCCAGCAGCACCGCATTCTGCGGCAGCTTCAGCGGGCTGCCGGCGGCGACTTTCTCAAGCATCTCCACCGGGTAGCGCTTGCCGTAGAAATGCCCGGGAATGTCCAGGGCGATCAGGTCGACATAGCGTACGTCGGGGTGGTTCTGGCGAAAGCTCCGTACTTCGGCCAGCAACGTGGAGGAATGGCTTTTCACGGGTGCAGCTCCTAGTTGTAAACCCACAGGACGCGGGCGGGCAGGTCGGTCAGGTTGGCGTAGCGGCAGTGGGCGAAACTGGCCAGGTGGAAACTGTCGCCGGGGCTGAGGGTGACTGGCTCGGCTTCGCCATCCACCCACAGGGTCAACTCGCCTTCGAGCACAAATCCGGCCTGTTCGGCGCGGTCGCTCATGCTCTGTTCGCCGCTGTTGGCACCGGGGGCCAACAGACTGTCGAGCATCGAGAACGCGCCGTTCATGCTCGGCGACACCAGGATGTCGGTGATGCCATTGGCGTAATACACCGTGCGCCGCTCGTTGGGACGGGTGACCCAGGCCACCGCCTTGGGTTTGGGCAGGCTGTAGAAATAGGTGGTGGGCACGTCGAGGGCGTGGCTGATGGCGGTCAGGTCGGCTACGGTGGGTTGCGACAACCCACGTTCCACTTGAGACAGAAAACCCACCGAGCGCTCAATCTTTTGCGCCAATTGCGACAGGGTGAGTTTCTTGTGCTTGCGCAGGTCGTGGATCAGGGTCGCGAGTGTGGCGAGTTCATCTTGCGCAGTCATGAAAATTATATCGAATAATTTCATGAAAAATTACACGATAAATTTCACGAAAGCAATCGACATGCACCAAAATCTGTGGCGAGGGAGCTTGCTCCCGCTGGGCCGCGAAGCGGCCCTAACCCATTCACCGCATTTGTTCAGTTAGTACGCGGTCGGGCTTTTTGGGGCTGCTGCGCAGCCCAGCGGGAGCAAGCTCCCTCGCCACAGGGCATTGGGCAATATGGGGAAACTGTATTGAGCAGGGGCATCGGAGGTGCCTGCTAGGTTGAATGGATCATTCAACCATTCAGGGGTGCAAAGGATTGCTGCACAAGCCCAATTCTCATTTGTTGCGACGTGGCCGTTATTCGGAACCTGGTCGAGCTTATTTGGTAACTACCGTGGTTTATCAGCGTCGTCCGGTATTTGCCGATATTTACCTGGGGCGGCTATTGGTTGCCGAGCTCAAACGAGCCCATGACCTTGAGCTGGTCAACTCTTTGGCCTGGGTCATTATGCCGGATCACCTTCACTGGTTATTTGAATTGCGAAGCGCGACGCTGTCTGAAGTGATGAAGCGAGTGAAGTCGCGAAGCACACTGACCATCAACCGAGCCCGTCGCACACAGGGTGCTTTCTGGCAGAACGGCTATCACGATCGTGCGGTGCGAGCCGAGGGAGACCTTATCAAGGCTGCTCGCTACATCATCGCCAACCCACTGCGAGCCGGACTGGCCGGGCATGTTGGCGACTACTCACTCTGGGACGCCGCCTGGCTATAACGGTGTACCCCTTGTGGCGAGGGAGCTTGCTCCCGCTGGGCCGCGAAGCGGCCCCAACCCAATCACCGCATGTTTTCGGTGGGGGCGCGGTCGGCTTTTTGGGGCTGCTGCGCAGCCCAGCGGGAGCAAGCTGCCTCGCCACAGGAAACAAGGCTGAATGATTGCGCGCCGCCGCGGTCGGAACCTGGGTACGCATCATTAATTGAAGGAGCACCCATGAAGTCGAAAACCTTAGCCGCTTGCCTGCTGGTCGCTGCCAGCTTTTCCACCGTCAGTGCTGTAGTGCAGGCCGGCGATACCCCTCAGGAAACCGTGCAACCTTCAAACATCAACGCGCGCGACTTGAAAGAGGGCGACCGTGCGCCGGATATCCTGATGCGCAAGGAGTCGGCCATCAGCGATTGGAAAAAGCGCGGCCTCAAGCAGCCCGAAGAAGAAAGCCAATGGGCGCGCGTAGGCGACAAGTACGTGCTGCTCAAGACCACCAACGGCACCATCCTCGAGATTACGCCAGTCAAGAAATAATCCCGCCGGGGCACCTCCTCGTTTCATTTCTCTTGCGTTAAGGTAACCGACCCCAATGGTCGCGTTACCTTTGAAGAACGAGAGCAGGATGCTTGCCACCATAAGAAACTACCCGCGTACCGTGAACCTCTTGCTGTGCGCCACGTTGCTGCTGACGCTGGCCAAGGCCATCACCTTTCCCTACCTCGTGATCTACCTCACCAGCCATTTCGCCCTGGACATTACCCAGGTCGGCCTGGTGATCGGCAGTTCGTTGATCGTCGGCTCGCTGCTGAGCGTATACGGCGGTTTTCTGGTCGACCGCATCAATAGTTATCGCCTGCTGCTCGGGTTGAGCCTGGTGTTTGTGCTGGGGTTTATCGGCACGGTGCTGGCGCAGAATATCTGGGCGTTCTATGGCTGCCTGATCCTGATCAACCTGGCCTACGCCGTCATCGATATTGCGGTGAAAGCCGGCTTCGCCAGCCTGCTGCCTGAAGACGCGCGCAGCGAAGTGTTTTCCATCAAGTACACGCTTACCAATATCGGCTATGCCGTAGGGCCGTTCTTTGGCGCGATGGTGGCCAAGCTGGATATCAGCCTGCCGTTTATTCTGTCGGCGCTGTTGGGGCTGGGTTTTTTTCTGCTGTATGGGTGCTGGGGTGACCGTAACTTGGCCACTGTGGACACCACGCAAAAACCGGTGCCGTTCCTTGCCGTCGCCCGCGTTTTGCTGCAGGACCGTCGCCTGGTGTGCTTCACCCTCGGCGGTTTACTCAGCGCGGTGGTGTTCGGCCAGTTCACGGCCTACCTGTCGCAGTACCTGGTGACCACCACGACCGCCGAATACACCTACACCGTGATCAGCGCGGTGCTGACCACCAACGCCGTGCTAGTGATCGCCTTGCAGTACTTGATTGGCCGGCGCATCTCACACCGTTACCTGAGCCAGTGGCTGATCGCTGGCTTGAGCATGTTCATGCTGGGGTTGATCGGCTTCGGGCTGTCCACCAGCGTGATGGGCTGGGTGCTGGCGATGGCGGTGTTCACCGTCGGGGAGATCATCGTATTCCCGGCCGAGTACATGTTTATCGACCGAATTGCCCCGGACCACCTGCGGGGCATGTATTACGGGGCGCAAAACCTGTCCAACCTCGGTGCCGCGCTGGGGCCGGTGCTGTGTGGGCTGGTGTTGGCCAGCCTGCCGGCCCATTACATGTTCTACATGCTGGGGGCATTTATCGTTGCCGGCGGGGTGTTTTATTTCATGGGAGCGGCGATAAAGGCAAATCATCCAGCGTGAGCTTGCCGACGTTGTTGCTTTGCAGCTCGTAGCGCAACTCATCCACCATTTTTGCCACTTCATGCGGGGTCTGCAGGCGGTTGGTGCTGATGCCGGTAACCACCAGGTCGACACGGCCGGTCTCTGCGTCGTAGACCTTGAGGGTCAAGGACGCATCCCGGCACAGGGTGAATTCGCACGTCAGCGGTGACAGGCCTTCTTCGATGCAGTTGCGCAGTTGAGAGAGGGTAAACATGCGGGTTCCTTCAAGGCATAAATACGATCCCTTGAAGGTTATTGCTTGCACCGCCTCTCAATAAGGCGAATTCGCACTAGGCGCACTAGTGCATTTGCAGGGTCAGGGCTTGTTTTTCAGGCGCAAATCACCGGCAAACAGCCCGCGTTCACGGGCCCAGACGATCGCTGCACTACGGCTGTGCACCCCCAGCTTGGAATACACGGTGGCCACATGGTTACGCACGGTGTTGGGCGCCAGTTTCAGGCGCGAGGCAATCTCTTTGTCCGCCAGGCCCTCGCAGATCAGGCCCAATACATCGCGCTCGCGGGCGGTGAGGTCGGTGAAGGAAACATTCGGCAGGTTGGGGCTGTTGACGCTCTTGGCGTTGGCCAGCTTCTCGATCAGGGTCTGGCTGAACCAGGACGCGTCTTGCATGACTTCCTCGATGGCGGCCACCAGTTCCAGCTCCGAGCGTTTGCGTTCGGTAATGTTCATCAGCACCATCAGGTAGCAGGGCACGTCCTGGATAATCACGGTGTCGGCGGACACCACGCAGTCGATCACCTCATTGCCTTTCTTGCGCACCTTGAGGTCCTGGCCTTCAAGGTTGCCGGCTTTTTCCAGGGTGGCGAACAACTGCGCGCCGGCCTGGGGGCTGTCGATGAAGTTGATGTCTTCGATGGATTTGCCGATCAACTCCTCGCTGATGTAGCCGGTGATGCTCATGAAGGCTTCGTTGATGTCCACCACCTGGCGGTTGTCGGCGCTGCACACCAGGGTCGGCACGGGCGTCAGGCGAAAGGATTTGGCGAACCGCTCTTCGCTCTGGCGCAGGGCGATCTCGGCTTTGCGCCGTGGCTCAAGGTCTGTGAAGGAAAACAGCATGCAGTCTTCCTCGTTCATGTCCAACGGTTGGCCGGCGACGATCACCAGTTTGCTGCCACCTTCGGGCAGCCTCAGTTCGGCCTGCATCTGCGGGATGGTCGCGCCTTCGCCCAGGCGCTGGATCGCCAGGTCCTTGCGCTCGGCCTGTTCCAGCACATCCAGCTCATAGACCGATTTGCCGATGACCTGGTCGCGGTTGTAGCCGGTCATCTCCAAAAAACCCTGGTTGACCTTGATGTAGCGCAGGTCGCTGAGGCGACAGATCACGGCGGGCGCCGGGTTGGCGTTGAAGGTTTTCTCGAAGCGTTGCTCGGCGCTGGCCCATTCGGTGGCGTCGCTGAGGATCAGCACCAGCAACTCCGGCTCACCCTGGGCATCAGTCAGCACCAGGCTGCGCAGGCGATGTACCCAACTGCGGTGTTCGTCGTCGGCGGGCGTGACTTCCACCACCACATCGCTGAACTCTTCACCGGCAGCCACGCGGCTGAGGGGGTAGCTGTCCAGTGGCAAGGGATGGTTGTTGCGATAGCGCAGGGCAAAGCGCTTGGCGTACGCCTCGGTATTGGCGCCCAGTTCCTTGACCTCGCTGACCCCATGCATGGTCAACGCCGCTTCATTGGCCCACAGAATGGTCTGGTCGACCTCAGCCAGGATCACACCGTCGGACAGTCCCGAAATGATGGTTTGCAGTTGGCGGCGGTTGGTTTCTTTGGCGAGAACATCCTGGGTCATAACGTCTCCGATTAGGGCAGGGCAAGGCACATTGGGTTACGACATCCTGGCTTGAGGATAGTGCAGAGTAATTGCCCACGGGGCAGTGCGAATGCACCAGAGCGCCTGGTGCATATGGGCCAGGACTGAACGTATGTCGTTTCGCCACACTCACACCCATCAAGGCGCATTGCCTTGCTCCTCAATTTGAAAAGGACCTTTGTATGACCACTGTCTATGAAACCAATCGATCGCTGTTTCGAGTGTCGTGGAGCTCGGTATTGGCCGGTAGTGCAATCGCACTGGTCACCTACCTGGTCTTGAGTGTGTTGGGCACCGCCATTGGCGCCAGTGCCATTGACCCGATGGAAGCGGGCAACCCGTTGAGCGGTTTTGGCACGGGTGCGGGTATCTGGTTGTTTGTATCGACTCTGGTTTCCATTGCATTGGGCGCATTCGTGGCCGGTCGTACGGCGCCGGATCGCGGCGGCTTGCATGGGGTGCTGACCTGGACCCTGACCACTTTGCTCACCACTTGGCTGCTGGCAGGCCTGGCCGCAAGCGTCGTCGGCACTGCCGGCAACGTCGTGGGCAAAGGTTTGTCCGCAGCCGGCAGTGGCATTGCTGCCGCAGCGCCGGGGATTGGCAATAGCATCAAGCAACAGTTGAACGAGCAGGGCATCGAGCTGGACTGGAACAGCCTGCAAGGCCAACTGGATACTTTGCTCAAGCAGAGCGGCAAAGCTGAGCTAGACCCTGCCAATGTTGAGCAAAAAGCTGATCAGGCAGCTGCCGATGGCAAGCAGTCGGCTACCGATGCAGCGACCAACCCTGCCCAGGCCAGTGATGAGCTCAAGCAGTGGTTCGAACGTGTGAAAGCGTCGGGCGAGCCAGCACTGAATGCAGCGGATAAAGAGGCGCTGGTCAACATCGTCGCGGCCCGTACTGGCAAGAGCAAAGAAGAAGCCACCCAGATTGTCGACAACTATGCCCAGGCTTATCAGCAAGCCATGCAAAAGGTCGATGAGCTGAAAAAACAGGCTGAACAGAAAGCCCGTGAAGCCGGTGAAGTCGCTGCCAAGCAACTGTCCCGCGCGGCCTGGAGCACCTTGGCCATGCTGCTGTTGGGCGCGGCCTTGAGCTTCTTTATCGGTCGTATCGCGCTGACTACCCGTCGCGTGCCCTTGGCTTAAAAATGTCTGCGGCAAGGACGCCGCCTGTGTGAAGGGGTAAAATGCTGGCATTTTACCCTTATCTCACAAAGGTGCCCCTTGAGCGCAGGCAAAGCCGTCGGACTGTTAGTACTCACTTCCCTGTTGGCGGCGTGCGGCACCTCGCCGCCACGCACGCCCAACGACCTCTGCGGTATCTTGCGCGAAAAAGATGACTGGTACGACGCCGCCAAGGTCACGCAAAAGCGCTGGGGCGTACCGATCCAGGTGCCGTTCGCGATCATGTATCAGGAGTCGGGCTTTCGCCACGACGCCAAGACCCCGCGTAAATACCTGCTGTGGATCATCCCTTGGGGCCGCGTCTCCACCGCTTCCGGCTATGCCCAGGCCAAGGATGAAGTGTGGAACGACTACCGCAAAGCCACCGGCCGCAGTGGCGCTGATCGCGAAGACTTCGACGACGCCATCGACTTTATCGGCTGGTACATGGACAAGACCTACACCATCAACGGCGTCTACAAATACGATGCCTATGGCCAGTACCTTAACTACCACGAAGGCTGGGGCGGCTATCGCCAGCGCACCTACGCCAGCAAAGCCTGGCTGCCGCCGGTAGCGAGCAAGGTACAGGCGCGTTCGCAGATGTATGCGCGCCAATATGCCGGGTGCAAGGATGAGTTGGGGCGTGGGTTCTGGAGCCGGTTCTGGCATTGGTTGTAAAAAGCTTTTGAATGCGCGCAGATCCAATTGTGGGAGCTGGCTTGCCTGCGATAGCGGTAGTGCAGACACAGATGCAGTGACTGACACACCGCCTTCGCGGGCAAGCCCGCTCCCACATTGGATTGCGTTCACGCTGGCCATTCCCCTGCACTTGCCAAACCCATCCGATTCTGGGAAAACCCCAGCCTTTTCACGCCTTCAATGAGGACCCCATGAGCAACGATGAACTGCAGGTCACCGACATCCGCCTGGGCGACGGCAAAGCCGTGGTCAAGGGCGCGCTGATCACCACCCAATACACCGGCACCCTGGAAGATGGCACGGTGTTCGACTCCTCCTGGGAGCGGGGCAAACCGTTCCAGTGCGTGATCGGCACTGGCCGCGTGATCAAGGGTTGGGACCAGGGCTTGATGGGCATGCAGGTTGGCGGCGTGCGCACCTTGTATGTACCGGCGCACCTGGCCTATGGCGAGCGCTCGATGGGCGCGCATATCAAGCCCAACAGTAACCTGCGTTTCGAGATTGAATTGCTGGAAGTGCTGACGCGGGATGATTGAAGAGGTTGAACATGGACGTTGATCCACAGGTGTTGCCTGGCTGCTCCTTCGAAGGCATTCGGGTGGTTGAGCTGCTTGACTGCGATGAGGCTGAGCTACAGCAGTTTTTTGAACAGGCGCCGGCTTACTTCATCGCGGTGAATGGCGAACCGGCTACCTCGACCGAAGCACGGGAAGAATTACGCGGCCAATTACCCGCAGGCTGGCATTGCAGCCGCCTGTACTGGCTGGGTTACCGCGATGCGCAGGGCCACCTGGTCGCCGTGGTGAATATCGCCGCGGATTTGCTCGCCGCCGGGGTGTGGCACATCGGGTTGCTGCTAGTGCATACGCGCTGGCACGGCAGCGGGCTGGCGCAGCGCTTGCACACCGACCTTGAGGCCTGGGCGGTAACGAAGGGCGCCCAGTGGCTGCGGTTGACGGTGGTGGTGGGCAATACCAGGGCCGAGCGTTTTTGGCCCAGGCTTGGCTATGTACAGGTGCGCACCCGTGAGGGAATCACGATAGGCCGGCAGGTGAATAGGGTGTCGATACAGGTCAAGCCCGTCGGTCAGGGAACTATCGACGGCTACCTGGCGTTGGTTGTGCGGGATCGACCCGGCGCACCGTAATATGAATGGGTTTTGGCTTCATGCGCAGGCTAGAGCACACCGCCATCTGTAGGAGCGAGCTTGCTCGCGAAAAACTCGCAGGCGCCGCTTTTATTCAGCAAGCACACGTTATCGTTGGCGTTTTTCGCGAGCAAGCTCGCTCCTACCGTTGTTACCTGAACCCATCCTGAAGAATTTTCTTATTCACCATTCAGGCACTTTCCTACGGTTTACTCCGCCAACATCGGGGCGTAAGCTTCGCGCGTTTTCATCAATAGCGGAGACCCTCAGTGGGTACTTGTTCGAGTGACAGTCGTCGGCCGGTTTCGGTAACCGGCCTCTTGGCAAGGTAACGCGCATTTTCCAGATGCCGTTGTCTCGCCTTACAAAGCGAGAAGCGGCATCCCGGCGGTGGCCAGCCCTGGCACCTGCCTGATCCTCTCTCATCGACGCTGACCAGCACCTGGGTAACGCCTGGATGCTACGGACGCGCCTGCCTGTTACGGCGGGCGGGCCAGGTTCGGCTGTGCCTGTGTGACGGGCGCGGTGTGGACGGGCAGTACCTGCACGACGGTTTTTCCTCGCGCAGGAGTTACACCATGAATCTCACTTTGCTCAAAGAGTTCTTCGCCGGTTTCCTGCGGACCCGGCATATCGCCCGGCATTTTCGCCGCCTGGCGATGCTGGAGACCGTGACCGATGCCAGCGTCAGCCGCGAAGTACCGCTCAGCCTGGCGCAGACACTGGTGGCGTGTGCCAACCGCAGCACTGTGCAATTGCTGGGCGTACTGGGCAGCCACGCCGAAGGCCTGAGCACTCAGGAAGCCGACGCCCTGCGCGTGCAATACGGCCTCAATGAAGTCGAGCATGAGCAGCCGCTGCCGTGGTGGGTGCACCTGTGGCATTGCTACAAGAACCCATTCAACCTGCTGTTGACCCTGCTGGCGGTGATCTCCTGGCTGACCGAAGACATGAAGGCCGCCACGGTGATTTTTTCCATGGTGGTGCTCTCCACCCTGTTGCGCTTCTGGCAGGAGGCCAAGTCGAACAAGGCCGCCGACGCCTTGAAGGCCATGGTAAGCAATACCGCGACGGTGCTGCGCCGCGATGCTGCCAAGCGCATTGAACTGCCGATCAAGCAACTGGTGCCAGGCGATCTGATTGTGTTGTCGGCCGGCGACATGATCCCCGCTGACTGCCGCGTGCTCAGCGCCAAGGACTTGTTCGTCAGCCAGGCGGCGATGACCGGTGAATCCATGCCGGTGGAGAAGTTCGCCCACCAGCAGGACGCCCACACGCGCAACCCGCTGGAGCTGGAGAATATTCTGTTCATGGGCACTAACGTGGTATCTGGCGCCGCCACGGCGGTGATCCTGGCCACCGGCAACAGCACGTATTTTGGTGCCTTGGCGCAACGCGTCACGGCGACGGACCGGGCGACTACCTCGTTCCAGCAGGGGGTCAACAAGGTCAGTTGGTTGCTGATTCGCTTTATGTTCGTGATGGCGCCGCTGGTGCTGTTCATCAACGGTTTCACCAAGGGTGACTGGACCGAAGCGTTGCTGTTCGCGCTGTCGATTGCGGTGGGCCTGACCCCGGAAATGCTGCCCATGATCGTCACCTCGACCCTGGCCAAGGGTGCGGTGTTTCTGTCGCGCAAGAAGGTGATCGTCAAGCGCCTGGACGCGATCCAGAACTTCGGCGCCATGGACGTACTGTGCACCGACAAGACCGGCACGCTCACCCAGGACAAGATTTTCCTGGCGCGTCATGTGGACGTGTGGGGCCAGGAGTCGGACGACGTGCTGGAAATGGCCTACCTCAACAGCTACTACCAGACCGGCTTGAAAAACTTGTTGGATGTGGCCGTGCTCGAGCATGTGGACATCCATCGCGAGCTGAAAGTCGGCACCGCGTTCCACAAGGTTGACGAGATTCCCTTCGACTTCAACCGCCGCCGCATGTCGGTGGTGGTGGCCGAGCAGCACCAACCGCACCTGTTGATCTGCAAAGGGGCGGTGGAAGAAATTTTGTCGGTGTGCAACCGCGTGCGCCATGGCGACGTCGATGAAGCGCTGACCGACGAACTGCTGGCGCGCATTCGCCAGGTGACGGCGGCCTTTAACGAAGAAGGGCTGCGGGTGGTGGCGGTAGCGGCGCAGCCGATGCCGGCGGGGCGCGACACCTACACCCTGGCCGATGAAAACAACCTGACGCTGATCGGCTATGTGGCATTTCTCGACCCGCCCAAGGAAAGCACCGCGCCCGCCCTCAAGGCCCTGAAGGCCCATGGCGTGGCGGTGAAAGTGTTGACCGGCGACAACGAACTGGTCACGGCGAAGATCTGCCGTGAAGTGGGTCTTGCGCAACAAGGCTTGCTGATGGGTAACGACATCGAGGCGATGAGCGACGCCGAACTGGCCCTGGCCGTGGAAACCACCAATGTGTTTGCCAAGCTCACCCCCAGCCACAAGGAACGCATCGTGCGTCTGCTCAAGGCCAACGGACATGTGGTGGGCTTTATGGGCGATGGCATCAACGACGCTCCGGCGTTGCGCACGGCGGATATCGGGATTTCGGTGGACAGTGCGGTGGACATCGCCAAGGAAGCGGCTGACATCATCCTGCTGGAGAAGAGCCTGATGATCCTGGAGGAGGGCGTGCTGGAAGGCCGGCGTACCTTCGCCAACATGCTCAAGTACATCAAAATGACCGCCAGTTCCAACTTCGGCAACGTGTTTTCGGTGTTGGTAGCCAGTGCCTTCATTCCGTTTCTGCCGATGCTGCCGATGCACCTGCTGGTGCAAAACCTGCTGTATGACATCTCGCAAATTGCGATTCCGTTCGACAACGTCGATGACGAAATGCTCGCCACGCCGCAACGCTGGCAGCCGGGGGAAGTGGGACGCTTCATGTTGTTCTTCGGGCCGATCAGTTCGATCTTCGACATCACCACGTTCGCACTCATGTGGTATGTGTTCGATGCCAATACTCCAGACCACCAGACGCTGTTCCAGTCCGGCTGGTTCGTGGTGGGGCTGCTGACCCAGACCCTGATCGTGCACATGATCCGCACGCCGAAAATCCCGTTCCTGCAAAGCCGTGCAGCGCTGCCGTTGATGCTGATGACCGGCGTGATCATGGCCGTGGGGATATTCCTGCCGATGGGGCCTTTGGCGCACTACTTCAAATTGCAGGCGCTTCCGTCGCTGTACTTCGTGTTCCTGCCGGTGATTTTGCTGGCGTACATGGCGCTGACTCAGGCGGTGAAGGGCTACTACATCCGCAGGTTTGGCTGGCAGTAATACAACATCGCCAAACCCTGTAGGAGACGGGCTTACTGTAATGCCCGTCGGATAAGGTTCTGTAGGAGCGAGCTTGCTCGCGAAAAACTCGCAGGCGCCGCGTTCCTTCAGCAAGCATGCGTCATCGTTGACGTTTTTCGCGAGCAAGCTCGCTCCTACAGGGACCGGCATTGTTTCAACGTGCATCTGCATTCATGGAGATTTTTTATGCAGGCAATCAACAACATCAACCTCAACTCCCTGGTCGACACCGTGGTCAGCCTTAGCGCTGCGTTTATTCTCGGTGGCCTGATCGGGTTCGAGCGCCAGTACCGCCAGCGCACCGCCGGCTTACGTACCAATGTGCTAGTGGCGGTAGGCGCGGCGATCTTTGTCGACATGGCCAACCGCCTGGGCGGTGCGGAAGGCGCGGTGCGCGTGGTCGCTTACGTGGTGTCGGGCATCGGCTTTTTGGGGGCGGGTGTGATCATGCGGGAGGAGGGCAATGTACGCGGTCTTAACACTGCCGCCACCCTCTGGGCTTCGGCGGCGGTAGGCGCCTGCGCCGGGGCCGACCTGATCCTCGAGGCCTTGCTGGGTACGCTGTTTGTGCTGGCGGCCAACACCTTGCTGCGGCCGATCGTCAATAACATCAACCGCCAACCCTTGGACGTGGTGTCGGCAGAGGTCACCAATATTCTCTATGTCATTGCGCGCCGCAGCCAGCAACAGGCCGTGATGGTGTTACTGGAAGCCGAGCTGGCACGCTGCAACTACCCGGCCAGCGATGTCGACGTGCGGCCGTTCGGCAGCGACGAAGTGGAAATCGAGGCCATCCTGGCCGCTACGTCGGTGGATGGCGACGAGTTGGATGCACTGGTGGCGCGTCTCTCAACATCAACCCTGGTGGTACAGGCTTTCTGGAGCCCGAGTACCACCGATTGACCCTATGGGCTGGCCAGGATTGGCTAAGCTTGCTTGTGGAAAAATCCTACACCTAGTCCGGATTATCCCTTCAGTTGAAACATCATTGCGTTGCTAAGGTTGGGCACTTGCGGCTGTTGGGCCATTGAGGTTCGGCGTCCGTGGTTATGCTGAGTTAATTGAAGGGGCCAGACACCGCCTCGTTACCGTCCTGAAAGGGCAGTGCCGCTTGTCGGAACTGTCAGTTCTCACAGGTACCCCGGTGCGGTGTGATGTGTAAGGGTATTTTGTCCGCATAGGGAAGTTTTATGAGCAAAGCATTAATTGTGGATGACCATCCGTTTATCCGGGCGACGGTCAAACATCTCCTGCAATTGGAGGGGTTTGATGAGATTTTTCAGGCAGGGGATGGCGCGGATGCCATGCAGTTGGCGAGGGAGCAACGTCCCGAGCTGATTATCCTTGACCTGGCGATGCCTAAATTAGGCGGGTTGGAGGTCATCAGCCGCATCAAGGCGTTGGGCTTGCCATGCAAGATTCTGGTGCTGACCTCCTACCTGGCGGTGTTTTTTTCTACCCGCTGCATGCGTTCCGGCGCCATGGGCTTCGTCGCCAAGACCGGTGAACTGGATGAGCTGCAAAAGGCTATCAAAGCCATCATGTCGGGCTACAGTTGCTTCCCCAGTTTGCCGACCAGTTCGGTGCGTCGCGACGATCTGCAAGAAACGGAACGGCAGATGATCGAGTGCTTGTCTGACCGTGAACTCACCGTGTTGCAAATGTTGGCCCTGGGGCTGGGCAACAAGGAAATCGCCGAGCAGATGCTGTTGAGCCACAAGACCATCAGTACCTACAAGACTCGGCTCAAGGAGAAGTTGCGTATGTCCTCGGTAGTGCACTTATCCAAGTTTGCCCAGCGCAACCATCTGATCTGAACTGAAATGATCACCACCGCGTTAATGAGGTTCGCCACGATCCTTTGGATGAGCCTGTTACCCCTGATCGCGGTGGCCCTTGAAAAGCCTCACGTTTTACGGCTGTTGGGGCACTCTCATATCGAAATCCCGCACGTGGCGCTGGACGAGGCCGATTGGCGTTGGCTGCGTGAGCGGCGCTCATTGCTGATGGGTGTTTCGGCGCCCGATTACGCACCTTTTGACTTGACCAATAACAATGACGAACTCGAAGGTATCACGGCCGATTTTGCCGCATTGGCCGGCCAGGCCCTGCATATCTCCATCGAGGTTCGGCGTTACGACACCCGCGACGAAGTGATCGAGGCCCTGAAACAGGGGGCGGTGGATTTCCTCGGTTCCGCCAATGGCTATGAAGCGGCCGACCCGCAACTGCTGTTGTCTCGCTCTTATGCCAACGATCAACCGACCCTGGTAACCCGCAGCGGTGACAGCCTGGGGTTAAATGACGAGCTGGCCGGCAAGCGCGTGGCGATGCTGTATCACTATATGCAGCCGGACGCCGTACGGGCGTTTTACCCCCAGGCTCAGTTGGAACTGTTTGCCTCGACCTTCGAAGCCATTGGTGCCGTGGCGTTTGGTCGTGCCGACGTTTACCTGGGGGATGCCATCAGTAGCAACTACCTGATCAATCGCAACCACCTCAACAATGTGCGCATGGCGGATTTTTCCGGCCTGGAAGTCAATCCGTTTGCGTTTGCCGTCACCCGGGAAAATACGCGTTTACTGCCCATTCTCAATGCTGCGCTGGGGGCGATTCCCGCCAGCGAGCAGATGGAAATCCTACGCCGCTGGAGTGGGGGTAACCTGGGCATAATCGGCGTTGACCGGCTGCATTTGAGCGCCAGTGAACAACGCTGGGTGCAGAAAAATCCACGGGTCAGGGTCGCGGTGCTCAATGATTTCCTTCCCTTATCGTTTATCGGCGATCAAGGCCAATTTGAGGGGCTGAGTGCCGAGGTGCTGTCGCGCATCAGTTTGCGCACCGGCTTGAAGTTCGATGTGGTGCCAGGCAGTTCGTTGCCGCGCCAGATCAACATTGTCAGCGCGGGCACGGCGGACATGCTGGCGGTCGTCACGCCTAGCGTGGAGCGGGCTGAAAAAGTGCGCTTTACCCGGCCCTACTTGACCAACCCCTTTGTGCTGGTTACCCGCGACAGTCCGCACAGCCTGCTCACGCTGGAGGACATGGTCGGCAAACGCCTGGCCATGGTGGTTGGCAATGGGCTGCACGATGAGATAGCGCAGAATTTTCCAGGCGTGATGTTTGTCGACGTGGAGACCCCCCAGCAAGCCATGGCGCTGGTGGCCAAGGGTGACGCCGATGGCGCGGTCAACTCATTGATCAGCGCACGTTATCTGATCAACCGGTATTACCGCGACCGCTTGCGTGTCACCAGTACGGTCGGCACTGAGCCTGCACGCGTGACCTTTGGGGTCAACCGCAGTCAATTGGAGTTGTATTCGATCCTCGACAAGGCACTGCTGAGTATCACCCCGCAGGAAATGGACGAGTTGATTGGCCAATGGCGCAGCGAGGTCATCATCGAGGACAGTTACTGGTTGCGCTATCGCAACGTGATTCTTCAGGGCTTTGGGTTGGCGGCGCTGTTGTTGGCCGTCACGCTGGGCTGGGCCATTTACCTGCGCAGCCTGATTCGTAAGCGCCTGCAAGCCGAGCGGGCGCTGAGCGATCAGATGCGGTTCATGAGCGTATTGATTGACGGCACGCCGCACCCGATTTACGTGCGTGATCGCCAAGGGCGGCTGATGGCCTGCAATAACGCCTACCTTGACGTGTTTGGCTACAAGCTTGAAGACGTGATCGGCAGGACGGTGGTGGAAACCGACGTCGAAAACCCGCCACAGGCCCAGTCATTTCATGAGGATTACCTGCGCTTGATGGCTGGGGGCGAACCGCAGATTCATGATCGAATACTCAAGGTGCCCAATGGCGATGTGCTGACCATTTACCAGTGGATGCTGCCGTACCGTGACGGCGACGACAAGGTGGTGGGCATGATTGCCGGTTGGGTCGACGTGAGCGAGCGGCACCGGTTGCTCGGCCAGCTACAGGAAGCCAAGGACGATGCCGACGCCGCCAATCGCGCCAAGACGACCTTCCTGGCGACCATGAGCCACGAGATTCGCACGCCCATGAACGCCGTGATCGGCATGATTGAGCTGGCGTTGAAAAATGCCGAACAGGGGCGGGTCGACCGCGACGCCCTGGAGGTGGCCTCGGTGGCTTCGCGGGGGATGCTGGAGTTGATCGGCGATATTCTCGATATCGCACGGATCGAGTCCGGGCACTTGTCGCTGACCCTGGAGCCCGCCAACCTGCATGAGTTGTTGGCGTCGGTCGCGCGCGTGTTCGAGGGGCTGGCCCGAGCCAAGGGGCTGGCGCTGCAGGTTGAGCTGGACCCGTTGATTGACCAGGCGGTGCTGGTCGACCCGCTGCGATTCAAGCAAGTGGTGTCGAACCTGCTGAGCAATGCCATCAAGTTCACTCCCCATGGGCAGGTCAGCCTGGTCGCGCAGGCGGTGGTCGAGGACGATCGCTTGGCCGTGCAGTTATGGGTGCAAGACACTGGCATTGGAATCAGCGTCGCCGACCAGCAGCGGTTGTTCAGCGTGTTTATCCAGGGCAGCAACAATCAGCAGTCGGCACGCAGCGGGTCTGGGCTGGGGTTGGTGATCAGCCGCAGCCTGTGCGAAATGATGGGCGGCCAATTGCACTTGAGTAGCGTGCTGGGGCACGGCACTCGGGTGGACGTGACGTTGGCCCTGGCCATCAGCGCCACGCTGCCGGCCCCGATTGAGCCTGTGCAAGAGGCGGCGCCTGAGGGCCGTGCGCTGAACATTCTGGTGGTGGACGACTACCCGGCCAACCGCTTGCTGCTGGCTCGACAGTTGAGCTTTCTGGGCCACCGTATCGTCACTGCCGAAGACGGTGTCCAAGGGCTGGAGCAGTGGCGAGCGGGGCAGTTCGATGGCGTCATTACCGATTGCAACATGCCCTTCAAGAATGGCTATCAGCTGGCACAGGACATTCGCGCGCAAGAGCGTGAACAGGGTCTTGAGCCCTGCCTGTTGCTGGGGTTCACCGCCAACGCCCAGCCGGAGGAAGCTGAGCGCTGCCGGCAGGCGGGCATGGATGGGTGCCTGTTCAAGCCAACCGGGCTTGACGACTTGCGGTCGGCGCTGGCCTCGCGTTTGGCCGACGCGGGCCCGCAGCCGGTGACGACGTTCGACTTGAGCACACTGGTCGCGCTGACCGGCGATGATCACGCTGCGCTTGTCGAATTGTTGGCGCCGTTGCTTGAAAGCCTGGAGGCGGACCGTGCCCTGCTGCCACGTCTGGCAAGCCAGGCCGACTTTGCCAAGCTGCACGACCTTGCGCACCGTGCCAAGGGCGGCGCGCGGATGGTCAAGGCAGACCCATTGATCCGGGGGTGTGAAGCGTTGGAGGCAGCGTGTGAACAGCGCGACCGTCAAGCATTGGCGGCAGCGGCCGAGGGCGTGGGTGAAGCGATCGATGTTTTGCATCGTGGCTTGAGCGCTTATTGCAATCAGCCCTGACTGTGGTTGATCGCCATTCGGGAAATTTGGGAAAACTCTTACGCGAACCGGGAACATGCCTGATTTTGTCGTCGGCATATGTCTGGAGAATGGACGACGCTCACTGCCGAGCACTGCCTGCCCAGGGGTTTGCCATGCCGAACAAAGCACTGACCATCCTGATTGCCGATGAACAGCATCTGCAACGCTTGTACATCGAGAAAATGCTCAACCAGTTGGGTTATTACCGGATCGTGCCGGTGCAAACATTCGAAGAGGTGCGGATTCTCACCGCCATTCCTGCCGAACCCTTCGACGTGCTCATAATCAATGCGGGGCTGATGGACCATGCCCATGAGCCTCAGCCCCAAGTGCGTCATGTGCTGGCCTACGAGCATCTGGACCTGGGCGCCCCTTGCGGCGTAACGCCGGCCGTGCGAGTGCGATTGCCGGGCGTGCCGGACCACGTCAACCTCGAACACTTCATGGACATCGTCGACCCCTGCGAGACTGCTCACGGCCTGCGGGTGTTGCCGTGGCTGCGGGAGCTGTCCCGCATGCCGGTGGCCCGGGCCTAGTCCACAGCCATTGCTTGTAGGAGCGAGCTTGCTCGCGAAAAACTCGCAGGCGCCGCGTTTATTCAGGAAGCGCGCGTTATCGTTGACGTTTTTCGCGAGCAAGCTCGCTCCTACAAGAGGGCGCCTCAAGGGGTTACTGTATGCCATTAAGTTTGCGGGCCAGTTCAATCGCCACCTTGCCGCTGCCGACGCCAGGGACTAAATGGGTAAACGGAATATCGATCATCCGGTTCTCACGCACCGCTCGCAACGTGGATAGCACCGGGTCGGTGGTCAGCAATTGGCGCTTGCGGCTGCTGGGGGACCACAGGGCGTCGGCCAATAAAATGATGTCAGGGTCCATCATCAGCAAGGTTTCACTGTTCACGGTCACTCGTGAAAGGGGGATGTCAGCCAGCACATTGCGGGCACCCGATGCGGCCAGCAGCGCTGTGACAAAACCCCGTTGGCCTTCACTGGCGAGGCCGTTGACCTCACTGTCCAGGTAAAACACGGACACAGGGCGGGCGTTGTCAGCCAATGCCTGGGCACGTTGCAGGTCGGCGTCCAGTGCGTCGCTCAGGGCCTGGGCGTGTTGCGATTTGTGCAGCAGGGCGCCAAGGGTGAGCAGGTCCTGGCGGATGTGCTCGAAGTAATCCAGGTTGTGCCCGGCGCACGCGGACTCCAGCAGGTAGGACGCCACGCCGTTATCGGCCAGGCCAGTGCGTGAGCTCACGCCCTTGCCGAACGCGCTGGCGAACCCGCCCACCACCAAGTCGGGACGCTGTGCATACAGCACTTCGCTGGAGGGGTATTGGGCGGCAATCACCGGCACTTCGAAATACCGGCCCTGTCGATGCGCGTTGTCGCTGTCGTCCAGATAGGCCACGCCCACCATTGAAGGCTTGGCATCCAGCGCCAGCAAGAGGTCGGCCGCGTGTTGATTGAGGGCGACGATGCGCGAGGGTGGCGCGTGTGGCAGTGTCCAGGCCTGGGCGCAATTGGTGTAATTGTCTGCCCGCACCGGAGTTGCGTAGAGCAGGGCAATCAAGCATAAGCCCCACGTTTTCATGCGCGCTCCTTGAGCAGTAGATCGTCAACCACTTCACCGCCTACCAGGTGTACATCCACCAGGCGTATCGCATCCGCCTTGCTGTGCACGCCGTACCAGCAGCGCTGCGGGTAAACCGTGAGCACCGGCCCGAGGTTGCAGGGGAACTGACAATGGGTGCGGGTCAGCAGCACGCCGTCGGGCACTTCGATGCGTTGCAGCTCCAGCAGCCGGCGGCGCAGGGTTTTCCACAGTTGCAAGGCGCCGCGCTGGGTGCAGCGCGGGCCGGTGCACAGGAACACATGGTGGCTGTGGTCAGGAATTCGCGACCAGTCGGGGTGGGTGTCGACCCCGTCGATTGGCGTGATGTCAGCCATCAGAAGCGATACCTGTAACGCACCTCTGCGGTGAGCGGTCGGCCCAAGTTGTCGACGTTGTTGGCGCGACTGGTGACGTAGTCGCGGTCGAAGAGGTTTTCCACCAGCAGGCTCAAACGATGCCGGTGGGCACTGTCCAGATAGCGATAGGCGTCGGCGTCCACCACCGAATAATGACCGTACTCGACCTGCTTGGCGCTGACGACGTCGCGGATATAACGCAGGGCCGCGCCTGCCCCCCATAGTCGGTTTTGCGATTCAAAACCGATGCGTGAGCGGGCGAAAAAACTGGGGATATCGTTAAGGGTGACCCCGGCGCGGGATTCGGTCAGGTTGCGGGTCATGTCGGCCTGCACGCTCCATTGGTCGTTGAGCGCCAACCTGGCGTCGGCCTCGAAACCGCGCATTTGGATCTGGCCCTGACCATTGACCCACTGCACATCGTCCAGAGTGATCAGGTCGGTGATCTTGCGTTTAAACAAGGTGACGCTGGCGCTGAAATTGCGTTCTGCAAGTTGCCCTGTGTAATCAAGGCCCAGCTCGGCGTTGCGGCTTTTCTCCGGCTTGAGGTGGCGGTTGCCCTGTTCGTCCGCTTCGTTGACGAACAGCTGTTCGGCATTGGGCAGCTTGTAGGCGGTGCCGTATTGGCCGCGCAAGGCCCAGTGATCGTTGAGGTTATAGAGGGAGGTGAGCATACCGACGGTGGCACTGTCACCGCCGCTCATGGCCTCGTGGCGTACGCCGAGGCTGGGGTGCCAGTCGGGCAGGGCGTCGATCTGCGGGCGCAGTTGGCTATACAGCGCGTGGGCCTGGGCTTTGTTGTCGTCGATCACCAGCACATCGTCCTGGCCCTTGAACCATTGGTTGTCGCTGCCGACGATCACTACATGGCCGCCCGGCAACTCGGCTTTGCCTTCGGCTTGCACGCCCCAGTCGGTGAAGCCCCAGTAGTCGTTATGATTGATGACCTGGGTACCACCACCGTCTAGGTTGTTGATGCGGGTATAGCGGGTATCCCAATCGTTGATGTGGCCCTTGACGAAATAACTCAGGCGTTCGTCGAGGCTCTGCTCGAACGTGGCTGTGGCGATTTGCTGTACACGGTCGTTGGTAGTTTTGTGGGAGGCTACCGGACGGGCGAAATCCAGGTTGGCGTCGGCGTATTGGTAGAACAGTTCCAGGCGCGAATCATCGCCAAAAGATTGAACGGCCTTGGTACCGAAGGTAGTGACTTCGTAAGAGCGTTTCTTGTCCGTGACATTTTTCATATCGCGATTGCGAAACGGCTGGTAGCCCTCGGACGCATTGCGGCTGACGTAGGCCAACACGCCCAGGTCGCCCCAGCCGTTGCTGAAAATCTTCTCGACCCGTGCGTCACCCGTGGTGCCGCCGAAGGTGTCGAGGCCCATATTCACTTCGCCGGCAGCCGCCCGCGTCTGTGGGCTGCGGGTCACGATGTTGATCACGCCCGATACCGCCTGGGTACCGAACAGCAGGCTCTGGCCGCCCTTGAGCACTTCGATGCGTTCAATGGCATTGGCCGGCAGGGTGTCGAGGTACAGGCCACCGTACAGGCGGTTGTTCAAGCGCACGCCATCGAGCAGGATCAGGGTGTCATCGTTGCGCCCGCCGAGCAGGGAATAGGTGCCATAGTCGAACGGACCGTTCTTCGGCGCCACATACAGCCCGGGAATGAACATTTGCATCACCCGCGACACGTCGGCTGAAGGGCCGGCCCGCTCAATCTGTTCGCGGCTGACCACGTTGACGTTGCTGCCGTACTGGGCCATGGCCGCAACAGTGCCGGACTCCACTGAGGGCGCCGAGACGACTTGCGGGTCGAGCACCAGGGGAGTGTTGTCGGCCAGCAGCAACGGGCTGAACAGGCAACTGATCAAGGGAGTGAATGAATGTCGGATCATAGTCTTCTCGAAAGTATCTTCGCAGAAGCACGCAAGAGAAGGCATCGAGCACACGCCAATACCGGCCCATGCCCGCCCACCGCAGGAGTTTGCCAAACAGAAATTCCAGGCCGGTCTCCGGGCTCATGCGTATGGATACCTTCACCTTCCCATGGCGCGAGGGCCACAGTGGTGTGTCGAAGGGATCACGCATATACCGTTGCGGGGGCAGCACCGGACTTGCTCAACATGAGCGTACCGGTTTCCCGTTTCACCCCAAGCACGGCGGCAGGGGGCACCTGAAACAGGCTGGCATCTGAACACTCGCACGAGTGCTCGTCAACTTTCCCGCCTCTCCCAGATGTATGTTTTTCACCGATCAGTCGGCTTTTCCGTGTTCCCGCAACTGCTCAGCGGCACTGCGTAACAACTGCTCGGTCCCGTCCCAACCCAGGCAACCATCGGTCACCGAAACGCCGTATTTCATCGACGCGCTCAGTGGCTGGCAGCCTTCGAACAGGTGACTCTCAAGCATCATGCCGACCAGCGAGGTATCACCTTGCAAGCGCTGCTCCAGCACGTCATTGAATACCGCCGGTTGGCGCAGCGGGTTCTTGCCGCTGTTGGCATGGCTGCAATCGACCATGATCCGTGCCGCCACCTTGGACTTGGCCAGGTCATGCTTTACGTCGGCCACGCTTTGCGCATCGTAGTTGGGCCCACGGTGGCCGCCACGCAGCACCAGGTGGGTGTCGGGGTTGCCGGGCGTCTGGATGATCGCCGGGTGGCCCTGGCTGTCGACGCCGAAATGGCGATGCGGGTGAGAGGCTGAGCGCATCGCATCGCAGGCAATGGCGACGCCACCGTCGGTGCCGTTCTTGAAGCCCACGGGCATGCCCAGACCGCTGGCCATTTCGCGGTGAATCTGCGATTCGGTAGTGCGTGCGCCGATGGCGACCCAAGTGAGCAGGTCATCGAAGTAGCCGGCGGCCATGGGTTGCAGCAACTCGGTGGCGACCGGCAGGCCCAGGCGCAGCATTTCACGCATCAGTTCGCGGGACAGGGTCAGGCCGGCGGCCATGTCATCGCTGCCGTCCAGGTGCGGATCGTAGGCCAGGCCTTTCCAACCCACAGTGGTGCGCGGTTTCTCGACGTAGGCACGGATCACCAGCAGCATCTGGTCACTGACTTCAAGCGCGAGTTTCTTCAGGTTGCGCGCATATTCCATGGCCGATTCCGGGTCGTGGATCGAGCACGGGCCGACAATTACCAGCAAGCGTGAATCTTCGCCATTGAGGATGGCGCGCACGGCTTGCCGATGGGCGTGGACTTGTTCGTTGAGGAACGGGCTGAGCGGGAGTTGGTGCTTGAGTTCCAGAGCGCTGGGCAAACGCTGGGTCAGGGCTTCATTGGCGCTGTTGAGGGCAGAGATGGGCAAAGCGGCGACGGAGGAGTTCATATTCAAGGCTTCCTGGGCAAGCGGCGGGCGATTCCCGCACGCTTGGCCTACTGGGGTGTTCGACAATTGGCCGTATCGGCTACGTGTGTTGGCTTGCCACCACGGGGTGACCGGTCGGAGGCGGCAGGCTGTCCCGAACGGAGCTGGCTAAATCGCCATGCAGTGCAAGTGTCGTAGCGGTAATAGGTGGCGTAGTTCATGGTGTGATTCCTTTAAGTAAGCGTGAAAAACAAGTTGTCAGGCGCTGAAAAAACAAAACCCCCGGTCGGGGAGCCGACCGGGGGTTTAGATTTCTCTGGTAGGCGACCCCTTGAGTAGTGGGCGCCGATTTCAGGTATCAGGCGCGCCAGTGGCTAAACCAATACCCAAAATAAAAGCCGGCCAGTGCGCTCGAACCGTTCACACGGGTAGCCGACACCGAGCGCAAGGCGCTGGCAGCAGGGCAAACCTGAGTGTGGGTGAGTGGCAACATGGGGCTCTCCAAATGATGGGGGGAGCTTACTAGAGGCGTGCGGGTGGATTCAATCAGTAATTTCTATCGTGTGGCAGTCCTTACCGCTATGGGCATAGGTATCTACACAACTTTGCTGCGACGCTGGACCTGTGGCGAGGGAGCTTGCTCCCGTGACGGACTGACAGGCGACGCATCTCTACCTGACACCCAGGATCCAAATGTGGGAGCTGGCTTGCCTGCGATGACGGCCTTCCAGCCGACACAGCTATACCGAGTACATATCCATTCCTGCGGTAACGGCTACTTAGGGTTCCGCTCTGACAGCGGCTCACTGTCGAATTCCGGCCAGCGTGGTTTAACGGGGCGCCTAAGATCAAAAGCAGATCAACAGCGACTCGCTTCGTATCGTGGTTACCGTCCACCGTTACAGCGTTGTGTAGATACCTATGCCGCTATGGGCCAAGTGTGGATATGCTGACGGCTCTCAAACAATGATTGCCAGGACGCGACCATGACTGCCTTGACCCTTGCTGCGGCGCAAACCGTTTCCATCCCGGGCGATGTCGCTGCCAATATCCAGCGGCACCTGGCGTTGATGCGGGCCGCGGCTGAACAGGGCGTGCAATGCCTGGTGTTTCCAGAACTGTCACTGACGGGCTACGAGCCGTTCCTGGCGGCCGACCTGGCCATCGACCCGCAAGATGCCGTGTTGACGCCGTTGCGTGAGGTGGCGCGGGAGCTGCAGTTGACGGCCGTGGTCGGCATGCCGGTGCGCTTGGCGTCACAAGCAGGTGTGCTGATCGGCGCGCTGGTGCTTGGGGCGGACGGTTCAGCAGGCGTCTACACCAAGCAGCATCTGCACCCCGGCGAAGAGCTGGCATTTGCCGCGGGGCAGGGCGGTGAGCCCCTGGAATTGGCAGAGGACCGCATCGCGTTGGCGGTGTGCGCGGACTTTTCCCAGGCCAGCCATCCACGTCAAGCGGCGGCAGCGGGCGCCACGGTGTATGCCGCCGGCGTACTGATCAGCGACGCAGGTTACGCGGCGGACAGTGCTTTGCTTGAAGGCTATGCGGCCGAACATGGCCTGTTGGTACTGATGGCTAACCATGGTGGCCCGTCCGGAGGCTGGGCTTGTGCCGGTCGCAGTGCGATCTGGACCGCCGATGGCAACTTGCTTGTTGCCGCCCCCGGTGTCGGCGACGCGCTGGTGATCGCCCGTCGCGATGGCGGGCAGTGGGCTGGCCAAGTGGTAGCCCTCTGAATGAGGTTTCATTTGCGTCGGGCCACTGAGCAAGACCTGCCGTTTGCCCGCACCCTTACCCATGAGGCCATGAGCCCTTACTACCGTCAGAACGGCTTGTTGTGGTCCAACGACGGCTTCGACGTGGCCTGGGCTGGCCGCGAGAACTGGCTGATCTGCAACGATGATGGCGTCATGGGCTTTATCAGCCTGAGCCGCGACGGCAAGGCCCTGTATATCCGCGAGTTGCACCTGCTGGCGTGCTGCCGCAAGCAGGGCGCGGGCAGTTGGGTGCTGGAGCAAATGGCGCTCAAGGCACACGCCGAGGGCCTGGGCTTTCTGCGTTTGACGGTGTTCAAGACCAACCCCGCAAGAAGGCTGTATCAGCGCCTGGGGTTGAGCATTGTCGGTGAAGAGGATGGCTTCTGGCGGATGGAGCGTGAGTGTCGCGCACTCACATCGGACTAAAACAGGCGCGTCCTATAAATAAGCGCATACTGCTGTCAGCTAGTGCTTTGTTCATCGTGGGATTGAGCTTCAGGCTCATCCACGATAACGCCCTCTTTCATGCCCAGAAGTACCGCCACTTTATGGGCTTCTCCACGTCGTCCTTTTTTTCGCCCGGCGAGCACTTGATAGGTGGTTGCCGGGTCTACGCCATGCTCACGGGCGAACGCTTGAACTGACTTTCCTTGATGTTCCAGCCAGGCCTTGGCTTGTGCGGCAGTACGGATTCCGGGCATAGTTCAAAACCGTTCAAGTTTGTTTAACGAAGTGATGGTGTGACACCTCTTAGGGTGTGCCAATTTAGGATCATACATCCAAATGAGTGGAATCGGTTCGCGCTTAAGGCAGGAAAGAGAGCGACTTGGCCTGTCGCAGAAAGTTTTTGGAGAAATTGGAGGCGTTGAGGCGAACGCCCAAGGCAAATATGAAAGCGGTGGTCGTGCACCCAAGGCCGACTATTTGTCTCGCGTCGCCGAAAAAGGTGTGGATATCCTGTATGTGTTGACCGGCAGCCCAACGCCGATCCAGCTGGATAACCTGAGCAAGATCGAAGAAAAAGTGCTGGGCAATTACCGAGCGATGTTCAAGGAAGACCAGGAAGCGATCCGTCGCTTGACCAGTACCTTGGCTGAGCATTCATCCGTGGTGAACGGAAAAGCCAAGCCGCACGCCCAGGATTCCTGACCTTTAGCCCAGGAAACAGTGCTGTTCGCCAGCCGGCGAACAGCCGCAGCACGTTTAATCTCTATATATATGACACTTGCAACTAGGTCTGCGCCTTGGTTTTTTGCTAAGGTGTTCAGCAACCTATAAGACCATATCGCGAGGTGTCTGCTTGATTAGGGTGCTAGTAGTCGATGACCATGATCTCGTTCGTACAGGCATTACACGAATGCTGGCTGACATCGACGGCCTGCAAGTAGTCGGCCAGGCGGAGTCGGGGGAGGAATCCCTGATCAAGGCCCGAGAGTTGAAGCCCGATGTGGTGTTGATGGACGTCAAGATGCCTGGGATTGGCGGTCTTGGTGCCACGACCAAATTGTTGC
Organism: Pseudomonas sp. AM4(2022); assembly: GCF_036346515.1. Lineage (NCBI taxonomy): Bacteria > Pseudomonadati > Pseudomonadota > Gammaproteobacteria > Pseudomonadales > Pseudomonadaceae > Pseudomonas > Pseudomonas sp. AM4(2022). The sequence continues at coordinate 46,313 of NZ_JAOTNW010000015.1, forward strand.
GCAGCCATCCCGACATCAAGGTCGTGGTGGTCACGGTGTGTGAGGAAGACCCGTTCCCCACCCGTTTGCTGCAAGCCGGTGCCGCCGGCTACCTCACCAAGGGCGCGGGCCTGGCCGAGATGGTGCAAGCCATTCGCCTGGTCTTTGCCGGCCAACGTTACATCAGCCCGCAGATTGCCCAGCAATTGGCGATCAAGTCGTTCCAGCCCACCAGCGATTCGCCGTTTGATGCGCTGTCGGAGCGGGAAATCCAGATCGCCCTGATGATCGTCGGTTGCCAGAAGGTGCAGACCATCTCCGACAAGCTGTGCCTGTCGCCCAAGACCGTCAATACCTACCGTTATCGTATCTTCGAGAAGCTTGCCATCAGCAGTGATGTTGAATTGACCCTGCTCGCAGTGCGCCACGGCATGGTGGACGCCAGCGCCTGACATGACCACACCGTTTGATCCGAGTGCCTTTCTCTCCACCTGCAGTGGCCGCCCCGGCGTGTACCGCATGTTCGACAGCGAGGCGCGCCTGCTTTACGTGGGCAAAGCCAAGAACCTGAAGAACCGCCTGGCGAGCTATTTTCGCAAGACCGGCCTTGCGCCGAAAACCGCCGCCCTGGTGGCGCGTATCGCCCAGGTCGAAACCACCATCACCGCCAATGAAACCGAGGCGCTGCTGCTTGAGCAGACGCTGATCAAGGAATGGCGGCCGCCTTACAACATCCTGCTGCGTGACGATAAATCCTACCCTTACGTGTTTTTATCGGACGGCAACTTTCCGCGCCTGAGCATTCACCGCGGGGCAAAAAAGCAAAAGGGCAAGTACTTCGGGCCTTACCCCAGCGCCGGGGCAATTCGTGAAAGCCTGAGCCTGCTGCAAAAAACCTTTTTTGTGCGTCAGTGCGAAGACAGCTTCTACAAGAACCGCACCCGGCCGTGCCTGCAATACCAGATCAAGCGCTGCAAGGCGCCCTGCGTGGGCCTGGTGGAACCTTCGGAGTACGCCGAGGATGTGCGCCATTCGGTGATGTTCCTCGAGGGGCGCAGCAACGCGCTCACCGATGAGCTGTCCGGGGCCATGGAGCAGGCGGCCAGCACCCTGGATTTTGAAAAGGCTGCCGAGCTACGCGACCAGATCTCCCTGCTGCGCCGCGTCCAGGACCAGCAAAGCATGGAAGGCGGCACCGGTGACGTCGACGTGATCGCCGCGTTCGTCAACCCGGGCGGCGCCTGTGTGCACCTGATCAGCGTCCGTGGCGGGCGGGTGTTGGGGAGCAAGAACTTCTTTCCGCAGACCGGTATCGACGAAGACGTTGCAGAGGTGATGGCCGCGTTCCTTGGCCAATACTATGTCAGCAGCCCTGAGCGCGACCTGCCGACGGAGCTGATCGTCAACGTGGTGCATGAAGACTTCCCGACTTTGATCGAGGCCATCCACGAGCTGCGCGGCCGCGAGCTGGACATCAGCCACCGCGTACGCGGCACCCGTGCCCGCTGGCAGCAACTGGCCGTGACCAACGCCGAACAGGCCCTGGGTGCACGCCTGGCCAATCGACAGCACGTTGCCGCACGCTTCGACGCCCTGGCCGAAGTCCTCAACCTGGACGAGCCGCCCCAGCGCCTGGAGTGCTACGACATCAGCCATTCCAGCGGTGAGGCCACGGTGGCCTCCTGCGTGGTATTCGGGCCGGAAGGGCCGATCAAGGCCGACTATCGGCGCTACAACATCGAAGGTGTTACCGCAGGCGATGACTACGCCGCCATGCATCAGGCGCTCACGCGGCGTTTCAGCAAGCTGAAGGACGGGGAGGGCAAGTTGCCCGATATCCTGCTGGTAGACGGCGGCAAGGGCCAGTTGTCCATGGCCCGTGACGTGCTCAACGAACTGGCGGTGCCCGACCTGATCCTGCTCGGCGTCGCCAAGGGCACCACGCGCAAGGCCGGTTTCGAGACGTTGTACTTGAATGATGCCGCCCATGAGTTCACTTTGAAGGGCGACTCACCCGCACTGCACCTGATTCAACAAATCCGTGACGAAGCCCACCGTTTCGCCATTACCGGCCACCGCGCCCGCCGTGGCAAAACCCGGCGAACTTCAACCCTGGAAGGGGTGGCAGGGGTTGGCCCGACGCGGCGTCGCGACTTGCTTAAACATTTTGGTGGCTTGCAGGAGCTCTCCCGTGCCAGCATTGACGAGATAGCCAAAGCACCCGGTATCAGTAAAAAGCTCGCTGAATTGATTTATGCAAACCTGCACAGCGAATAGAATGCCTTCTCACCTCGTAGCCAGTTGTGCCGATGAATATCCCTAATCTGATCACCGTACTACGCGTCCTGCTTATCCCGATTTTCATTTTGTTGTTCTATTTGCCGTATGAATGGAGCTACGTCGCGTCCAGTTCGGTATTTGCCTTCGCAGCCGCCACCGACTGGCTTGATGGCTACCTGGCACGCCGCCTGGAACAGAGCACGCCCTTTGGCGCGTTCCTCGACCCCGTGGCCGACAAACTCATGGTTGCCGTCGCCCTGGTGCTGCTGGTGCAGGAACACGGCAACCTGTGGCTGACCCTGCCGGCCGCCGTCATCATTGGCCGCGAGATCGTCGTCTCGGCCCTGCGCGAATGGATGGCCGAAATCGGCGCCCGCGCCCACGTTGCCGTATCGAACATGGGCAAATGGAAAACCGCCGCGCAGATGCTCGCGCTGGTCATCCTGCTGGCCAACCCGTCGGACTTCTCGTTCTGGGTGCTTACCGGCTACGCCTTGCTGCTCGTTGCCGCTGGCCTGACCCTGTGGTCCATGCTGCAATATCTGCGTGCCGCCTGGCCCCATCTGCGAACCACCGTTGAAAAGAAATAAAACTTTTTTGAATCAAGGGGTTGACGGGTGCTGAGGATTCTATAGAATGCGCATCACCAAGCGGGAATAGCTCAGTTGGTAGAGCACGACCTTGCCAAGGTCGGGGTCGCGAGTTCGAGTCTCGTTTCCCGCTCCAAGCATTAAAGAAAAAGCCACTCTAACGAGTGGCTTTTTTTTGCCTGTGATTTACGGAATAGACGCTTAGGCGTCTTTTTTTGTGCGCAAAACCGTAGGGGACGCACTCAAGTTCGTATTGTTACTCGATCCGCTCAGTTCGCCTGGGTCGCCAGTCCAAACTACTGTCCTTTCAACTTCCCGACGCGCCTCGACGCCTTGGGAGGGCGTCACTTCTGGCACCGATAATCCTGAATTACGGTGGTTTCCAGGCGGTGGAATTGCCCCATCGTGCGGCACACGGATTTTTGTGCGCCTGCGCGTTCAGCGCGCGCATAGTCCCAAAATTGGCAGCGCCCCGTGGCAATTGTCAGGTGTTGTTTTGTTAGCCAGCCTCAGCGTAGGTCGCCTTAAGGCGGCCCAAATTTGACCGACTGGCAGCCGCTGGAGAGCAGCAGTTCGCCTTCATCGGCCTCAAACCCGACGACCTTCCTGTCCTGGTCGACGGTGATGGAAAGGGTGCCGCGATTCGGGTTACTGACGGTTGCCCAGTAGTTGGTGGGCACCATCACATTGCCCTGCCTTTCCGCGCTTTGTGCCACCACCTCATCGCTGTTGTAGAAAGTGTCGCGGTACCACTGCAACACCACATGCTGGTCGTCCGCGGTGCGATCCATTTTTTGGGGGGGGCCAAAGAAATTGATGGCGTCCTGCGCCGGGCGGCCTTTCCATTGGCTGCGCGCGTACATTTCCGGGACGGTGTCAAAACTGACGCAGCCGGTCTGCAGCAGCGCGAGGGCCAAGGCCAATGCGCCTGTGTATTTCAGTCGATCACTCATTATTCAAGCCGGCTATAACCACCCAAGCGGTTATCCGGCTCTGCCACGCCGTATGACGCGCCCAATGCTCACCCGAATGAGCTATGCGACATGGGAACTGGAACCGGTGAACGCGGCGTTTTTATACTCAGTGAACCCGCAGTGTGAAAGGGGCAAAAAACACATGGAGCTACACAAGGAGCAAGGAATGGGCTACGGGCAAGGGAAAGAAGCGCGCACAGGGCGACGATCAACGACGCTTCGCGCTGCCAGCGCGGAATGTTCCGGTGTGCGTCTGCGGGTAGTGCTGTCGAAGTGCAAGATCGCGCCAATGGATTTCGCGCTATTTCTGAAGATCAGCCCCCAGCAGCTGACCAATTGGTTTTCTCATGGTATCCCGCACTCGCAGCTCGATAAGTTAGCCAGGCTGTTGAGCGTTAATGCACAGTGGCTGGAAACAGGGGCTGGCGAGAAATTCCCGGCGACAAGCGAGTAGCGAAGCCCTGCGCGAGCACATGGCAGAGATCCCTCGACAGGCGGGGGCTCAAGGTCTGGTGGTTGATTGAGTTACGACGCGACGGTTCCCAATATCAGGTGGGTCGCCGTAGCGGCGATGCTCTGCGCGCGCATCGCCTCAATCGCCGCAGATGTGCCGGCGCACGTAGGGCAACGGATCGAGCAGATCCTGTCGGATCAGAGCGTCCACACAGCGGGAGAGCGTCAGGCCACCGAGGGCACTTGGCAAGGTGTCCAACCCCGCAGGTACTTCATCGTTCGCTGACCCATGAGGGTGTCACTTTTTATGGGTGAGGGTGTTCGCCTCACTGGTTTCCCTGACCGCAAACATTAGGCAGCGCACCGCTTCACGATCCTGTTCCGACAAGCAACGGTAGTAGTGGACCAGGCGCTCTTCCTCTCGGTTGAGTTGTCGGGGCCGCAGGGCTGTAACGATGGCGGTACGTAGTGAGGGAAAAAATGAGGTATTTAGCATGATCCAAGTTCTTCATGAGGTGAATGGAGACGTGGGCTTCTTGCCCAGAACAACTGAATACATAACGTTTATTTGTAGAAAAGGGCTCGTCATTTTTCGTGACTGTTGGGTATTTCAGATTGGGCCGTCGGAGGTGTTTGGAGAAGGTGTAGGAGCGATCTTTCAATGGAGGTGGAAAACACGCGATGGGGGGGACGCTACCGCGGATCGGGTCCTATGCAGTGCCTGAGAGGTCCCAGTGCTGGCTTTCGATCAGGTAGTCGCGAGCGGTTTTCATTGCTCAGGTGCAGCAAGCGGTCATAGGCGTCGCGCTGCCGTGACCCATTCCTCGACGTAACGGGCGTTAAATGATTCAGAGGCACAGATCGTCGACTACGTGCGCTCAGCGTCAAGTAACAATGGGTTGCCTCACCTTGCGACTTAACCCCGGTGTCTTGCCCGTAATGCGCTTGAATGCGCGACTGAAAGCGGCCTGGGATGTATAGCCCAAGCGCTGTGCTACCTCTTCGATCGGCAGCCTTTCGAGGGTCAGCCACTGGCTTGCAAGCCGCATTCGCAGTTCGGTGACATAGCGCAGCGGCGTCATGCCAATCGTCACCTGGAAGCGATCCGCGAAGGCTGAGCGTGAGGTATTGCATTGCTCTGCCAACTGCGCAACGGTCCAGTCGCGGCCCGGTTGTTGATGGAGCGCTAGCAGTGCACCGGCCAAGCGTGGATCGCGCAAGGCGGCGACCAGGCCAGAGGCATTACCGCAGGCGCACTCCACCCAGCCGCGAACGACCATGGCGGCCACCACGTCGGCCAACCGTGCGAGGATACCGGCGAAGCCCACACGTGCGGCGCTGACCTCGCGTTCCATGGTGGTCAGGATAGGCACCAGTCCGGGGTAGCGCTGGCCGCCGGCATCAATCAACATCAGGCCCGGCATCAGCTTGCCAAGGCCATGGATACTGCCCAGTTCAAACTCCATGCAACCACTGAACAAAATTGTGCCCGGCGTTGGGCTGGCATCGGTTGCGGTGTGCACCGCGCTCACGGCGTCACCGAGGGGGACGCTGTCTAGACGTTCGATGTCCTGAACAGGTGCGTCCGCATGGGAATACAGTTGATGGGCCGCGCCATGGGAGATGAACACGGCGTTGCCGGCAGACAGCGCGTAGGTGGTGCCGTCCGCCATTCGCAGTACCGCATTGCCGACGGCCATGAAGTGGAACCAGGCATGCCCAGGTTTTTCAGCGAAGCCCAAACCGAAAGTCGGACTCGTTTGTATACGCCGGTATTCGACGCCACGCAGGCGCATGCCGCGCAACAGTTCGTTGATGAGATCCGAGGAAAGAGCAAACTGTTCTGCAGACATTGTTCAGGTGTTTTAGTCAAAAAGTAGAGGTTTTTGATCATAGATCATCCAGCTTCCGGCGCCTAGACTGCGGCTCGCAATGAAAATTGGGAGATCCCTGCAATGACTGACTGTGTATGTAATGCCGTATCCAACCGTCATCCCGGCGCCTTCTCGGATGCAGAGCCTGCGGCCCCCGCGTGGATGGCCGTCTTCTCGTTGGCAATGGGAGTGTTCGGATTACTGACCGCGGAGTACCTTCCGGCCAGTTTGTTAACACTGATGGCGACTGATCTGGGCGTGTCCGAAGCACTGGCTGGCCAGGCGGTAACGGTGACAGCAGTGGTAGCGTTGTTCGCCGGTTTGTTGGTGCCAGGCCTGACCCGCGGCATCGATCGACGTTGGGTGTTGTTGGGGTTTTCCACGTTGATGGTGGCCTCCAATCTTTTGGTCGCCGTTTCCTCCAGCTTCGCGGTGCTGCTGTTGATGCGCATCTTGCTGGGGATTGCCCTTGGCGGGTTCTGGAGCATGGCTGCGGCCGTGGCGATGCGCTTGGTGCCGAGTGCACTGTTGCCTCGGGCGCTTTCGATCATTTTCAGCGGCATTGCTATCGGGACGGTCGTTGCCGTGCCGCTGGGCAGCTATCTGGGCGGGCTATACGGCTGGCGCAGCGCGTTCTTTGCAGCGGCGGCGGTAGGCATGGTGACCCTGGCGTTTCAGTCATTGACTTTGCCGCGCCTCGCGCCGCGCCAGCCGGCACGTTTGCGCACCGTTTTCGAAGTGTTGCAGCGCCCGGGCATCGCCATGGGGATGTTCGGTTGTGTGCTGGTGCATAGCGGTCACTTTGCGATGTTCACCTATGTTCGGCCATTCCTGGAAGGCACTACCGGCATCGGCCCGCAAGGGCTGTCGCTGATGTTGCTGGGGTTCGGTGTGGCGAACTTCGTCGGCACGCTGTTGGCCGGCAGGCTGTTGGAGCGTCACCCGCTGGCCACTCTGGTGTTAATGCCTGCGCTGGTCGGGGTTGCAGCACTGGCGTTGGTGCTGTTGCCACCCTCGTTGCCGGGGCAGGCGGTACTGCTGGCAATCTGGGGCTTGGCCTTTGGCGGTGTGCCGGTGGCGTGGTCGAACTGGGTCGCCAGCGCGGTACCTGATCAGGCGGAAAGCGCCGGGGGGATGGTGGTGGCATCTGTGCAGTCCGCCATCGCCACGGGCGCCGCCGCTGGCGGTGCAGTGTTCAGCCTCGGTGGCAGCGCAGGCGTATTCATAGCGGCAGCGGTGCTGATGCTGCTGGCTGCGTTGCTGATTGCGCTGCGTGTCCGGGTCCCTTCTGTCCATGGCGTTCGGGAGTCCAAGCCCGCGTTGCACCTTTGATTCGGATTTTCAAACCGCCTCGACCTTCTCTTGAGCCCCCGCAAAGGCGAGGGCTCAAGGTCTGATGTTGATTGAGTTAGCCTGCCGACCAGACTATTACCCATACCTATCTATCCCATCCAACGATGATTCACTCCCTAGGCTGGATGCTTCGACAGCTACCTTTGAAGAGTGACTTCATGCCTGAAAGCAATCCACTGCTACTGCCCTACGACCTGCCACCGTTCTCTGCCATCCGAGCAGAACACTTGGTGCCCGCCATTGAGCAGATCATCACTGAAAGTCGCAACACCACCGCCACGATCATTGCCAGCCAGACGCCATTCCCCACCTGGGACGATCTGGTGCAAGCAGTGGAAGAGTTGGAGACTCGCCTGGATGGCGTTCTCAACATTATTGTGCTGCTTGACTCCCACCCCCAAGGGCCGACATGGACGCTGGCATCACACCGCAGTTATCAGCTGGTAATGCAGTACAAAGCCGAGTTAGCCACGAACAACGACCTGTATCAGCTCCACCGACAACTTGCCAACAGCCCGATCGCGGCCCTTTTCAATGAACAACGCCAAAGCGCGCTGCGTAAAATATTGCGCAAGTACCATTTGGCTGGCCTTGATCTTTCTCCTGAGAAGCAGCTACGGCTGAAAGCGTTGAACCTGCAAATCGATCAACTCAGTCAGGAGTTCCTGCGCCGAGTGAGAGACTCCAGCGACGCATGGCGTAAGCCCATTCAAGACAAGGCGCTGCTCAGCGGATTGCCTGACGCAGCTCTGGCACGCATGGAGGTCGCGGCTCGGGACGCAGGCCTGGATGGCTGGTTATTAACCCTTTCCGAGCAATCCTTTGACGATGTGATGAGCTACGCCGACCATCGGGCCCTGCGCCAGGAAATGATGGTGGCGTACTACACTCGTGCCGTGGAGTCCGGCCCTGACGCCATTGCCACCGACAATGAGCTGGTTCTGACAGTGTTGCTCGACAGTCGTCACCAGAAAGCACAACTGCTGGGCTATGCCAACTTCGCCGAACTGGCGCTTGTGGAGCAAATGGCGGAGACGAGCGATGAGGTCACTGCATTTCTGCATCAACAGATTGATCAGGCACGCACGACATTTGCCCATGAGACGCAACAACTGCAACGCTATGCCGCGCAACGGGGGGTCAATGCTCTGGAAGCCTGGGATCACCGCTATTTCGCGGAAAAAATTCGCCAGGACATGGCTGGCGTTTCCCAGGACGCGCTGCGCAACTACTTCCCCTTGGAAACAGTGTTGCAACGCTTGTGCACGTTCACCCAAACCCTGTTCGGCGTTGAGTTGATCGAACAAACCACAGTCGATACCTGGCACCCCGATGTGCGGGTATTTGAACTCAGGGAGTACGCGGAGCCGATCGGACATTTGTTTATTGACCCTTATCGCCGCCTGGCGGGCGGCGCGATCGGCGTCGCCATGGGCTTGCGCAATCACCGGATGACCGCCGAGGGGCGTCCACAACGGCCCATCGCAGTGCTACGCAGCAAGTTGCCACGACCTACAGCGCCCCAGCCTTGCTTGCTGGACCATCTGCAATTGAGGGTCTTATTGCATGAGTTCGGTCACTGCCTGCAGCACCTGTTGACCGCCGCCCCCTACCGGGCGATTTCCGGTATGGACCAAATGAGCCATGACGCGGCGGAATTCTTTGGCCAAGTGCTGGAGCAGTTCTGCTTTACTCCGTCGTTCCTGACCTGGCTATCCGGCCATTTCCAGACGGGAGACTCCTTGCCTGACGATATGGCCAATCAAATGAGCCGATTTGTTCGCATCCAGACCAGCCAGGAGACCGCCAGTGTTTTGCTCACGGGCCTCGTCGACTTCGAATTGCACCGTACCTACGGCGACGGGCGTACACCTCATGAGGTTTTCACCCATGCCAACGTTGAAGTCGGGCATTTGCAGTGGCCGGATGGTGCCCGCCCGATCAACCGCTTCGAACAACCGATGGGCAGCTATGGGGCCAGAATGTATTCCTACAAGTGGTCCGGTGTCCTGGCCCGCCAGGCGTTTGAGCGGTTTGAGCGTGATGGCGTGTTCAACCCCGAGACCGGCAAAGCCTTCCGTGACGCGTTTATCACTGAGGGGGATACCCGTACGCTGTTGAGCTCACTTGCGCTTTTCCGGGGGGACGGCGCGGGATGTGTCGGGCATTCCACCGGGGCATGAAGCGCGGGTGCATATGTAGCCCCTGAGCTGAAACGTGGAGCGCCAGAGTGATCTTCAGTAGCCAGTCCGGCATGGAGAGCATTCAATGAGCACCGACACCCCACCGTATTTTTTCAGCGAAACCCAAACTGATCGTACGCAACTGAGCGAGCGCCAACGCACCCGCAACTTTACCCTCAAGGACCTTGACTGGTTCGATTCCGTTTACCTGGCCACCGATGCTTTGCGCCAGGCACAAAAAGCACCGATGCACGTCCAGACCCTGCAACTGAACGTGCTCGGTCAAGCGGCTATTGAGCTTGCAGGTGCATTCGTCATGAGCCCCGCCCCGGAAGGTGGGGTTATTCTCTATACGCCTGCTCGTGGTCTGGAAAAGCTGGCAAGCCATGAAGCACTCAAGACGCAACTGGTGTCGTGGCTCAAAGATGCGTCGCAGCGCCAAGCGTTGCTTGATTACCTTTCCATTGCCCAGCAAGTAACCCTAACGCCCACTGCGACCCTGACGATTACCACACATACTGTGGCCGGCGCTGTCTTCGAAGCACAACATACGACCCTCTCCAACAACCTGCTCGACAATGCCCGTTTGATGCGCGAGGAGCTGCTCAAACTGCCCAGTTTCACTTCGCTGCTGGATGAATACATATGCACTGAATTGGCGCAGTCTTTTACGGGTGTCGATCAGCACCACATCCAAGTGCAGAGTTATGTCATCGATGCATCCCGCAAATCAGGCAACTCTGATACGCCAACGCCCCGGCATACGACCACCCGCTCCTTGAGCGAAACCGTGCTCAGGTATTTCGTCGCCAATGGCTGGCCTGCCGGGGAGACCCGGCGCTATTACAACCCCCAGCAGCCTAATCAGGAAGCTGATGATCAGTTGCGTTGGGACGTATCAGTCCAAGGATTGGCCCGGGGCTTGAAAGCCTATATGAAGCAACAGCCCAAGATATTTTGGGCGCTGCCGGCCGCCGCAGGGTGCTCACGGCTACAACTTTTTACCCATGCCATGGCCAATGCCTTTTTCACGCTGGCGCTGGAGCAACAACAGCAAACTACGATGACGGTTGAGCAGCGTCTGCAACTACAGGCCTTGCCGCTCAAGGCTGCGCTGCCCGCGACAACGCTTGCGCCTGCGATCGATGTTGAAAAGGCACTGCTGAGTGGGCCTGAACAGGCCCCGGCCGAGCTGGCAGGCACACTCATCATCAGCAGTAACAAAAGCGACGATGGCTCGCCCTGGCTGCTCTATACCCCCCATCAGGGCCTGCAATCGTTTACCGAGCTGGGAACACTCAAAACCCACCTTCTTGAGGGGCTCAACCCCCGGCAGCATGCGGATGCCTGGAGAGCGCATCTATCCAGGCCGGAACGCTATGACGAAGTAGACCTGCTGGCTTGCGACGTCACCAAAGGCCCCATCACCGGGGTTATTTTCCAAAGCATCATGGAGGGCATCATTGAAAAACAAGGTCGCAACCTTGAATACGCCCTTGATCAGTATCGCCTTAGCCAGGGCACGATGGACCTCGGTGCCCTGGTTGATCATGTGCTGGATGTGCGTGGCATGATTGACCCGACATTACTGACCTTCGAACCCATGGGGCGTTGGAGTACCCAGTTGGCAGAGACCTGGACGGCGACGGTGTCTGAACCCAGGGTTCCACCAACACTGGCTGCAATGCGCACAACTGTGCATTTACTCGAAACCGTCAGCGCCGAAATCGAACAACACCTATCGTTTCGCCCCTCGCTGGAGCGTTCCGTTATCACCTATCTCAATACCAAACTGTACGCTATCAAGCAGCACCACTTGCAGGCTGCGTGCGTCTCGGTACGCCAATACAGCAGCCCTTCGAGTAACACTGGCAAGCCTGAACTGCTGTCATCGAGCAGTATGGTCGACTATTTTCTGGCGCGTTTATGTGGCGAAGCGGGCCCACTCATCGACCCGCTTAACACGCACGTCTACTCAACCGCTCCTGGCAAACCCGCCACCAAGGTCTCAGGTATGGACGCCGCTACCTTCAATACGCTGATCAACAGTGCAGTCGGTGGGTTTGAACAGTACCTGCGTAGAACCCACAGCGTGTCCCCCAACATGCAGCCCTTGCTGAGAAAGGCAATGGAGATGGGCTTGACAGGGGAAGTGCAAGTCAGGCTCTGGAACAACGCTTTATTGCCCCTCGACTACGAAGTGTTTTTGACCGTGTTAGGTATTTACGCCAGAGACTTGCGCACTGGCGTCAATGGGTTTCGCCCTGATGCGTTTTCTTTGCAGGTCGTACCGACTGGGCAGAGTACCCCGCTGGTACTCAATAATTGTTTCGTGCTGACCGAGCGCGGTGGGCTTGACCCTCAATATTGCGGTCGCACGCTGCTATGGACGCCCGTGTTGGGCCTGGAAAGTTTCCACTCATTGAGTCATTTCAAAGCAGAGCTGGACCGACGCCTGGCAATCCCGGACGAACGACAGGCTTTCCTGGCGAACCTGGCGCAACCGGATTGGGATTCACATCCGCGCTATGCACTCAGTTCCCTTGAACTGATCGAGGACAACCTCGTCGAGCACTTGCAACGAACCTATGCTCAACAAAAAGACCGTGAGCTGACGCACCTCCTGTCCATGAAACTGTCGGTCGAACAGTTGCGTAAGCTGTGGCAGGTTCAAGCCACACAAAACCTGGCGCCCACCAACCTGCAGCGTGCCATGGACATGGTTCAGGCCATGATCCTGCAACAGGGTTTGCAATGGTTGGGCAAAGCCAGTGCTGTCGATCAACAGCTCTATGTCGAATTGTTGGAGCAGTATCGAAACAATGTCACCGACAATCAGGATTACCTGCACGGGATCGACTCCCTGGCTCAGTTCACGCGCAAGAAACTCAGCACTTTACTGAAGGCGCTTGACGTTCAGGGCAGCGTCACACCTGATGACGTCGAAGTCGGGCTACCGGGGCAGGGCAGTACACCTGCCCGCAATCAGTCGCTGCTGGACTATGCCTTGAGTCATCAATCGTATTGGAACGATGAGGTGCCTCTCTTCGCCAGCACCGGTACAACGCCGTTGCCTGACACTCTGGATGCGCCGACGCTGAAAACGCGGATACAGGCGCTGAACATCAACGCGGCTTATCAAACTTACATCCAATCCGTATTGGGTTCTGCCAGTTCGGACTTTGCGCAACGCTCTACGCGATTCGCCAAGCAACTGCCGTGGCAACTGATGCAATACGCGCATGGCATGAGGTTGCAAGGCCAGCTTTCGTCGGTGGCCTTTGGGCTCATTCAACAGATCATGGACATGCCCGATGCGATCGCCCGTGCGACAGTGGTGGATGCCAACGCGATGATCCGCCCTTTGCAACTGCTGGTTGATGCAGGGAAGAAAACCATCAAGATCCCTGGGGTTTACCTGATCGGTCCCACCTCAGGTGAAGAGGGGCCTCTAGTCCTTTATGCCCCCTATAGCCCAGGCTACACCCTCAAGGAATACACGGTGGAGGCCGCACTGCGTGCTGAGTTGACAGCCTCTGGTGCCTTACAGCGTTGGGTTCGGCTGGTGGTCCCGGCCGTTGACCACGCGGCACTGACCAGCGCACTGGAGCAACCCCAAGCCAACACCACCCTCCAACTGGCATCCAATCCCATCACCGCGCCTTTGTTCAAACAGTTGTATACCGACAATGTCGAGCTGCTGACGACGCTGCTGGGCTGCCAAAAAACGGCCAGTGCAGGCACCGCCTGGGAGACGGCCAAGGCCGTGTTCTCTGAGGGTGTAAAGCAGGCCATCGTGTTTTTTGCTGGAAAACTGGCTTACCCCTTGGTGGTCTGGCAGAGCTTCAAGCTGTTCAAGGCTTCTGCCGAAGAGCTGCAAAGCCACCAATGGCATGAGGCGCTGGGGCATTTCATTGGCGGGGTCGCCTTGCTGGTCGGTTTGCGCGATTCCATGCCTCCCGTATCAGAGGGCGGCATGCCCCCGGCACCCGAGCCGATCCCGCCGCCTTCCACACCTGCGACCTCTGTGGTGTCCTGGCCCGCGCTGGACATTACCGCTGCTTCCCGCACCCGGCTCCAGCGTTTCGAAGTCCTTGAGCCGAGCTTGGCCAACCTGGTTAAAGACACTTCACTCAACCTTTACCTATCGGCCTCCAACCATTATTACGCGGCGGTGGCAGGGAAAGTGTTCGAAGTCATCAAGCATGGCCAGGGTTGGCGCGTCATCGGTGATGGCGAAGTCGGTCCTGAGGTACAGCGCAACCCTCGTCAACAGTGGATGCTCAGTAGCGCTGGCCCAGTGCTGACGGGGCGACGGGCACTTGCACGCTTACTTAATCGCTTCTACTCCGAGCCCTTTGCGCGCTCCAGTATGAATGTATTGGCCAGCGGGATGCGCGAGATACGAGCGCTTTACGCTCGGGAATCCTGGGTTATCACCGATGCACTTGCCTTGGCGACGTTTTATGCAAAGAACGCCCAGGAAAATTTGCGCCTGATCGCACAAACACCCCTTGCTGCACCTGAGCTCGTCAAACAGATCAAAGCGTTTTTCGGCTTGCCGACGCTCGAGGTCGAACACCTTGAAAAAATTCAGGCGATCATCGATACGATCTGCACTGCGTTGATGGAGCCCTCACTGACCTCCTCGGACTCAACGCGATTTGTCATTGGCCGTTCGCGGTTGCCGGCTCTTCAGGGCGGGCACACGTTGATGGCCTTTACGATTGTCCCTGACCCCCTTCAACTGGTGTACTTGACCGAGGTGTTTTTCAATCCAGGTCTGAAATACGGTCATTTGTTGATAAAACCGTTCTATGTCAGCGTCCATGCCCGTGCCACTACCCTCATTCACGAAATCACTCATCATGTATGTGAGACGTTGGACTTGGCTTACGTGCATTCCACCCATCCCTTTGATGACCTGATTGATCCACAAACCCCTGAGGGCCGTGACACTAAAATAACCCTGGAAAACCGCCATCTTTCAAGGCTGTCGCTCAGTACCCCGACCCATGAGTTGTTCCAGGTTGTCGATATTGCAACCGGCCTCAGAACAGACCCTACACAGGGCACGGCAACACAGCATGTGCTCGACAGGCTGCTCACCGTTACGGGCACCCAAACCCTCGCCGATGCCCGGCGAGTTTTCCGTACCGATCCGCTTAAACGCATCCTGACGGTACTTAACAACGCCGACTCCGTCGCCTACCTGGTTGCACAGCTGGGACGTCGAAAAGAGAGACCTGTTGGCCTGACCGGCTATCCGCCCTGATTCACAATGCGCATGGTTATAGCCTCGCAGTGCAGCCTGTTGCAAAAGGACCCGGTGCGAGATGCTGGCGCCAACGACGGCGCAGTGTTGAAGGCGATCTATGCCGATGTGACGCCGCGGCTGGATCACAAGCTGTTTCTGGGGCTACCGGCGAATGTGCGGTAGTCCTGCAACGTCGGTTCAGGGGGCAGCCGCTGGGTGTTCGGCTTGATGAGCGCTATTCAATTTTTAGGTAACCCTTGACGGTCCCCCGCGTCCCGCCCTCAATCGACCCCGGCTGTGCGAGTTGATGGCCATCTGACAGTCATCTGAAAAGGGACAAAGGACATGGGCGTTTTCGATTACAAGGGCATGAAGGGCGAGCACGCCAAGGCGCTGCTGAACAATGCCTTGGCTTTATCCGAGTACGCGTATGACTCCACTGGCCAACCCCTGGCAACCGGTGGCTGGGCGCCTATCGGTGCGCAGGCCTTGGGCGTGACGCAGCATGTGGACAAGCAAGGCACCTTCTGGGGCGAGACAGCCTTGGCCCCTTCGGCCAACGTCGAGATTCTGGGGCAGTACGATGGGCTTGGCAGGCTGATCGCCATGGGGATTGCCTTTCGTGGCACGTCCTTTGGCTTGACCTGGGATGGCGCGGGTGACGTGGCCAGCGACCTGGCAGCCGCTGCACTGCCCGGATACGCCGCCAATTACGCCAAGTTCGCCTTCAGCGCCTTGCTCGAAAACGTCGCTCGTTACGCCGCGAGCCAGGGCTTGAGCGGCAAGGATATCCTGGTCACCGGCCATAGCCTCGGCGCACTGGGGGCCAACAGCCTGGCCACCTTGAGCCACGATCATTGGGGCGGCTTCTATCAAGAAGCCAACTACGTGACCTTTGCCTCACCCACTCAACGCTCGGGTGATACCCAGGTGTTGAATATTGGCTATGAAAATGACCCGGTGTTCAAAGCCATTGATGGCAAAGGCATCAATACCTCGGCACTCTTCTGGGGTAACGACAGGGGCTGGGATTCGGCGGCCAACAACCTCGTCAGTTTTACCGATAATTACGCGTCGTTCTCGGCACATTTACCCAATAGTCTGAATTGGGGCGTTGCCAAAGCGCACTCCCTGGACGGTTACATCCAAGGGCTGGGGCGCATCGCGTCCTCCGAGTTCTACGACCTGACCAGCAAGGATTCGACCATCGTGGTCTCCAGCCTCACAGAGGCTGCGCGTGAAACCACCTGGGTAGAAGACCTGAACCGCTACGCTGAAAAACACACCGGCAACACCTTTATCCTCGGCACCGAGGGCAACGACCTGCTCAAGGGCGGAGCCGGCAATGACTTCCTGGAAGGCGGCGCCGGCAATGATCGTTTTCGCGATGACGGCGGCTACAACATCCTGCTGGGCGGGCAGGGCGATAACGTCTTCGAACTGCACAAGCCACTGGCCAGCTTCGGCTTTGCCAACGATGGCGATGGCACGCTTTACATCAACGACGCCTATGGCGGCATCAGTATGACCCGTGACATCGGTGCATTGGTGAGCCAAGAGCAGTCCTACATCATGTGGAATTCAATCCCCTGGGGCACCCACGACGTCACCTATAACGTAACCGGCCAAGGCCTGCTGGCCGGCACAGCCTTGACGCCCTACACGGCCTCTGCCAACGGCGATGCGCAGGACAATGTCCTCACCGCTCATGCTGCGGGGGAATGGTTGTTCGGTCTGGGCGGTGACGATCATTTGATCGGTGGGCAGGGCAATAATGTGTTCGTCGGCGGGGCGGGCAATGATCTGATGGTGTCGGGCGGTGGCAGCAACACTTTCCTGTTCAACGGCCTCTTTGGCAATGATCGGGTCGAGGGCTATCAGGCCAGCGATAAGCTGGTGTTCATGGGGATTCCTGACCTGGGCCAGCAATACGATTACCGCTCCCATGTCTCGATGTTCGAGGACAATGCGCTGTTGTCGTTTGGCGACAACTCGGTGACGTTGGTTGGCGTAAATATGACTCAGTTGAATGGGGCGGGGATCTACATCTCCTGAATATCCACACAACGGCTTGTTGAACCTGTGGCAAGCCGTCAGCCGACACATACCCACCTGACGCCCCGCGGTCCAAAAGGTGGGAGCTGGCTTGCCTGCGATGGCGGCCGTCAGGCCGCTACGGGAGCAAGCTCCCTCGCCACAGGTGCAGCGGATATCCACCGCGGGTTTGTCATCGAGCTCAAACCCGCTACCTCATAGCCTCCGGTTACTTGAGCGTTACGTCGAGCATCGGCGGGATGTAGCCGTAGTCATACTCGGCGACCACGAACGTTTGCTGCCCTTTGATCTTGATGCCCACCGTCGGTGCCTCGGTGCCGCCGATACGGATCTGCGTGCCGGTGTCGTCGGTCGGTACGCTGTCGATGAAGGAGGTCACCAGGCCGTTGGGCATGACGCAGTGCGAGTAGGTCTGGAACGGTTGAGAGGACGGGTTGCCCAGTACCAGACCAGAGCCGTTCAACGGCGCATACGGGCCGAACAGCGAATCGGCGACGAAGCCGTACACGCCGTCCGGGCCGGTTACACCGTCGGCGTAGGTGAAGGTGTGGCTGATGGTGAACAGGTAGTACTTGCCGTCCTGGAACACGAAGTGCGGGCGTTCGGTCTGGTCGTTGACGCCGACCGCGGTCAGCAGCGGTGGCAGCATTTCCCAGTCGTCGCCGTCTTCGTCGCGGGCCACGGCGATACCGACGCAGGCGGTCTGGAAGCGCGAGTTGCCGACGTCTTCATAGCCTGGCGGCACGTCGCCGATTTCGGCTTTACCGACCTTGTGCGAGCCGCGCTCGCCGGCCACGTTGCCCTCGAACAGCATGTACAGCTTGCCGTCTTTCGGGTCGCGGAATGGCCATGGATCGCGAAAGCCCCAGAAGGCATTTTGCGCTTCGGTCTGGTACATCTTGCCGTCCGCCTCGAACAGCGGCTTGACCTTCTCGAAGCCCACCAGGCTGACGCCATGCTCGGTGGTCACCACGCGGCCACGCACCTTGACGATGGTCGCGCCGGGCGTGACGGCGGTGTAGTACAGGTCCACTTCGCCTTGTTCGTTCAGCAGGATCGGTGTGCCGGCCCATTCGCGCACGGTGGGCGAAACCCCTTCAGCCATCACTCGGCCGCCGAGCTTCCAGTCTTTGCCAGTGCGGGAAAACCAGTAGTACATCTTTGCCCGGCCATGGCGATCGTTCCAGTCGCGGATGACGTCGTAGTTGCCATTCTGATCGAGGTATTGCGGGTCGTTCGGGTGGCGATCCGCAGTGAGGGTGAAGATCACCGACCACCCATCGACGGAGGTGATGTTGCCGTCGATATCACGCAGCGGCATGGTGTCCCAGATAAACACCTCGTCACTCAATACCGGGAAGTTCGCACTGACCAGCGGCTGGGTGGTGGTGGGGTCATCCGCATGCACTTTGAGCGCATCGGCGCGGGTCCACAGGCTGGGTTGATGGGGTGTTTTGCCAAATTTCGAAGGGGTGCTTTTCATAGTAAGTCTCGTCCATGAAGGGAATCAAAATACTGTATTCATATACAGTGATTTGACTTTAGAAGACTCGACCCCCGAGGTCAAGGCAAAAAATGCATTTGTGCATGATTTGGCTTTTTATAGGAGCTGAGACGTTTCAGCTTGTCTTGTTTGAAGAGGTTCGATCATTAAGTAGATCGGCGAAGTTGCCCGCATGATGGCGGCAAACCAAGCGCCAGGCAGAGAACCTAAAAATAATGAACCCTGCCCACACCTGCGCACCAAAAGTTACATAACCTGGAGGTGCATCATGCAAACCACTTACTTCTGGATAGGCCTGGCAGTGATCCTCGTACTGCTTGATGCGTGGATCATCAACAGCATCTGGCGCAGCGATAACGCCTCGGCGAGCAAGGCAGGCTGGAGTGCGGTAGTCGTGGTCCTGCCGTTCCTGGGCGCCGCAATATGGGCGATTGCCGGCCCACGGGGTGTCACCAAGGGGCCGTCTTCTCCCGAGCACAGCAAGGGTTGAGTCCGGGCCCCGCTATGAACAACCCAGACCCTGGCGACTTACACAGCCGCAATTATCCGGTGCAGGAAAACATGGCCTTGCAGCGTAAGGTCTGGCGCTTTGAGCGGGCGGGTTGGTATGCGCTGCTGGTGTTGATCGGGCTGAGCCTGGCGGGCCTGTTTTCCAGCGGGCCTCTGAGCACCCGCGAAGTGCGCAGTGCCGATGGTCAGTTGCGCGTGGAGTACCAACGCTTTTTGCGCAATGGCGCCTCCGATGGGCTGGTGATTCATGTACAAGGCAAGGCGCAAGAACCCCTGGAGGTCGAGTTGAGCGGTGAGCTGCTGCGCGGCTTCAATATCGAAATGCTGCAGCCTCAGCCGCTCAAGGCCAGGGCGGCCGGGGAGGGTGTAAGCGTCTGGATGCTGAGTGACAGCGCCGGCCAGGCAGTGTTGTACCTGACCTTGCGCAGCGACACGGTGGGCAGTGTGGATACCCAGGTGTCGCGACCAGCGGGGGCGTCGGTGCGCTTTTCTCAGTTCATCTACCCTTGAACGTCACCTCCATCCCTAGGGGCGTGAGTCGCGTCCGCCACGCGTTGATGGACGGTTGTTAGAGACAGGATCACCACGCAGGCCATGTCGCAGCCATTGAGCATTCGCGCAGCCTCAGGAAGGTTTAATCAAACTGGCGAGTGGCCATCGCGGTTGCACGGTTATCCGATTTTCTGAAAATTCATCTGAACTTCGCTTCCTGACGAACCCTCGCAAAGAGAAACCCACCCAGGAGAAGTTATGATGAACAGCTATCCAAAACCACCCTTCAACGCCCAGCAACAGCCCGTACCCGGTGAGCAGCGCAAGATGGACCCGATGCCCGATTGCGGTGAGCAGTCGTACCAAGGCTCGGGCCGGCTCGCCAATAAAATAGCCTTGGTCACCGGTGCCGACAGCGGCATCGGACGGGCCGTGGCCATTGCCTTCGCACGTGAAGGCGCGGACGTGGCGGTGTCGTACCTGGATGAACATGAAGACGCCAAGGAGACCGCACGCTGGGTCGAGGCGGCGGGTCGTCAATGCCTGTTACTGCCCGGCGACCTGGGCAATGCGGCGCAGTGCACGGCCATCGTCAACGACACCGTGGAGAAGTTCGGCCGCATCGATGTGCTGGTCAACAACGCAGCGTTCCAGATGACCTATCAATCCCTGGAAGACATCCCCGACGAGGACTGGGTGAAAACCTTCAACGTCAACATCACCGCGATGTTTCGCATCTGCAAGGCCGCGCTGCCGCATATGGCCGAGGGCAGTTCGATCATCAACACCAGCTCGGTCAACTCCGATATGCCCAACCCCAGTCTGTTGCCCTATGCAGCCACCAAAGGCGCGATTGCCAACTTCACCGCCGGCCTGGCGCAGATGCTCGGCGAGCGCGGTATTCGCGTCAACAGCGTGGCACCCGGGCCCATCTGGACACCGTTGATCGTCTCGACGATGACGCCGGACATGGTGAAAAACTTTGGCGGCAACACCCCATTGGGACGCCCAGGCCAGCCAGTGGAAGTGGCGCCGATCTATGTGCTGCTGGCGTCGGATGAAGGCAGCTACATCTCCGGCGAACGCTACGGCGTGACGGGTGGCAAGCCGATACTTTGATCAGTGATTGGGGAGGGCGGTATGAGCGAAGCCTCGAAGCACCACGAACCGAATCATTCCGAGCGCAAGGTGCGTCCGCCGGCAGCGAAGCGAAACGATAAATCGCATGCTCCGGCAGGCGGACAACGCGGGAATGAGCAAGGCGGTGTTGCCCCTGGAGGGCCTTCGAAAGACCCTGAGTCAGGGGCGTGAACGCGAGGGGTATGTACTTGGCCTGACATCCTGATTGGCTGTCAGGTCGCTATCGCAGGCAAGCCAGCTCCCACATTTGGATGGCGCGGTTGTAGGAGCGAGCTTGCTCGCGAAAAAGCTCATCGGCACCGCGTTTATTCAGGAAACACGCGTTATCGTTGACGTTTTCGCGAGCAAGCTCGCTCCTACAGGCTGACGTTATTTTCGCTTGGGACGATGAATTCGCATCCACTCCCGATAGGCCACTGTACGCTGCGCATCCGCACGTTTCTTCGCCTCGGTAAAGCGCGACCACGTCTGCGCATCGCCGCTGTAGGACTCAATGATCTCGTACGCCAGCGCGTCCAATCGATCCGCTTCGAAGAACATCTCGGCATTTCGCGTGACCTCGTCGTCCCGCCTGTTTGTAGTTGTGTAACCAAGAGTCTGGCTGTTCATCCTCTGAGGCCCTCCGCCCATTGAATCTGTGCCGCGCTACTCCAGCGTACCTGGGTAATGCCGTATTTTTCCGCCATCGGTTTGGACACACGCTTGAACGTGTGTTGCCCAAATTTTGGGATGACCGCCACACCAGCGTCACAACTGGCCCAATGCCAAGCCTCGGCATTGTCCATGCGCGGCGCGCGCACGATGAAGGACTTGGGCTCGCCATGCAGCTGATACTCGATAGTGAATAGGTCGTTGTGTTTCATGAGGCCTCCTTGATACTCATGAATTACAGATATTTGACGTCAAAAAAAATTCAAATAAGTTGTCCGACAATTCGATGACTGGGCGCAGGGGTGGATGAGGCCTAATCATCTACCGTAAAGGTGACCCATCCCGGCCCATTCGCTGGCCGTTCCAGCTCGGCGATGACACCGCTGACGGAGGATCCGTCGGGCAAATTGACGGTGATAAAGTTGGGATTGCCAGGCCAATCCATTGGCGTGTCAAAGTCCAAGCGCACGATGGTCGGTTTACCGCTGCTGGTCATTTGGATGCTTTTTGATTCGTTAAGACGTTCATCTGAGGGTGTTCCAAGATGGCGCGAGGCAGTGATGACACTGGCAATACCTTGGTAGTCGTAAAACATGCTGGGTTACCTCATGTAAAGGGGGCTGTTGCCCCCGTGTTCATTGGTTGAGTAGGCGACGGCACAGGGCTGGGCCATCTGTGGCTGGTCTTGGGTAGAGAAAGGCACGCACATGAGCGTTCAATCCAAATGATTGAATGGCGGTGTCAGTGTTGATGAACCTTCAGTGTTGGGTCGGCGATCTGGATAACCTTGCCCTGGCGCCACGCGTCCGCACCGGGGGCGATGGGCGGCGCGGGGATATCGGCGCGCGTCTTTTTCTTGTCGGCACTGTCGATGCCCAGTCGTTTATCTCGTTCGGCGACCATACGCGGGTCAGCCTGGCCGTCTGCTGTAAACCCCATCATCAGCTGAGGCACGCCTAAAGGCAGGCGTTTATCCAGATCGGTATGCCAGGTGTGCCAGGTCTTGCCGTAGGTGTGCACCAGCTTCTCCATCAGCGCATGTTCCGCCACCTCAGGAATTCCCGGAGCGACCAGTTGCCCTGACTTCACTTCATGCACATGGCTGTGCCACAGCGCCTTTTCAGACGCGGGCAGCGTGTTGAACTGCGCCTCGCTGATGATGTACTCCACGCCCATCAACTTGGCATCCTTGCGGTTACCGTCGTAGATCACACACTGGATGACCTCCTCGTTGAGGATTGCGCAGTAGTGATGCGCTTCCATTTGCACATCGGGATGGCCGTTGTAGAAGTGAAAGCCGTCCAGGTAGGCGTTCAGTGCGTCAATCGGTGGGCGTGATTGCAGCAGGGCGGCGCCGGCCTCCAGCGTTCGGGTCGAAGGCGTTGTCGGTTTCCCAGGTGCCTCGACATTCGAAGGTGAGTTGTTGCCAGCGCAGGCGCTGAGCAGGGCCAGTGTCACTGCTGCGGCTAGGGATTGGGTCACTCGGTGGGGTGGGGTGTCAGTCATGGTCGGCTGCCTCCTGTTGCCGGTAATCTGCGCCAGGTTTGATCCTGTTCTCGTTGGAGAGACGAGCGTACGGGGCGTTCAAAATGCTTTGAGTTGAACACTCATTCATGTGGGAGCTGGCTTGCCTGCGATGACGGCCTCACAGCCGGCCCCTATCTACCTGCTGCCCCACGATCAAACTGGGGGAGCGGGCTTGCTCGCGAAGGCGGCCTGACAGCCGACACCTACCTGACGCCCCGCGATCAAATTGTGGGAGCTGGCTTGCCTGCGATGACTGCCTGACAGTCGACACCTATCTACCTGACGCCCTGCGATCAAACTGTGGGAGCGGGCTTGCTCGCGAAGGCGGCCTGATAGCCGACCGGGATGTGGGACCCGATTGAGTACATATCCGTTATTTAGGTAACGGCCACTTAGGGGGCCGCCCTTACGGCGGCTCACTTTTGAAAAGCGCAAAAGTAAGCAAAACGCTCTTGCCCCACCACTCGGCACCTCGCCTAGGCTCGGTGTGCCCGAACACAGTCTTGAATCCGTGGGCCGCCGCCACGCGCCATCCATGGCGCGGGGCGGCTAACCCGGCGTCCTGCCGGGTTACCCACGAATTCAAGCCTGCGTTCGGCCAGCGTGGTTTAACGGGGCGCCTGAGATCAAAAGCAGATCAAGAGCGGCTCGCTTCGCATCGTGGTTACCATCGATCACTACGGCGTTGTGCAAGGCACACTGACCGGCGTAGGCCTCAAACCGGACCGTTAGAAGAACTGGAAGAATCCGCTTCCCGCCCGATGTCATCGACCGCGTTAGGCTGCCCCAACTTGCTGTATTGCTCACGCAATTTTTGCAGGTCGTGCGCCCCGAGTTTATCCAGGCTCAACGCCGCATTGTGAGCTTCTTTGGTGGCACGAATCAGCTCGTCCAGTTTCAGATGAAGAATATCGTTGTCGCGGTTCTGGGTATTCTGGATCAGGAACACCATCAGGAAGGTGATGATGGTGGTGGAGGTATTGATGATTAACTGCCAAGTGTCGTTGTAATGAAAGTAAGGCCCGGTGAGCGCCCAGACAGCAATCAGGGAGACGGCCGTCAGAAAGGTTGTTGAGCTGCCCGCCTGGTTGGAGAGTTTTTGGCAGAATTTCGCGAACTTCATGATGCTGTCTCCTGGGGGATGTTCCTCTGTAGACCTCGGCAGAATTTCGAAATTCTTTTTTACAAATCGATTTTTTTTGACAAAGTTCGATCAGCAAAACCCCTCTGCGCAGGAGCACTCAGCATGTCGGTCGCTGCTTCTATCGTTGAATACCTCAAGCACCATCAGTTGGTCATCACGACGGCCGAGTCGTGTACCGCAGGCAAGATCATCACCTTGCTTTCGCAGGTCGACGGCAGTGGTTCGTGGATCGAAAGCGGGTACGTGGTGTATTCGCCAGAAGCGAAACAGCGGCTATTGAACGTGCGCCCTTACACCATCGAAACGTTCAATCTCACCAGCTGTGAGGTCGCCCAGGAAATGGCTCACGGCGCGCTGCGCGACAGCCCTGCGGATGTAGCGGTAGCGACCACGGGCCTGCTGGGGCCGGATGGAATTGATGGCATTCCCCCAGGCACCGTTTGTTTCGCCTGGGCCTATCGAAACGGGGGCGCACTGAGTGTGTTCAGTCGCAAGGAACGCTTCATGGGCTCCCGTGAGCAAGTACAGTTGGCCGCGTCTCTTCATGCGTTGAAATGGCTGCCGCATTTTCACCGGCGGGCGATAGCGGGTGAACGCGCCTAATGCTGCCAAGTGCGCGCTTTTACGGCTGCGGTTCGATGTCCAGCAGCAAGTCGCCGTTGGTCAAGGATTCAGCCTGCTGGACCACGCCACGATAGGCCTGACCGTCCCATACAAAGGTAATCCTGTGAGCCTTCAGCAATTGCCCAGGCCATGGCGGCGCGAGCCGCAACTGCACGCCGGGCGCAGTGCGCACAAGCCGCCCCAGGCACTTGCTGGCGAGCGTGTTTACACCGAACAGCGTGTCCTGCAAGTATCCAATGTTGACCGGTTGCAGCGTTGCGTCAGTAGAGTCCGACATGTCATTTACCCCACCGACGACCGCCAGAAAGACTGCCTGGCCATGACCATTTCCTCACGTATTTCGCGCACAAGCCGGTTGATCCCCGAGACACCGTGATAGTGGGCGCGGTTGATGTTGGCGACGGTGAATTGATCCATACCGTGCGCCGTTACGGTGACTGAAAGGCTGCCGTCCGCGTTGAGCGAGCACTTGACCGCGCACTTGGGGAGGCGAGCGGAAAGGGCCGTTTCGATTTCGGCTTTCGTTAACGTATCCATGAGTTCACCGCATAAAGGACTCAGCGCGATAAGGCTAGCTCACAATGACTCGGCGTAAATACTGGCAAAGTAATGGTTTTGTAAGGAGGGTCGTCCAGAACTTAGCGTCGAAAGCCTTTACGTGAAACCTATGCTGAAGGTTAGCTCGTTGTTGAATGCTTCCGAGGCGTTTTCACAGTCGTTGGCGAAGTTGCCGCGCGATGCTTGGCCGTCTTTTTCCGTAAGCCGGAGGAGATTTGTTCATGTTTCTACATAACAAGCGACTTCAATCGCGTTCCGTTACTTCACCCAAGCCTTGGCCGAAGACGATCCGGGGCGCAAAGCATGATGAAAATCCGCACGCTCTCGGACCCCACCAACGACCCCACGACCGGCGCTGACCTGGGCAGGGGGCTGCAGCCAAAACCTGAGCCATGATCCAAGGCTGTACTGTCGCGCGGCGCCCACCGTAAGGCGCCGCGCCCTTTAGGTGGTAGATGGCACCGCGCAGCGTTTTCACGGTCCATGGAACACGTACCACGTATCTGGAGGTGAACCTTGGCGACAAAGAAGAAGCCTGTAGTCGACGGTATGGAATTGGCAATGCTGTCTGCCTGCCGCAAAGACCTGTTCTTTGCGGCCATGCAAGCCAGCCACAGTGCAATGATCGTGACCGACCCCGCCGGGCCTGATAACCCGATCATCTTTGCCAACCAGGCGTTCCTGACCCTGACAGGCTTTGAACTGGACGAAGTGATCGGACGTAATTGCAGGTTCTTGCAGGGGCCTCAAACCGACAAAAACGCGCTGCACCAGGTGCAGCGCGCGGTTGAGCAGCATCATGAGGCCTGTGTGGAGGTGCTCAATTACCGCAAGGACGGCTCGACCTTCTGGAACGAGCTGTTCATTTCGCCGTTGTTCAACGAACGTGGGCAACTGGTGTATTTTTTCGCCTCGCAGCTGGACGTGAGCCGGCGTCATGACGCTGAACAGCGCGTGCGTCGTGCACAAGACCTGGAAGCGCTGGGGCAACTGACCGGTGGCATCGCCCATGACTTCAATAACCTGCTGCAAGTGATGATGGGTTATCTCGACTTGATCCAGCAGAGCGCCAAGCGCCCCGGCAGCGATCTGCAGCGCATCGTCAACAGCGCCAACCGTGCCAGGGCGGCGGGGGAAAAAGCGCAAACCCTGACTCAGCAGTTGCTGGCGTTTTCGCGCAAGCAACGGCTCGACAGTCGGGTGATCAACTTGAATAGCTTGCTCAGCCGCCCCGAATTCATGGCGCATGCGCTGCAGGGCGTCGAGTTGCATGTAGAACTTGCCGAAGATCTGTGGAACTGCCGCATCGACCCGGTCCAGGCGGAGCTGGCGGTGCAGCATCTGTTGTCGAACGCCCAGGATGCTTTGCACGGGCGTGCTGACCCGGCGGTGACCGTCAAGACCTGCAATGTCCAGGTGCCGGGCGATGCAGATGCCGAGCGTGATGGCTTGGTCGAGGGCCGTTACGTGAGCATTTCGGTCTCGGATAACGGCAACGGCATCGACGCAGGTATTCAGGACAAAGTCATGCAGCCGTTCTTCACCACCAAGGAAGAAGGCCAGGGCTCGGGCCTGGGGTTGTCGATGGTGTACGGCTTCGTCAAGCAATCGGGCGGCACAGCGCGGATTCATTCAGACCCGGGCATCGGTACGACGATACGCTTGTACTTTCCGGCCGATGACAGCCAGCTGTGGGTCGAGCAGGTACCTGAGGCGACCTCACCCCAAGGTAACGAGCGAATCCTGATTGTGGAGGACCGGCCCGAGGTGGCTGAGTTGGCGCAGGTCATTCTGTCTGACTACGGTTACCACGCGGACATCGCCCTCAATGCCGCCGAGGCATTGGGCATGCTCAGGCAGGCGACGTATGACTTGGTGTTCAGTGACTTGATCATGCCCGGCGCAATGAATGGCGCGGCGTTGGCGCGGGAGGTGTCGCGCTTGTATCCGCACATCAGGGTACTGCTGACCACCGGCTATGCGAAAGATTCGCTGGCCCGCGCGGACATAGAGGTGCATGAGTTTGAGCTGATTTCCAAGCCGTATCAGCCTGCTGAGTTGCCCCGAAAAATTCGGGCTGTGCTCGATGCCTGATCGAGCAGGCCAATGCGCTCAAAATGTGGGAGCGGGCTTGCCCGCGAAGGCGGTGTGTCAGTCTCCGCATTTGTTACTGCACGACCGCTTTCGCAGCAAGTCAGCTTCCACATTGGATCTTCTTTGCTTTGAGCATTGCGTTCGCTTGGCACAGTGGCATTAGGGCTTGCCGCCGACATAACCGTAAATCCCGCGCTCCCACTTAGCTACCTCAGCACCGCCAGCACCCGTTTAAGCGCCAACATCAGTACAATCGAAAATCCGAATACCCTGCACGCCCAGCCGGTCGGTTCGGTCAGGCGTGTATTGCTGGCCGCGAGGACGATTGAAAGTTTTCAAAAACGGGGATGAACGGTAATGGGCCAACTAGACAACTTCGCTGTTCGTATGGCGTTGCGCCCCGCCTGATGCTGCTCCGCCGGCAGGGGTTAACCGCACACTCTGTTGCTGCAGCCCGCACAGACTGCTTGTATGCTGGCACTCTGGAACCGGTTGCCCCTGTGAGTACCGACGTTCGAATGATGGCTGGATGGAAACCGGACTTCCTTAAGGTGCTGACGTGAAGCGTGATACCCGTCTTGTGATGCTGTTGCTGTTGGTGATCGGCTGTTCCCTGACTTCGCTGACGATTTGGAAAGTCTTGTCTTCCCGCGACCGTGCGCTGGCGGAAGTGGATGTGCATGGCTTGAACCTGACCCAGGCCCTTAACACCTATACCGAAGGCATCGTGCGGCAAAGCTCGTTGCTGTTGCTGGGGCTGGTTGAGCGTTTGGAAACCGAAGGCAGTGGCCCGGTGCAAATCCAGCGAATCAGTACGCTGATCAACCGCCAGCAGCCGCTGATGCCGCAGCTCAGCGGCATCACCATTTATGATCATCAGGGCCGGTGGCTGCTATCTTCCAATCGTGCGATTCCGGAGGGCGCCAATAGCAGTGATCGGGCCTATTTCATCCACCATCGCGGCGATCCGAGCGCTGAACCTTTTATTGGTCCGCCGATTCAAAGCCGCGCCAACCATGAATGGGTGGTGACCATCAGCCGCCGTTTCAACGACGCGGCCGGCAACTTCGCTGGCGTGGTCGCTGTGACCCTGGGGGTGGAAAACTTTCTGCGGGTATTCGGCAAACTCGATGTGGGCCAGGAGGGCGCCATCGGCCTGTCCTACGCAGACGGCACGTTGCTGGTGCGTTACCCCTTCCGCGAGCAGGACATGGGCCGCAACTTCTCCACCTCGCCTATTTATTCCAAGTACCTGGTCGACCAGCCTGTGGGCACTGCGGCCTATACCTCCAGCCTGGACGGGGTCGAGCGGCTCTATGCCTTTCGCAAGAGCGAAACCCTGCCGCTGATCACCACGGTCGCGTTGGGCAAGCACGAAGCCCTTGCGGCGTGGCGCATCGAGGCGGCACTGTCAGCGGTCGTGGTGGTGGGGCTGTTGGGGCTGACGGGGCTGATCGGCTGGTTTCTGATCCTGGATATCCGCAGGCGTACGGCGGCGGAAGAGGCGTTGCGTGTCGCCCAGCAACAGTTGCTCGACTCCAATCGGCAATTGGCGCTATTAGCGAAAAAGGATGCGCTGACCGGCCTCGCCAACCGCCGCTGTTTTGACGAAACGCTGGCCGTTGAAGCGCGCCGGGCGCAGCGCGAGGGTACGTCACTGGCATTGCTGATGCTCGATATCGACCATTTCAAACGCTTCAACGATGCCTTTGGTCACGTCGCGGGAGATGCTTGCTTGCAGGCGGTCAGCACGTTATTGGAAACGTGCGTGCGCCGGCCGTCGGACCTGGTGGCGCGCTATGGCGGAGAAGAAATGGCGATCATCATGCCCGCGACTGACAGCGCAGGGGCTGCGGTGGTCGCGCAACGCATTCTTTCGCGTCTACAGCAGGAGAACATCACACACCCAGGCAGCCCCTTCGGGCGCGTGAGTGTGAGTATCGGTGTTGCGACGGGTATGGGCTCACGGCTGGAGCCAGTGTTGGGTTTGGTCGAGGCGGCCGATGCAGCGCTTTACGGTGCGAAGGCGGCGGGGCGCAATGGGTTCAACGTGCATCCTGCGGACGTGACTTCGAGCGGCTGAAACGGTTTTACCTGGGTATGCCCGGCTCACATCCCAAGCGTCGGGATCATGAGTTCACCGCACTCCATCAGTTGGCCAGCGGTGACTTGCAGCTGCGGGGTGGGTTTTGCCGCATAGCCTGCGATGAAGCCGGCACTTAGCAGTGCCAGGCAGAGGACGGCTTTTTTCACAAGCATGCGCAGGGTCTCGATCGGTTCAAAAGGGTGAACCACAGATTGCGCATTCGAGAAAAGGTTCCCGCGTAGCGCTCCCCCGGCCAGTCCGCTGATCTTGCCGGATCATCGGGTTCAGGGCCGTGGGTTGGGTGAGCGATCAGATACCCAGCGCATCACCTTTTCAAGGTGACCCGTGTGTTCGTCCCGCTGTTCGCTGAGGACGATAAATCCGTGCTTCTGGTAGAAATGAAGGCTGGCAACATTCTGCGAATACACGCTCAGTTGAAGAGCGGCTCTAGACCCCATGGCATCCTCCAGCAACTGCGTGCCTACGCCGCGGCCCTGATGAGCAGGTGAGACAAATAGCGCTGCCAAGGTGTTTTCATATACGCAACTGAACCCCCGGACTTGTCCATCAACCTCAAACACGCGTGTCACGGCGCTTGGTAGGTAGATCTCGCGCATGGCGCCCAATTGTTCATGCCAGAACTCAGGGGCAATGAAGTGGTGGGCCAGGATTGACGCTTGCAACCAAATGTCCAGCACAGGTTCTACATCAGCGTTTCGAAAGTCGCGAATCATACGGCCTCAACGTTTGAGTGTGCAGGGCGAACACCGTCGGGGCGGTGGGCGCTGTCGCGTTTAAAGACCCCCGCGGCAGCGATTTTGAGCAGCCGACGAAAGTTCGGGCATTGCGCGTGATCAGGCGCAGGGCAGGCTGCCGCGTGCCGCAAGCCACGGCTCATGGCGCGCAGTTGCCTGACCGTCGTATCAATCTCGTCGGCCTTGGCCAGCAGCACCGCTCTGTCCACATCAGCCTGGCCGTTTGGCGATAGCATGGCCTGTATTTCATCCAGCGAAAGTCCACCCGCCTGCCCAAGTGCAATCAGCGCTAACTGCTCAATCACCGCCGCTGGAAACTGGCGGCGAATACCGGCCGGGCTGATCGAGGTGATCAAGCCTTTCTTCTCATAAAAACGCAAGGTATGGGCAGGGACTCCCGTGCGCTTGACGACCTCTGCGATATCCATTGGTAACCCATTGACTTGAAGTTGACTTCAACTTCTATGATGCCTGCGCACGTTCGATGGGTCCATGAATAAGAGGTAGATATGGCAACGCTGGAAGTGGTCGCACAGGTTGTATTGTTAGGGGCGGGAGCTACCGCCGTGATGGATATGTGGATGCTGTTGATGAAGGCTCTTGGGGTTCAAACGCTGAATTTCGCGTTTGTGGGGCGTTGGGTCGGTCACGCGTGCCAAGGGCGGTTTGTTCACGCCAGCATAGGGCAGGCGTCATCCGTTCGAGGTGAAGTGGCCCTGGGCTGGGTCGCGCATTACGTCACCGGTGTTGTTTTTGCGATCACGCTGGTGTGGGTTGAAGGGATTGCCTGGCTGCAGGCCCCCACCATTTTGCCGGCACTGATACTGGGTGTGGTGACAGTGGCCGTCCCGCTGTTGCTGATACAGCCTGCGATGGGGGCCGGGTTTGCATCCTCCAAAACAGCCGCGCCAGGCAAGAATTGCCTGCGCAGTGTGATCAGCCATGGGGTGTTTGGGGTGGGTCTTTACTTGGCCGCGCGGCTGATTGCCTGGGCCTGAGCGGGATCAATGGACGAATTTGACGTAAATGTGTTCAGGGTCATCTTCATCCAGATTCTCGATCTGTCCGCTGGGAATAAAGCCAGCTTTCATCAGCAGGGCCTGTGACGCTCTGTTGGAGGCATTGGTCGACGCGAACAGCTTGGGCGTCTTGCAGGCTGCTTCGGCCGCTGCCAGCAGACGAAGGGCGACGCCCTGGCGCTGGTACAGCGGTGAAACCACCACCAGCGCAATAAACCCATGGTTGAAAAAATCGTGGGTGAGCACCAGGTAGCCGGCGCACAGGTTGGCGTCGGCGGCTACCAGGCATTGCTGGCGAACCATGGCGTCATAGATAAACACGCGACGACTGGCGTGCTCGGTTGCGTAGGCATCCAGTGCGACCAAGGCATGCACATCGTCGGGGGTGGCTTGGCGGATCAGCCAGTGTGGGGCAGCGGGGGGCAATTCAGTCATGGTCGTTGAGCATCCTCTGTTTAAACACTTCATTACCCTCCCGCGCTTGATCACATCATCACGACAGCGAACGCGCCGCCTTATCGATAGTATATCGTCGGCGACGGCACGCTGCGTCAGCGCATGGTGAAGACGTTTTCCTGGTTCAGGAAAAACTTCAAGCAAGCCTTGAGTCTGGAAGCTCTGGCGGCACACGCGCATATGCCGCGCTGGATTTTAGTCCCAGTCCTATTTGTTTCTTTTTTGGCGCTGATAAGCTTTTTCCCTGAAGAAATGGTCTCGGGAAATTCCTTGTCATGATCCTAAATGTCGCCGTGCCCAACGAGTTCAGCGCGTTACGTGTAATTACGCTGGCATCCGATGCGGCGTGCGCACATCGGCTTGCATCCGCCTTGAGCGGCATGGGCGTTCTGCCCCTGGCCAACGTCGAATCCCTGGACGCGCTGCAGGCGTGGCTGGAGGATTATCCGGTCGATGTCATCGTGTGTGAAATTCGCCCTGAATGCGGCGATGGCTTGATGTTGCCGAGCTTGCTCAAGGCCCGTCACGAGTCAGGCAAACTGGCCCAGTTTCCAGGCATTTTCTGGATGGGCGAAACCACGCTGGGCGCGCCGGGTGGGGCCGCTGACGGTGCACGTACGTCTGCACGTGAAAGGTCGGCCAAGCCGCTGTGGGTCAAGTACATGGGTGGAGTCGCCGTCAGCGCCCTGGAGTCCCATGCCCGTTTGGCGAGGGCGGCGGGCATTTTCGTCGAGATCGTGCGCGAAGGCGGCACCCTGGACCTGGGCGATGCATTGCGCGCCACGGTACTGACCCGCGTGCAACCCGACCCCTCGCTACGCAAAAACACCTTCGACGCCCTGGCCGAAGATGAGGTGATCCATGCGCTGACGACCGGCGACGGGCTGCGCTTTGTGTTTCAACCGCAGTTCGAATTGCTCAGCCGACGCATTGTGGGGGCCGAAGCGTTGGTGCGCTGGAAGCACCCACGCTTTGGTGAAGTACCGCCTTCGGTACTGATGCCTTTGGTCAACCGCCTGGGCCTGGATTTGCTGTTGTTCAGCCTGGTGGAGATGTGGACGATCAAGGTCATGCTGTCGCTCAAACGCGCGAACATCCAGATTCCCATCGCCGTGAATGCTTCAGCCAAGACGATTTGTACGCCCAACTTCGCCGATCGCCTGGCGGCCAGAATGCGCCAGGCAGAGCTGCCCAATCACCTGCTCAAGATTGAGCTGACCGAAGACGTCCCCGAACCCAATGAGCTGCACCTGTCGGCTTCGTTAACTGCGATTCGGGCCAAGGGTTTCCAGGTGTCGATGGACGATTTCGGTACCGGGGCGGCAACCTTCGCCTTACTGGCAAACCTGTCGTTTGACGAGATGAAAATCGATGGTTCGTTTGTCCGGGGTGTCGAACAGCATTCCTCGTCGCGCAATGTCATCGCCGGCATCGTCAACTGGGCGCGGCTGCTCAACCTGAGCCTGGTGGCGGAGGGGATCGAGGATGAATCAACGATCCCGTTGCTGCACCGTTTGGGCTGCCGGATCGGACAAGGCTATGCCTTGGCGCGGCCAATGGAAATCGATGCTTTCCTCAACTTTGTGATTCAACAGAGCAGTCCCGGTACATCGCTGGCTGAGTGAGCCCTACGCTTTTAAGAGCAGTCTGATATTCATTTGAATGCAATTGCATTAAGTTTCGCATCGTCTGATTTTTCAATTGTTCAGTACTTTTGAATGTCCTGCTGCTGAGGCGTGGCCAGCTCGGCTGGCGAACTTGCGCTTGAGAAGTCGAGAACCAATTAACAGTCAATAAAGTTGCTGTTCTCGTCTTTTTGCTCGTTATAAAGAGTGTTCCTTGATCTATGAAACGTTTACACATTGCTTTGCTGGATGATCATGCAATTGTACGACATGGTTTAGTCAATCGACTGGTACAGGAACCGGATTTTGAAGTGGTCGGCGTGTACAGCCGTAGCCGTGACCTGATAACCGGGCTGGCGACAGCACCGGCCGAGATATTGCTGCTGGATTTTGTGCTGGGCCCCTGCGAACTGGATGGTATATCGTTGATTCGCGCGCTGCGCGTGAAGTTTCCAGCCTGCCGGATTCTGATCTTTTCCACGCACCATGACGCAGCGACCGCAATCCTGGCGTTACGGGTCGGCGCACGCGGGTTTCTGGGCAAGGGCGAAGACATGGAGCAGTTGATCTGCGCGGTCCGGCTGGTGGCCTCAGGCGCCGTGTACTTGAGCCCGGACATGGCCTATCGCGTGGCAGAAGCCACCGCCGTGAGCTATGACGGCGAGACCAAGGGCAGGGATGAAGCCCTGCGCTTTGTCAGCCTTTCTGCGCGCGAGCAGGAGGTGATTCGATGTTACCTGGCCGGCATGACCATCACCGAGATCGCCGAGAAATTCAACCGCAGTATCAAAACCATCAGTTCGCAAAAAGCCGCCGCATTTCGCAAGTTGGGGGTGATGTCGAACAATGAGCTATTCAGGATCAGGCATATTATCGAAGGAGTTTGAACGGTGCGAATTCATCTGCTGTGCGCGTGTCATTTTGCGGTTGTTGCATATACTCATGTGCGTGTTAGACGTTGTATCGATGAGTTATCCCTGTGTTTCGACGGTGCGGCGCGCGCCGGGCCGAGAGGGTACGATCACGATGAAACCCATACGCATTGCGTTATTGGATGACCACGCAGTCGTTCGACATGGCCTTGCCAGTACGTTGGCAGCCGAGGTGAACTTTGAAGTGGTTGGCATTTATGAAAAAAGCCGCGACTTGATTGCCGGTCTTGTTACAGCACCGGCAGATTTACTACTGCTGGATTTCTCTCTTAATCCCAATGAGTTGGACGGTGTATCACTGATCCGTGCGTTACGCGTCAAATTTCCCAATTGCCACATCCTGATCTTGTCCAGTCATCATGATCCGGCGACAGTGGGCCTGGCCATGCGCGTGGGGGCCCGTGGTTTTGTGGGTAAGGGCGAAGACATGAGCCAGTTGGTGAAAGCGATTCGCAAAGTCGCAGCGGGCGCCGTGTATTTGAACACCGACATGACCTATCGCTTGGCGGAAACGGTCACGGGTGAGACGCGTGAAAGCACCAACGAGGAGCGCGATGCACTGGCGCTGGCAGAACTGACGAGCCGCGAGCAGGAAGTCATTCGCTGTTATCTGGCAGGCATGACCGTGAGTGAAATTGCCGAGAAATTCAATCGCAGCATCAAAACCATCAGCACGCAAAAAACCTCGGCATTCCGCAAGCTTGGGGTGACGTCGAACAATGAGCTGTTCAAGCTCAACAAGATTATCGGTACACCATGAAAACGGGGCTGTGTGCCGTGGCGTTATGTAGCTTGCTGATAATGATGGTGCCTGCTGCAAGGGCCGGTCCGGTCGAGCTGAGTGCAGAGCAAAAGGATTGGGTCCAGACGCATCCAGTATTACGGGTCGGCGTGGTCGAAGACCTGATGCCTTTCGAATACATCAGCAACGCAGTCATGCGCGGGCGGTCGATAGAGTATTTGCAATTCGTCACGGCCGCGACCGGCCTTCAGTTCACGTTCGTACCCGGAAAAACGCTGGCCGAGCGCGAGAAAATGTTGCTTGAAGGCCAGGTTGACCTGCTGTCGTCTTATTTACGCTTCAGGTCTGAACCCACTACCAAGGGGCTTCGAACGCTTGCCTACGAATCGACCTCACCTGTCATTGTGACGCGGGTTGAGAGCCCCGACGCTTTCGATCTTGATCAACTGCAAGGTAAAACCGTCGCGATACCCAACAATGTGGCGTATTACGAGCAAATTTTCCGGCGTAAAGGAGTTCAGGCCACTTTCAAAAAAAGCGCTTCAGCCCTGGAGATACTGACCAGCGTTGAAGACGGCAGTGCCGATGCGGCAATCGCGTCAGCCATCTTTCTAATGCCTTATCTGTATCAACGGTTCCAGGGCATTCTGGAAGTATCCGGTGTGCTCGGCAGCCAAGTGCTGGATGTGAGCATGGTGACCCGTACAGACCAGGTCATGCTGTATTCAATACTGGAGAAGGTGTTCGCCTCCATCACCGTCGAGCAACGCAACGGTCTGTATGGGCGCTGGTACCAGGATCTGGACCTGAATGTTCCATCGCTGCCCAGTATCGCCGCCCATTATTTGCATGTGTTGATCCTTGGCGCGCTCGTGCTGGTCAGCCTGTGCGCACTGCTGTATCGAGGCCAGCGTCAACGGCGCCTGGCGGTGCGTAACGAGCAGGAAAAAACCATGTTTCTGGCGGTGATGGGGCATGAAATCCGTTCACCGATGAACGCGGTGCTGGCGGCGATGGAGTTGCTCGGGCATACCCGGCTCAACCAGCAACAGCGCCATTTGGCCCATTTGGCCAACAGTGGGGCCAACGCGCTGGGGCGCCTGCTGGACGATGTCCTGGACAGGCCTGGCTCGCATGCCAAACCGCCACGGCTGGCCGTCGAGGCAATCGACATGGAGGCATTGGTCCAAGGCGTAGTCGGCCTGCATCGACTGCGTGCGCGGGAAAAACGCCTGAGCTTGAACTGCCATATTCAGGCGCAGCTCCCCTTGTTGTTGCTCGACAGCTCCCGGCTCACGCAAATTTTTCATAACCTGCTTTCCAATGCCATCAAGTTTACCGACACAGGCGGTGTCGACATCACTGTGGCGTTAGCGGTTGCAGTGCACGGCACTGCGCAATTGCAGATTGAGGTGCGCGACAGTGGCGTCGGCATTTCAGACGCGGTGCAGGCCGCCCTGTTTCGCCCCTATGCCCAGGCCCGCGAATCCTCCCGGCGCACGGGGGGCACCGGGTTGGGCCTGATGATTTGTCGGCAGTTGGTGGGTTTGATGCAGGGCACGTTGACGCTGACCAGCGAGCCGGGCTCAGGCACGACAGTGGCTATCCGCTTACCGGTGAGCATCGGCGAGGAGCCAGCGGTCTTGATGCCGCAAGCGGCCCCCTCAACCCAGCCAACCGTGAGCGGCCTGCAGATTTTGGTGGTGGAAGATACCTACGCCAACCAGGAGGTATTACGCGCGCAAATCAGTGCATTTGGCTGTCAGCCAGTGATCGCTGCCGACGCCGCGCAAGCCTGGCCGCTGTTCAGGGAAACCGTATACGACCTGGTGCTGATGGACTGCGATTTGCCCGATGAAAACGGTTATGGCCTGGTGCGCAGGTTGCGCGCCCTGGAAATGCAACTGGGGCGCACACGCAGCCCGATTATCGCGATCTCTGCCCTGACCGGCGACCGTCATCTTCAACGCTGTATCGAGGCGGGCATGGACGCGACCTTGAGCAAGCCCATACGCCTTGGGCAGTTGTGCGAAGTCATTGAACGCTGGTGCGGGGTCAAGCTGGCCGCCCCCAGTACCAGCTTGATGGCGCCTTTGCTGGATCAAGCCGCAATCAACCGTGAAATGGCCGGTGACCTGGCAAACCTGGTCAAAGCCGTCGCCCTGTGCGACCGCGCATCGGCGCAGCACGTAGCGCATCGATTGCATGGGGCTGCATTGATCATGGAGTGGTCGGCACTGGCGCAGGCCGCCGAGTACATGGAGCGTCTGCTGTACAGCGAAGCAGAGTGGGGGCCAGTGCACGCCCAAGCCTTGCAGCCGTTGTTGCAACAGTGGGCCGCGTTGAGCGGCGATACAGCGCTCGACGTACTGCCGGCGACGCGTGCGCAGCGGACGGCACGCTGATGCGGCGCCTGCTGCTGGTACTGACGTTGATGTGCCTTCCGGCGTCGGTGGGCGTGTACGCCAGTTCACCACCCATGGGATTGACGCAGCCGGAGGTGGACTGGATAGCTGCTCATCCGGTGCTGCGTGTGGGTGTGTTCGAGGACCTGCTGCCTTTCGAATACATGAGTGGCGGCCAATTGCGCGGTCTGTCGGCTAAATACCTGAGGCTGATCAGCCTGCGTACCGGTCTGCATTTCGAGCCGGTGCTGACCACCACGCGCAGTGCGCGCAAGGATATGCTGATCAGCGGCGAGGTGGACATATTGTCCACACGGCGGCGTTCCGACGACCCGGCCCAGGATCGTGGGATGCTTTACACCCTGCCTTACAACACCAGCTCGACGATTCTTGTCAGTCGTTTTGGCGATCAGCCGCTGGCAGGCCTGGAACAGCTTGCCCACAAACGCTTGGTCATGTTGGGACGCGAAGTCTATGGCGCATTCCTGCGCGAAGAGGCCCCAGGAGTTACGCTCATCGCCGCCCAGAACGCGGTCGACATGATGGCGATGGTCAAGGACGGCAAGGCAGACGCCGCTATCGCTTCGGAGTGGTTGTTGATCCCGTATCTTTCCCGTCAGTACCAGGGCGTCTTGCAGATATCCGGCGTGGTGCCGCAACTGCACACCGGCGTCAGCATGGCGGTGCGCGACAGCGATGCGATCCTGCTGTCGATCCTGGAGAAGGCATTGGCCTCCATCACCGGGGATGAGCGCAAGGCGATCTTCGATGCCTGGTTTGCCGACATGAACCTGGATATCCCGACCATCAGGTCCATCGCCGAACATTACGCGGGTGAGTTGTGGCTGTTGCTGGCCATTGTGCTGTTGCTCATTACGCTGGTGTGGCAAAGCCGGTTGCAGCGGCGGCGCGCGGTGCAGCGTGAGCGCGAGAAAGCGATGTTTCTCGCGGTCATGAGCCATGAAGTGCGCTCGCCCATGAATGCAGTGCTGGCGGCGGTCGAGCTGCTTGAGCACACCCCGCTGGACGAACAGCAGCGGCACTTCACGGACCTGGCCAATACCGGCGCCAATACCTTGCTGCGCCTGGTCGACGATGTGCTGGATATCTCCAAGATGGAGGCCGGGCAATTGCAGCTCAATCTTGAGCCGGTGGACTTGTGGTCACTGTTGCAACAGCAGGTGGATGATTACCGAGGCTATGCCGAGGAAAAGGGCCTGACGTTGACATTGACTGGCCAGCGCCCAGTCGCTTCAGCACTGCTCGATGACCAGCGGGTGGCCCAGGTGCTGCGTAACCTGATCTCCAACGCCATCAAGTTCACCGAGCACGGCCGAGTGGAGGTGCAACTGCTGTTGCCCGACGCACAGCCGGGGGTAACTTCGCAGGCGTTGATTCGCGTGGTCGACACCGGCATTGGGTTGTCCGACCAGGCGCAAGCTGCGCTGTTTCGGCCCTATGCTCGCGCCAGGCAGTCGTTCAAGCGTAGCGGCGGCACCGGTTTGGGGCTGGTGATCTGTCGCCGTTTGGTGAAGTTGATGCACGGCCAGCTGACCTTGAGCAGCGTCCCGGGGAGCGGCACTCAAGTCGACGTGAGGTTGCCCGTCGAGTGGGCTGGACCGCTTGAGCCGCCTGTGCGGGCAGCCGATCCTGATGCGGCTTCCAGGGAGGTTTCATTATGGGTACTCGTGTCGGGAGGTGAATATGCCGATCAGCAAGCAGTACAGGCATTGCTTCAAGGTTTTGGCCTGGGCGTACGGCTGGCGGCCAAGGGTGACGAGGCGCTGGCGCTCTTCAATCAGCACAGGGTCGATCTGGTACTGATCGATGAGCATCAGGCGTTCAACCTGAGCGGCCCTTTGCGCGACGTGGAGCGCCAACAACAGCGCGGGCATTGCCCAATCATTGCGATGTCGCAGGTAACAGGTAATGACTATCTTGAACGCTGTTTTGAGGCCGGCCTGGACGGCGTGCTGAGCAAGCCGGTGCGTCAGGACAAATTGCAGCAAATGATCGAGCTGTGGTGCGATCAGGTCCTGATACCAGCGGCGCAGGTGCATGCTGCCTCAGGGCAAGAGCGGGAAGGGCGGCAAGAAGCACTGCGCCAGGATCTGAACCGTCTGTTCAGCGCTGTTGCCCTGCGTGATCGCCCGGTTGCCCTGCAGGCTGCGCATCGGCTAAAGGGGGCTGCACAGACGGTAGGCTGGACTGCGATTGCGGCCGGCGCCGAAGGGATCGAGTCGTTGTTGCACGATGAAGTGAACTGGCCAACCGTAGCGGTTGCGGATCAACTCAATCTTATGGCGCAAGACTGGGCTGCGGCCGGTTATTGAATAATGCGTCTTGCCTCGACAGCCTGGTTTTTAGGACCATTCCTATAGACGAAGTAGTGACTCTAAAAACAAATAACATAAGTTGAAGTGCGTAAGTTTTTGCCGAGCGAAACAGACGTTCATTGTTGAAAATATTGAGTGGCTTAGTTGTTTTTAGGAGCACTCCTATATTGGGTGTTGCGCGGACTCCCTACACTTCACTGCGCAACAACACAGAAGTTATCCAGCACCGGGAACTTCTTCACTTACCTGGTATATCGCTCTCTCGGAGTTACTCATGAATTACAAAGCCCGCGTCCTCGCTGCACTGGTCGCCGCCACCGCCACCTCCGCTGCCATGGCTTCGGATGGCACCATCAATTTCAACGGTGAACTGAAGGCCGAGACCTGCCAGGTTGCAGTGAATGGGCAGCCCGGCTCGGCAGGCTCTACCGTCACGCTGCCGACCATTTCCACTGCCTCGTTGACCTCGGCTGGTCAGGTGGCCGGCCAGACCGGTTTCAGCATTCAGTTGAGCAAATGCTCGGCAGCGCTGAAAACCGCGGCTGCATTCTTTGAAGCCGGTGGCTCGGTTGACCCGGCCAGCGGCAACTTGAAGAACATGGGCGGCGGTGCCACCAAGGTTCAACTGCAATTGGTCGACGCATCCAATGGCAAGGCCATCAAGGCCGGTGATACCGCACAAGTGGCGTCCACCAGCCGTATCGACATCGATGCCACCACACTCAGCGCAGACCTGCCGTACTCTGTTCAGTACTACGCCCAGGCCGCGACCACGCCGGGCACTGTTATCAGCAACGTGACTTACTCCATCAATTATCAGTAAGACGCCAGTAATGAAGGCACGCCCTGTTGTGTATTTAAAGGGCGTGCTTTCGGGGCGGCATTGGGACTAAGTCATGCCTTGCATACTTCCATTTAAACAAATGCTTCTGGCAAGTCTTGTGGCACTTGGGTGTTCCCAGGCGCTGGCGGGTGTAGTGATCACCGGCACCCGCGTGATCTACCCGGCGGACCAGAAAGAAGTCACGGTAAAACTCAATAACAACGGTACTCAACCCGCGTTGATGCAAGCGTGGATTGACACCGGCAGTGTGGAGTCCACCCCCACCAGCTCCAAGGCGCCGTTCCTGCTTTCGCCTCCGGTGGCGCGTATCGACCCGACCAAGGGCCAAAGCCTGCGAGTGCTGTTCACGGGGACAGCGCTGCCCCAGGACAAGGAGTCGGTCTTCTGGCTCAACGTGCTGGAAATTCCGCCTAAACCCGAAGCCGGGGAAGACCTGAACACCCTGCAAATGGCCTTCCGTTCGCGGATCAAATTGTTCTATCGCCCGACCGGCCTTGCAGGTACTGCCAGCGAAGCGATTGAACAGGTGCAATGGCAACTGGTTACGGCCAGCGATGGTCAGGGCCTGGCCCTGCAAGCGTTCAACCCGTCGGCGTTTCATGTATCGCTGGTCGAGCTGGACCTGGTGGCCGGCGGTCAGCGTGCGCGCAGTGAGGACGGCATGGTGAGCCCGGGTCAAACCCGGCAATTCCCGCTGCCAACTCTTAAAACTCCACCCGCCGCAGGCGCACAGGTGGAGTTCAGCGCAATCAACGATTACGGCGCGCTGATCCCGACTCGGAAAGCACTCACGCCCTGATCAATTCCTGACGTCTTTACCCGCGAGTCATTTATGCAGACCTCTTCCCGCTCCAGGCCGCCTCTGGGGGCGCCGCCTCGCTTCGCCCTGAATCCGCTCACCCGCTTGATACTCAAGGTATTGGCCGTCACGTCAGGCGCCTGGGGTGTACACGCCGCGCTGGCGCAAGAGGTGCAGTTCAACGATGCATTCCTGCCGGAAGACTCACGCAATCTCGACCTCGGCAAATACCAGGCCGGTAACCCGGTGACCCCAGGGCAGTACCGTGCGGACGTTGTGCTCAACGGCCAGTTGAACAGCCGCCAGGACATTCGTATCGAAGCCCAGCCCGACGGCAGCAAGCCGGTGGTGTGCATGGACCATGGCTTGCTTGAGCGCCAGGGCGTGAACATCGCCAAATTGTCGCCCGAAGCCCGCCAGGCGCTTGACGGTCCAGGTTGCACGGCGTTGAGCAGTTTGATCCAGGGTGCCAGTGCGAACTTCTCCCCGGAGAACCAGGCACTCGACCTCAGTATCCCCCAGGCGGCCTTGAAGCGAAATTCGCGGGGTTATGTCAGCCCTGAGCTGTGGGACCGTGGCGTCACCGCAGGCCTGCTCAGTTACAACTTCAATGCCAATCGCAACCGCACCCGCAGTGGCAACAATGACTCGGCCTTCCTGGGGCTCAATGCCGGCCTCAACCTTGGTGATTGGCGCTTGCGTCACAATGCATCGGTAGGCTGGCAATCGCGCAACGGTAGCCAGTACCAGGCGTTGGACAGCTACGCCCAACGCGATATCACTGCGCTGAAAAGCCAGCTGACTGTGGGTGAGTCCAACACCAGCGGCGAGATCTTCGACACCTTGTCTTATCGCGGCGTGCAATTGGCCAGTGATGACCGCATGTTGCCCGATTCCATGCGCGGGTA
Organism: Pseudomonas sp. AM4(2022); assembly: GCF_036346515.1. NCBI lineage: Bacteria > Pseudomonadati > Pseudomonadota > Gammaproteobacteria > Pseudomonadales > Pseudomonadaceae > Pseudomonas > Pseudomonas sp. AM4(2022). The sequence goes on from NZ_JAOTNW010000015.1 coordinate 88,462, forward strand.
TGCGCCGGTTATTCGGGGCATCGCCCGCACCAATGCGCGCGTCACCATTCGCCAGGCCGGCAACGTGCTGCTGGAAACCACGGTCGCCCCCGGCGCCTTCGTCATTGACGACCTGTACTCCACCGGCTACGGGGGCGATCTCAACGTGAGCGTGGCCGAGGCGGACGGTACCGAACAAAACTTTATCGTGCCCTATGCCTCGGTCAGTCAGTTGCTGCGTCCTGGCACGTCACGTTTCAGCGTCACCGCCGGTGAAACCCGCAACAACTTCGTTGACGAGCAGACGCGCCTGCTGCAAGGCACGCTGCAATATGGCCTGAACAACACCTTCACCGGGTTCGGCGGTGTGCAATCGAGCGATCACTACGCGGCTGTCCTCACAGGCTTGGCGTTCGGCACGCCGATCGGCGCCATGGCGGTGGACGTGACACATGCCCAGACCGACCTGGCTGCCGGCCGAGCGAAGGGGCAGAGCATGCGCCTGTCCTACAGCAAGAACATTCTTAGCACCGGCAGTAACTTTTCGGTGGCGGCCTACCGTTTTTCCACCCGTGACTACCTGGATTTCAGCAATGCCGTGCAGTTGCTCGATGCCGAGAAAAACGGTTGGGACACCAGCCAGTTCGGTCGCCCGCGCAGCCGCTTGTCACTCACCGCCGACCAGAGCTTCGGGCCTTGGGGCCAGGTATCGATCAGCGGCTATGCCCAGAACTACTGGAACCAGCAGGGCAGCGACGTGCAGTACCAGTTCAGCTACAGCAAGCAGTTCAACAGGGTGAGTTTCAGCGTGAACGCCAACCGCAGCCGCATGGGCCTGGGCGATATGGAAAACAGTTTTCTGCTGACCATGAGCATGCCGCTCGAATTTGGCGGCTCGGGCTATGGGCCGCAAGTCACCGCACAACTGGGCCGTGACCCCCGCGGCAATTACAGCGAGCAGGCGGGTATCAGCGGCACTGCCGGCCAGGATCGCCAATACGGCTATGGCGCCACCTTTGGCCATGACGGCGCCAGCAACACCAAGAGTGCCGCGCTCAACGGCCAGTACACCGGCGCCCGCGCCATGCTCAGTGCCGCTCTGGGCCGAGGCGATGGCTATACCAGCGCGTCGGTGGGTGCGAGCGGCACAGTGGTGGCCCATGGCGATGGTGTGACCATGACGCCTTACCGCGGTGAAACCATAGCCGTGGTCAGCGCCCCAGGCGCCGAGGGGGCGAAGGTCTCCGGCTACCCGGGCCTGAGGCTCGACGGCAGCGGCAACGCCGTGGTGCCGTACCTGCGCCCATATGAGTTGAACGAGGTGGCGATCGACCCGATCGGCAGTTCCCTGGACGTTGAGTTGAGTGAAACCAGCCAACAGACCGCGCCGCGTGCCGGTGCAGTCGTGCACCTCAAATACACCACCAACCAGGGCCGCGCGGTGCTGCTCAATGTGCGCCTGGACGACGGCAGCAGCCTGCCGTTCGGCGCGGGCGTGACCGATGGCGAGGGTGCCACCGTGGGCGTGGTCGGGCAGGGCGGGCAACTGTATGCGCGGATCAAACCCGAGACGCGCCGCTTGCTGGTCAACTGGGGCAGCCAGGCGCAGCAGCAGTGTGCGCTGACGATCCCGCCAGGCCCTGGCGATGGGCAACAGCTGCAACAAGTGGACGCCGTGTGTGCGGCCGGCAAACAGGTCGCTGATAGCGTGCGGCCCAACACCCAGCAGAAGGTAGCGTTATGAACATCGGCTCTTTGATCAAACTGGGGTTGTTGGGTATGGCCTTGTGGGCCTCGGCCGGCACGGCCATGGCGGTCACTTGTTCCTACATGGACGGTATCCGGCCTGCCGTGGGCTCCATGCCGTTGCAGATATCGGCGATCACCGTCGGGCGTGATGTGCCGGTGGGCACTGAGGTCTATCGTCAAAAGTTCAGCATGGCCTCAGGTCAGGCAGTGAAGCTGGAATGCCTTTTCGCACCGTATCAACAGTGGACCGAACTCACGGTTGAATCCAGCTATGCCCTGGCCAATGTGACCAGTGGCACCTATGCCAATAAAGTCTACAGAACCAGCGTTCCCGGATTGGGCGTTGCTTTCAATAGCAACGGTGGCCTGCTGCCCAGGCAAAGCGCCAAGGCATGGACCACGTGTACACAGGGGTGGCGATGCCTCGTGCCGTTTGACGGGCCTTCGAACTTTGAGCTGATATTGATCAAGATTGGCGAGGTGACGCCGGGTGTGCTGGTGGGCAGTACATTGCCGATCGTGAGTCTGTTCGGCAATTTCGGCGACGCCAGAATGACCGGCTTCAGGATGGGCATTTCCGGCAGCATCCAGATTGTTTCGCGAACCTGCAGTACACCGGATGTCTCGGTGCCCATGGGCACCCACCTGGTCAATAAATTCACTGGCCTCAACAGCAGCACTGGCTGGACGGATTTTGCCATCGCCTTGAATGACTGCCCGGCGTTCAACGGCATGTTTTCCACTACCGGTACCGGCTGGATTTCACAAAGCGGTAACTCACCCACCGGCACCGGCACCAGCGGGGCCCGCGTCAACAACACACTGCAATACCGCATCGACCCGGCTCGGACGGCCATCAATGCAAGCAACGGCATCCTGAGCCTCGACCCGAGCACGGCCGGCAATGCGCCTGCCGCGACTGGCGTCGGCATTCAGGTCGCCACCAGCAACGGCGTTGCCCTGCCATTGGCGAGCAACCGAAACGCGGGCCTGTCCCTCAGGAGTACCGAAAGCAGTTATTCCATCCCGCTGCGCGCGCGCTACCTGCAAACCGGGGCCAAGGTCACGCCGGGGCCGGCGAATGCGTCGGCAACCTTCACGATCATTTATCAGTGAGTGGTGGATACATGACCAATAAAGCGCTACGTATTCTGATTGCCGATGGGCAGCACTTCTACCGCTTGAAAATCGAGCGGGCGTTGAACCAGTTGGGCTATTACCGTATCGCGCCGATACACCGGCTGGATGAAGTCCTCAGTGCTGTGGAGTTCGGCGATACGCCGCTGGATGTGCTGATCATCAATGCCGCCCTGGCGCACAGCGTGAAATTCGATTTGCTCTGGTTCATCAGGGACAACCCACAGATTCGTCATGTGTTGATCTATGGCCAGAGCGAACGCGCGTCGCCCGCGCTTGCGTGGTGCCATGTGCCCAACGTGCTGATCAGCGCGGCGCCGTTGCCTGATCTGCAAGCGCTGGAGGCGCTTATGAGAAAGGTTGATGGAAATGCTGTAGGAAGGGGATACGGCGCGTTCAATTGGACGCAACGCTGAACGCGCCATTGGGTACACCCATGTCTGATCACACCATCACGACAACGAACGCGCCGCCCTATCGATAAACGCAGTGACCTCTACGGGCCTGGTTGCTGTTGTTGTTTAGAAATGTTTATGTGATCCAATGGTTATCTCGGCATGCGCAGGAAGCGCATCAGCCGAGGCCATTTTGATCTTTCAAGATATTTATCCCAAGGAGTAACACCATGCAAGGAAGCACATCGTTCAAGTACCTGGCGTTTTCGTTGATCCCGTTGATGGCCGCCTGTACCACACCCACACGCCCGCCCGTCGTCCTCCCGGCGCCACCCTTGTCGTTCGATAACTGTGCGGTTGGCTGCCCCACCGGCGGCAGCCCAGTGACTTTGAACCGCCAGGCCTACACGTTGAACAACAACGGCTCGACCAAGTTTGCCAATTGGGTGTCCTACAAGATCACCAAGACCACTGCGGCCAGCGGACGCTCTCGCGACTGGCGGACCGACCCGGATATTCCGGCCGGGGAAACCCTGGACCCGGTGGATTACAACGGCGCCAACGTCGCGCTCAAAATCGACCGTGGGCATCAGGCCAACCTCGCGTCAATGGCCGGGGTGGCCGACTGGCAAACACTCAACTACCTGTCCAACATCACCCCGCAAAAGGCCGAACTCAACCAAGGGCCGTGGGCGCGCCTGGAAGATCAGGAACGCAACCTCAGCAAGGAGCCAGGCGTCGATCAGGTGTATGTGGCTACCGGGCCGCTGTATGAGCATTTTGTCGGCTCGTTGCCGGGCACGAACAAAGTGCACACCATCCCCAGCGGCTACTGGAAAATCATCGTGGTCGGCAGTTCGCCGGAAACGGGCCTGTACGCCTCATTCGTGATGAACCAGGAAACCCCCAAGGGCGCAGACTTCTGTGATTATCAGGTCACTGTGGATCACATCGAGGAGCGCTCGGGGCTGACGTTCTGGAACACCTTGCCGCAAGCGATGCAGGCCACGCTGAAGGCCAGGCAGGGCCAGTTGCCGAGCCGGATCGGTTGTAGCCGAACCAAAGCCTGACGTTAGTCGGCACACACCAATGAGGGCCTGCGGCTGCTGTTCTTACCCAGGCGCTCACGTGTGCTGATCTCTGTCGGCGGCGTGCCGGTGCTTGCCTGCTCACGCAGCGCCGCTTCCAACGCTTGCAAATGCTTGTTCAGGATTTTTACCGACCCGCTCGGGTTGGCGGGATCGAAGGGGATCCGGCCATTGGCAATCAGCACCATGGCCAGTCCGCTTCGCGATTCTTGAACGCAACGGCAAGATCTCGGTGATCCCATTTGAATAACACGCGGCCCCCATTCGTCGGCCAAGGGGCTATTTTTTGAACGCCAGCGCTTCTGTTCCAGCCAGATAGGTTATGGGCGGACGAGTCGTGCTTTCGTCGCGCCGATATCACTCACTCGCCAACAGGTGAACCATCATGAAGAAGCTTTATATGTGCCTGGGCCTGTGCAGCGCGTTCATGCTGCACGGCTGTTTTGACAACGCCGACAACGCCACTAAAGACAACAACAGTGGCACCCAGTCGTCGGTGCAGATGCAGGAAGGTAAGGCGGACGAAAATAAATAGCGCGGCCTTGCAGCCGACGCTGTGGGAGCTGGCTTGCCTGCGATGCAAACACCTCGGTTAATCAGTTAAACCGAGTCGATGCATTCGCAGGCAAGCCAGCTCCCACAGTTGATCGCGACCGATCAACGCATATGCAAGATGATCGGGCTACTGCTCGCCGGGTCGGTATGCCCGCGCAACTTGCCCACGGCCTTTGCATCGACCGCACCACCGTGGTTGCCCCAGGTACCGCGCACGTAGCTCAGGACGTCGGCGATTTCCGAGTCGGACAATTGCTCACGGAACGCTGGCATGCGGTAGGCGTCCGGCAGGCCAGCGGTGACGACGCGTTGCGAGCCGTTGAGGGTGATGTTGATCGCGGAGGCGTTTTCCTTGGCCAGGGCCGAGGTAGCGCCGGCTAGGGGCGGCATCCAGTCGGGTTGGCCTTTGCCGTCGAGGCCATGGCAGGAGGCGCAGCGGGTCGCGTAAGTATGGGCGCCGGGGGCATCCTGGCGTGCTGTTGCCGCCTGATACTGCCAGGGGCTGCCGTCACGCTGCGGATCGCCCGGCAGTGACTTGAGATAACGGGCGATCGCGGCCAGGTCATCGTCCTGCATGAACTGCGTGGAGTTGTTGAAGGCTTCGGTCATCGAGCCGTAGACCACGGCATGCTGGTTGCGACCGGTCTTGAGGAACTGCACGATCTGTTCCTCACTCCAGCGCCCCAGGCCGGTGTTGTGGTCCTGGCGCAGGCTGGGGGCGTACCAGCCGTCGAGCAGGGCACCGGCCAGGAAGGGCGCGCCGGATTCGTCCAGGGCCTTTTCGTTGAACGCCAGCCCTCGAGGCGTGTGGCAACTGCCGCAGTGGCCGGGGCCTTGGACGATATAGGCGCCCCGATTCCACAGTGCGTCCTGGCCGGGCTTGGCGGCATAGGTCGCAGTCGGTGCAAACACACCGTTCCACAGGGCGATGGGCCAACGCAGGTTGAGCGGCCAGGGAATGCCGCTGGGCAGGTTAGGTTCGTTGGCCGGTTGCACGCCTTTCATGAAAAACGCGTACAGCGCCTGTATGTCGTCATCGCTGAGTTTGACGTAAGACGGGTAGGGCATGGCCGGGTAGAGCCGTCGCCCACCTGGCGCCACGCCATGGCGTACGGCGCGGTCGAAGTCGGCCAGGCTATAGGCGCCGATGCCATGCTCGCGGTCGGGGGTGATGTTGGTGGCGTGGATCGCTCCCAGTGGTGTGGCCATTTCCAGGCCGCCCGCGAAGGGCGTCTTGCCTGGCAGGCTGTGGCAGGCCACGCAGTCACTCACGCGCGCGACGTATTCGCCGCGACTGACCAACGCGGGGTCGAAGCTCGTGGCCTGTTGCTGTTCAAAAGGCGAGGCAGGCTCGCGGGTGACATACCAGGCCAGCAGGCCGGCGGCGACCACGCAGGGCAGCACCAGCCACCCTGCGGTTCTTGCGAATCGGCGGTTATTCATGGGCGTTCCCTGTCGGTTAGCTGAAGGTGTGGCGGCTCAACGGTAAGCTGCGGATGCGCTGGCCAGTCAACTGTGCCACCGCGTTGACCACCGCCGGTGCCACGGCGGGCAATGGCGGTTCACCGATGCCACCCATCTTTTCGCCGCTCTCGACGATCTTCACGTGGACCTGCGCCATACGCGAGGGCGGCAGGATCGGATACAGGTCGTAGTTACGCGCCCGTGGCATACCGTCCACGTACACCGCTTCCTCCAGCAACGTTTGCGAGAGCCCCAAGGCTACCGCGCCGCTGACCTGCGCTTGAATGATCGCCGGGTTGACGATGCTGCCCGGGTCGATGGCCTCCCAGATATGGTGGACCTTGACCTGGCCGTTTTCGATCGACACTTCGGCGACTACCGCCGCGTGAGAGCCAAAGGGCGAAGCCATGGCCACCCCGCGAGCACGGCGTGTGCCGTCCTCTGCGGTATAAGGGCCGCGCTTCCAGCCCCCCGACAATTCGCCCACCGCTTGCAGCAAGGTGGTCAACCGCGGGTTGTCGCGCAGCAGGTGCAGACGCAGCTCGTAAGGGTCGTGGCCGCCTTTGTCCGCCAGTTCGTCCAGGAACGCTTCGTAGAAAAAGTCGTTGAGGGAGTTACCCACCGAGCGCCAGTAGCCAAGCATCGGCGCGCCCTTGACGTAGATCTGCGCGATGCGCTTGTTGGGGATCGCATAACTCTTGCCCGACAGGCCTTCCAGGGCGGTAGGGTCGATTTGATCGCCTTGTTTGCCACTGAGAGCTTCTGTGGGGCCTTCGGTGGCGCTGACCGCTTCGATGGCCACCGGCAGGCCCTTATCATCGAGTGCGGCGCGGAACTTGACCACGGCGACGGGGCGCAGCACATCGCGCAGGAACTCTTCCTCACGGCTCCAGATCAGCTTGATCGGGCGACCGACGGCCTTGGCCAACGCGATGGCCTGTGGGTACGGATTGGCGGAGTCATACAGGAAATGCCGGCCGAAAAAGCCGCCCAGCAGCGGTGAGTGCAGGGTGATTTGCTCAGTACTCAGGCCGGTGCGCTTGGCTATATCGGCACGGAACATATCCGGCGCCTGGTTAGGCAGCCACACCTCCAGCGTGCCGTCGGGGTTAAAGCGTGCCAGGGCTGAAGGCGGTTCCAGCTGGGCATGGTTGAGGTACTGGTTGTGGTAGGTGGCGTCGACGCGGGTCTTGGCGCTGGCCAGTGCGCCGGCCACATCGCCTTCGTTTTCGTCATCGCGGGCCGGGCCTTGCTGGGCGGCGAGGAAGTCGCGGTACTTGTCGCTGGAAAAGTCCGCCGGCATCGCCCGCACGGTGGAGTCGGCGGCGGCTTCAAGCCACTCCACCTGGATGGCTTCGACGGCGCGCTTGGCATGCCACCAACGCTCGGCCACCACGGCCACTGCGCCGGGCAGGGTGTGAACCGAATGCACGCCTTTCATGGCTTGCACCTGGGCCTGGTTGCGCAGGCTGCCCACGGTCATGCCCAGGCGTGGCGCATGCTGGACGGCGGCATGGAGCATGCCGTCGATTTTCAGGTCGATGGTGTACTGCGCCTTGCCTGTGGATTTGTCATAGGCATCCAGGCGCTTGACCGGCTTGCCGATCCAGCGGAACTGGCTCGGGTCGCGCAGGGTAATGCTGGCCGGGTCGGGCACCGGCATATCCAGGGCGGCACCTGCCAGTTCGCCGTAGCCCAGGGAACGGCCGGAAGTGGCGTGCACCACGCGACCGGGCTGGGTGGTCAGCTCGCTGAGCGGTACGCGCAGTTGCTCGGCGCCGGCTTGCATCAGCATCGCGCGGGCGAGGGCGCCGAGGCGGCGCATGGTCGGGTAGCTCATGCGCACCGACATACTGCCGCCGGTGATGCGCAGGCCATTTTCCATCACCACATAGGCTTCGCCGGGCGGGGCCGCTTCGACAATGAACGTGGCCGGGTCGGCATCCAATTCTTCACCGACGATCTGCGCCATGGCGGTGTGGGTGCCTTGGCCGCCTTCCATGAAGGGGCTGAGCAGGCGCACGCTGCCGTCGGGGCGAATTTCCAGGAAGGCGGGTACTTGAGTGCCGCGTTCAGCGGCGGCGCCGGTCGCGGCTTGCACGCGGGAGGTGCCCAGTGGCAAGCCGAAACCGATCACCAACGCGCCCACCGCGGTGCTGGCCAGGAAGCGGCGACGGGACAGGTTGATCGGTTCGCCCAGGGTCACGCCGGGAATGATCTCGTTGGTGTTCATCAGGCGGTCTCCTTCCCGGCGGCCAAGGCATCCATGGCGGCATGGATCGCGTTGTAGGTGCCGCAACGGCAGAGGTTGACCATCGCCGCGTCGATCTGCGCCTTGGTCGGCGCGGGGGTGTGCTTGAGCAGCGCCGTGGCCGCCATCACCTGCCCGGACTGGCAGTAACCGCATTGCGCTACTTGATGTTCGACCCAGGCCGCCACCACACGCTTGCCCACGTCATCGGCCTCCACGGCCTCGATGGTGGTGATCTCGCGACCGACCACGCCGGCCACGGGCGTCACGCAGGCGCGCACCACATTGCCGTCCACCAGCACCGAACAGGCGCCGCACTGGGCCAGGCCGCAGCCGTATTTGGTGCCGGTCATGCCCAGGTTATCGCGGATCACCCACAACAACGGGGTGTCGGCTTCGGCATCGACCTGATAGGCCTTTTGGTTGATACGTAATTCCATGCGGGCTCACCTGCTGATCATCGGTTGGTGGTGCTGAGTTCTTATAGGAGCGGTGCGACTGGAAGTCGCCCATCGTCGAACTCTAGACCAACGCGCAAGGGCTATCTATCCGATTGCCCTCAAGTTCAGAGGATCAGGCAAGTATTTGACAGGATTAGGCCTGCGCTCCCACTTATTGGAACCCGCCCGACAGTTGCGCCTTCAAGTAGGCTACCAACGCACTCACCGACTTGGGCACATGGGGTGAGTAGGGCCGAATCAGGTAAATTTCATCGGCAAATGCGCCTTTGAGTGTCCAGTCCTTCAATACACGCACCACTGTGCCAGCGGCCAGCGCCGCCTGGGCGCTGAAGTCCGGAAGCAGGGCGATGCCCAGGTGGTTGAGTGCGGCGTCGCGCAAGGCTTCGCTGTTATTGGTGGCGAAGCTGCCGGCGATGGGCACGGTGAGGCGCTCTAGGGGGCGGCTGCCGCGTTCGAAGGTCCAGGCGGGCTGGTCGGTGCCGCGTGGGTAAAACAGGCAGTTGTGGGCCGACAGCTCGCCCGGCTCGCGGGGTTTGCCGTGGCGTTGCAGGTAATCATGGGTGGCGACCAGTACCGAAGTGGTGTCGCACAGCTTCCAGGCCACGTGGGTCTCGGGCACCTGGAAGCCGTGACGCACCGCCAGGTCGTAACCCTCGGCGGCCAATGAGCTCAAGGCATCAGAGACGTCCAGTTGGATACGCACCTGAGGGTACTGCTGCAAAAAGCCGGACAGGTGCGGCACCAGTTGTTGCCGGGCGAACGCCACGGGGGCGGTCAGGCGCACCAGCCCGCGTATTTCCCCGACCGAGTCGCGCACCGAGGAAAAACTGCGAGCGATCTGCGCGTAGGCGCTGCGTACCTCGCGGGTCAACGACAGCCCCGCATCGGTCAGCCGCACGCTGCGGGTGGTGCGCGTCACCAGGCGCGTGCCGGTGGCCTTTTCCAGGTCGGAAATGCGCTGGCTCACCGCCGATTTACTCACCCCCAGGCGCACGGCGGCAGCGGTGTAGGTGCCTTGTTCCTCCAGCACTGACAGCCAGTGAATGTGGGTCCACAGCCCTTCGATCTCAGCCTTTTCCATGGGTGTATTGTTCGCATATAAGGACAATAAGTTCTGGATTCTGCTCTGGTTAGGAACAAAGCGAAAGCCTATCGTGTGGACCAACGCCACCCACCTGGATCGACTGCCATGACTGCAACCATCGAGCACTACATCAACGACCAGCGCGTCAGCCGCGATGACCGTTATCAGGACGTCTACAACCCGGCCACTGGTGAAGTCACCGCGCGCGTGGCCCTGGCTAGCCGTCAGACGGTGGCCGAAGCCGTCGCCGCCGCCCAGGCCGCGTTTGCCGGCTGGGCCGACACCCCGCCGATCCGTCGCGCCCGCGTGTTGTTCCAATACCTGCACCTGCTGCGCGAACGCAAGGACGACCTGGCGCGCATCATCGTCGCCGAGCACGGCAAGGTGTTCACCGATGCCCAGGGCGAAGTCGACCGTGGCATCGACATTCTCGAATTCGCCTGTGGCATTCCCAACCTGCTCAAGGGCGAACACTCCGACCAGGTCTCCCGTGGCATGGACAACTGGACGATGCGCCAGCCGCTGGGCGTGGTCGCCGGCGTGACGCCGTTCAACTTCCCGGTGATGGTACCGATGTGGATGTACCCCATCGCCATTGCGGCGGGTAACACCTTTATCCTCAAGCCCAGCCCGACTGACCCAAGCGCTTCGCTGTTCATGGCCGAGCTGCTGCATGAAGCCGGCCTGCCCAAGGGCGTGTTCAATGTGGTGCAGGGTGATAAAGAGTCGGTGGACGCGCTGATCGAACACCCGGACGTCAAAGCCGTGAGCTTCGTCGGCTCCACGCCGATTGCCCAATACATCTACGAGAGCGGCGCCCGCAACGGCAAGCGCGTGCAAGGCCTGGGCGGGGCGAAAAACCATATGGTGGTGATGCCCGACGCCGATATCGAACGTACCGTGGATGCGCTGATGGGTGCCGCCTACGGCAGTGCCGGCGAGCGCTGCATGGCGATCTCGGTGGCGGTGCTGGTAGGCGACGTGGGTGACAAAGTCATCGCCGCCTTGACCGAACGCGCCAAGCTGCTGCGCATCACCGATGGCCGCGATCTTAAAGCCGAGATGGGCCCGATCGTGTCGCGGGCCGCGCTGGAACGCATCAGTGGCTACATTGAACAGGGTGTACAAGCCGGCGCGCAGTTGCTGCTCGATGGCCGCGACTACGTGCCCACCGAACCCGGCCTGCAGAATGGCTTTTGGCTCGGCGCGACCTTGTTCGACCACGTGACCCAGGACATGAGCATCTACCGCGAAGAAATTTTCGGCCCGGTGCTGGCCTGTGTACGCGTCAACGATTTTGCCGAAGCGGTGAAGTTGGTCAACGACCACGAGTTTGGCAATGGCGTCAGTTGCTTCACCCGCGATGGCAACATTGCTCGTGAGTTTGCGCGGCGTATCGAGGTGGGCATGGTCGGTATCAACGTGCCGATCCCGGTGCCCATGGCCTGGCACGGGTTTGGTGGCTGGAAGAAGAGCCTGTTCGGTGACATGCATGCCTACGGCACCGAGGGCGTGCGCTTCTACACCAAGCAGAAGTCGATCATGCAGCGCTGGTCGGAGAGCATCGAGCAGGGTGCGGAGTTTGCGATGCCGGTGTCCAAGTAAGGTTTAAGCTGTGCTGCTGGATCTGATGTGGGAAGGCTCAAGCCCTCCCACATTTTTTTTGCCTGTTGACGGGTTAACACTTAAAAGTCCAGTATGGAATTATAAGTACAAAATAGACGCTGCCCGTTTTTCTTCACTCTTGCCAAACCAACAACAACTTGCGAGAACCCCTCCATGAAGAAACGCCATCTCCTTCCCGCCCTGGCCCTGAGCCTGTTTGCCTCCAGCCACCTGCTGGCCGCCGAGAAAACCCTGCGTATTGGCATTGAGGCCGCTTACCCACCGTTCGCCTCCAAGACCGGCGATGGCAAGATCGTGGGTTTCGACTACGACATCGGCAACGCCCTGTGCGCGCAAATGAAGGTCAAGTGCGTGTGGATTGAAGGTGAGTTCGACGGGCTGATTCCGTCCCTCAAGGTCAAGAAGATCGACATGGCGTTGTCGTCCATGACCATCAACGAAGACCGCAAGAAGTCGGTGGATTTCACCCACAAGTACTACTTCACCTCGTCGCGCCTGGTGATGAAGGACGGCGCCGTGGTGGATGACCAGTACGCCAGCCTCAAGGGCAAAAACGTTGGTGTACAACGCGCCACCACCACCGACCGCTATGCCACCGAGGTGTTCGAGCCCAAGGGCATCAACGTCAAGCGCTACAGCAATAACGAAGAAATCTACATGGACCTGGCAGCAGGGCGCCTGGATGCGATCTTTGCCGACACCATCCCCCTGAGCGACTTCCTGTCGATGCCGCGTGGGCAGGGTTATGCCTTTGTCGGCCCGGAGCTCAAGGACCCGAAATACGTGGGGGAGGGGGCTGGCATTGCGGTGCGCAAGGGCAATGGCGAGTTGGTCAGCGAATTGAACGCGGCCATCGACGGCATTCGCGCCAGCGGCGAATACCAGAAGATTTCACAGCAGTACTTCAAGGCCGATATCTACGGCGACTGATCCAAGGAAATACGCGTTCAATGTGGGAGCTGTCGAGCTTTAGCGAGGCTGCGAAAGCGGTGGGTCAGGCGATGCAAATTTTGACCTTGCCGGCCCCTTCGCAGCCTCGCCGGGGCTCGACAGCTCCCACAGGGATCGGCGTTGTCGTCAGAAAGGGGTCAGCCCTTGAGTTCTTTCAAATGCTTGTAGACCGTCGCCCGCCCCATGCCCAGTACATTGGCCACATAGTTGGAGGCGCTCTTGCCCTTGAATGCGCCTTCGGCATGCAGTGCCAGCACCAGTTCGCGTTTGTGGTCGCGGGTCAACAGGTTCAGGCTCAACTGACGCTCGCGCAGCCAGGCATGCAGGAAGGTGTTGATGCGTTCCTGCCAGTCATCGCGAAACAGCGCGTCCGGCTGTGCGATCAGCTTGCTCGGCGACAGGAACAAATCCAGCGCCGCCTTGGCCGTTTCGAACATTGAAATATTCAGGTTGATGCACAACACCGCCAGCCGGCGCCCTTTGTGGTCGTGCAGCACGGTGCTCAGGCTGCGGATTTTCTGGCCGTCCCAGTTGAGCTTTTCATAAGGGCCGATATTCACCTCGCTGACGTCACCGTCGAGCATGTCCTCCAGGGACGAGTCGTCACCCAGGCTGCGCTTGGACAGGTTATTGGCGATGTAATCCACGGTTTGCGTGCGCAGGTCATGCAACACCACTTCTGCATGGGGAAAGAACAGCGTGGCGATTGCATCGGCAATCGCGCGGAAGTTCTGCATGACCTTGTCTTGTTCAGCGGTGTTCATCAATTGGGCTCCAGGCGGACCGGGGAGAGCATACCAGCGTCCAGGCCGAACCGCGTCAGTGCCTCGGGCAGCGGTTCGCCGCGCACCAGGGCGGCGCTTGCCTGGCCCATGGCGGGTGATGTCTGGATGCCGTAGCCGCCTTGCGCCGCCACCCAGAACAGCCCCGGTACTTGCGGGTCAAAGCCCGACAGCAAATCACCGTCCTGCACAAAACTGCGCAGCCCGGCCCAGGTCCGCGTCGGGCGGCGGATGGTCAGGGTGGTGGCTTCCTCGATCTGGTAAATGCCCATGGCAATATCCAGTTCTTCAGGCTGCACATCCTGGGGTTCTACCGGGTCGGCGTTGGCCGGCGAGCCGAGGAACATGCCAGCATCCGGTTTCATGTAGAACGCTTCGTCGAGGGCCACCAGCATCGGCCAATCGTGGCTGTCCACGCCCTCGGGGCCAGCGAAGACAAAGGCCGAGCGGCGCTTGGGCTGCAAGCCGATGGACGCTGCGCCCGCCAGCCCGCCGATATGGTCGGCCCAGGCACCCGCGGCGTTGATGATGACCGGCGCGGTGAAGATCGCATCCTGGGTGCGCACCTGCCACAGGCCGTCGGCGTCGCGGCTTAAGCCCAGCACATGGCTGTCGGTGCGCACTTCGCCCTGGTTGCGGCGGATACCGCGCAGGTAGCCTTGATGCAGGGCGTCGGTGTCGATGTCACACGCGGTGGGGTCGTAGATTGCCCCGTGGACTTTTTCACGGCGCAGGATCGGCAAGCGTGCACAGGCTTCATCCACCGTCAGGCGCTGCACCTGCGCCACGGTGGCCTTGGCGCTCAGGTACTGGCTGTCGAGTTCAGCCGGGTCACCGTTGAAATCAACGGTCATTTCGCCCCGGGGCGTCAGCAGGGGATGTTCGCAGAAGCCTGCGGGTGGCTGGTCGAAGAAGGCCCGGCTGGCCAAGGTCAGCGCGCGTACTTGCGGGGTGCCGTACGCGGCGGTGTAGAGCGCCGCCGAACGCCCGGTGGAGTGATAGGCCGGGTGGTTTTCACGCTCCAGCACCAGCACCTTGCCGTGCTGCGACAACCAGAACCCGGTGGACGCGCCGGCAATGCCGCCGCCGATAATGATGAAGTCTGCCTGGCTCATGGAGATCTCCTGAAATAAGCCTTGTAGGAGCGAGCGTGCTCGCGAAAAACGTTGACGATAACGCGCCCATCCTGTGTGACCGCAGTGCCTGTGAGGTCTTCGCGAGCAAGCTCGCTCCTACAGTCGGTACAGAGCATTAGCCAGTGCGATGTCTTCCAGGCCCAGGCCGATGGAGCGGAAAAAGACGTGGCGATCGTAGTCGGGGCGCTGGGCCATGTCGCTGAACAACTCGGGCAGGTCGCCGACAATCGTGCGTTTGTCCCAGCCGTGCTGTTCGCTGGCGATCAGCATCTCACCGGCCGAATCCGGGGTGGTCTGGCGATAGTCGCAGAACACGTGCATCTGGTTAAGGCAGTGCGGCGGCACTTCATGGGCACGCGGTGCGTTGGTGCTGATGGAGGTGATCAGCGCGGGTTTGCTCAGGCGCGAGGGGTCGATGACCGGCCCGGCGGACGAGGTGCACAGCAGGATCACATCCGCGTCTTCCAGGGCCGCTTCACAACTTGCGACGAGGCTCAGGCGCGGGTCCAGGCTGGCCAACTGCTCGCGCGTTTCGGCGCTGGTGCTGCCCAGGCTTGGCGAGTACAGGCGGATTTGCTGCCAGTCGCGCAGGTTCTGCACATAACGCAGGTGCGCCTGGGCGACCTTGCCGCTGCCGATGATCGCCAGGCGTTGCGCCGCCGCCGGGGCCAGCGCATCCACCGCCAAGGCCGTGGTGGCGGCGGTGCGTGCGGTGGTCAATTCAGCGGCGTCGCACAGCAGCAACGGCTGGCCGCTGTGCATTGACATCAACAGGGTCCAGGCCGTCACCAGGGGGCCTTGTTCACGCACGATGTAGGGCGAAGTCTTGACCCCGTACACCCCGTCTTCGGCCAATACGCCCAGGTAGTTGATGAAGTCCCCGGCGCCATCGGGAAACGCCACCAGCTGTTGCGCCGGCTGCACCGCTTGCCCGGCAGCGAGGTCGCGGAACAGTTTGCGCAGGATCAAAGGCACGTCGACTTGAGCCAGCAAGGTACGGGCCTGGGCCTGGTCGATAACGAGGGGCGTCGTGGACATGGGGTTCTCCGGGTAAACTAATTTGTCCATTATGGACTTTTAGTTTTTATCCGCAATAACCCGAGGGAAAAATGAGGCTTATGGGCGCTGTCCCCCCACCCATCGTAGGAGCGAGCTTGCTCGCGAAAAACGTCAACGATAACGCGTGCTTCCTGAATAAACGCAGCGCCTGTGAGTTTTTCGCGAGCAAGCTCGCTCCTACAGTCAGGCAGTGGCTTCGGTATCGGTCAGGCACTCGATGGAGCGATCTACCGTGGTTTTTGCAATTTCCAGCAGATGCCACACCGCCAGGATCTTCGCCCGTTCAGGGCTTTGCAGCAGCTCACCGCAATCGAGTGCCGTGGCTGAAGCGCTGTCGAGCAGGCTGGCGGTGTAGAGCAGGGCGTCTTCGAAACTCAGGTCTTCGTTGACGCAATGGAAGCCTTGGGTAGGCAGGTAATGGTCGATGGCGCGGTTGAACGCGGCGCGGTCCTTTGCGGGATCGATGGGTGGATCAGGTAGTACTTTATTCATGGTATAGCTCCGGAATGAACATGGAGCCGACACGCTTCGCGACTAAACGTAGGGTGGCGGCTGTACGCAGGTTAGTCGACCGGTCCAGAGCATCCGGCGCACCCGAGGGCGCCCCGCGCACAGCCACCATAAAAACGTTATGGGACCAAACGCTTGCTCGAATCCGGGCGACTAAACCCGATCACTGATTTGGCAGTGACGGACCGCAGACTAGCCACCGATTCCAGCAGGCACAAGGCGGCAAGGATTGTCTAGGAAACGTCCTGCAATTTAAAGGGACACGCCTTGCTGGCCCTTTACAAACCATGACCAAATGCCACTAACCCTAGCGTGCAATGCGATCAATGTGGCTTGCCTGCGATCGGCGGTAACCACGATGCGAAGCGAGCCGCTCTTGCTCTTGATCTGCTTTTGATCTTGATCTCAGGCGCCCCGTTAAACCACGCTGGCCGGAATTCGACAGTGATTTGGGGGGTAAACCGGCAGGGATGCCGGTTTAGCCGCCCCGCGCCATGGATGGCGCGGGGCGGCGGCCCCCCAAATCACTGGCGGATTACGGGCACACCGAGCCTAGGCGAGGTGCCGAGTGGTGGGGCAAGAGCGTTTTGCTTACTTTTGCGCTTTTCAAAAGTGAGCCGCTGTCAGAGCGGAACCCTAGGTGGCCGTTACCGCAGGAATGGATATGTACACAATCCAACTGTGTTGACTGTCGGGCCGCCTTCGCGAGCAAGCCCGCTCCCACAGTTGGATCCTGGGGTGTCAGGTAGATAGATATCGACTGTCAGGCCGCCATCGCAGGCAAGCCAGCTCCCACAGGTGATCATTGGTGCTCTGGCGGATAACTTACCGCCTGCCCGAGCGCGTACTCACGTCCACCCACACCGCCAACACCAGAATGCTGCCCTTGACGATCATCTGCCAGTAGCTGTCCACATCCAGCATCGACATGCCGTTGTCCAAACTGGTAATCACCAATGCCCCCAGCAACGCGCCATACACAGTGCCCGAACCACCGCGCATCGAGGTGCCGCCAATAAAGCACGCGGCGATGGCATCGAGTTCGCCCATGTTGCCTGCCGACGGTGAGCCCGCCGCCAGCCTCGCGGTGTTGACCAGGCCGGCGAGGGCGCACATCACGCCCATGATGCCGAAGATCCACAGTTTCACCGCTTGCACATTGATACCCGACAGCCGCGTGGCCTCCATATTGCTGCCTACCGCATACACCCGGCGGCCGAACACGGTTTGGCGCGTGACATAGCTGAACACCCCCAGCAGCGCCAGCAACAGCAGCACCGGCACGGGGATGCCATCGTAGCGGTTGAGGGTGGTGACAAAGCCTGCGAGCACCGCGCCAATCAACACCACGCGCAGTGCATCGCGCAGCAATGAATGCGCGGCCAACCCATGCAGCGCACGGTTGCGCCGTTGTTTCCAGGTGAGGAACAGCGTCAAGGCAAACAGCAACACTCCAAGCCCGATACCGACGTTGTGGGGCAAATACCCCTGGCCCACATACACCAGCGACGGCGACACTGGCGCAATGGTGGTGCCGCCGGTAATCCCCAGCAGAATCCCGCGAAACGCCAACATCCCGCCAAGGCCCACGATGAACGAGGGGATGCGCAGGTAAGCGGTCATGTAGCCGTTGGCCAGGCCGATCACCAAGCCGCACAGCGCCACCAGGCTCAGGTTGGCCAATAGCGGCACGTGATAGACCACATCCAGAATCGCCGCCAGCCCGCCCAACAGCCCGAGCAGTGAGCCCACCGACAAGTCGATCTCGCCGCTGATAATCACCAGCACCATGCCGCACGCCAATATTCCGGTGATCGACATCTGCCGCAGCAGGTTGGAGAGGTTGCGCGGGGTGAGAAAACCGCCCTCGGTCTGCCAACTGAAAAACAGCCAGATGAACGCGACGGCGATCACCAGCGCGAGCATTTTGTAGCGGGTGAAAAGGTGTTTGACCTGGTTCATCTACGCGGTCTTCCGATCAGTATTGTTATGGCTGAGCGCGGCGGCGAGCACCTGTTCCTGGGTGAGCCCGTCATTGATGAAATCCCCTCGCAACTGGCCGTCGCCAATCACCAGCACGCGGTTGGACACGCCGAGCACTTCGGCCAATTCCGAAGAGACCATGATGATCGACACGCCTTCGGCCGCCAGTGCGCCCATCAGTTTGTAGATCTCGTACTTGGCGCCTACGTCCACCCCGCGTGTGGGTTCGTCGAGAATCAGCACCTTGGGTTGGGTCATCAGCATTTTCGCCAGCACGGCCTTTTGCTGGTTGCCGCCTGACAGGCTGGTGATCGGCAACAACGGGCTGGCGGTCTTGAGGTGCATGCGGGCGATCTGCTGGTCGATGCTGCCCAGTTCGGCTTCGGCGTTGATGCGGGTCATGTGCGCGTAGGTGTCGAGCACCGCCAGGGTGATGTTCTGGCCCACGCCCAGGTCGGGGATGATGCCTTGGCGCTTGCGGTCTTCTGGCACCATGCACAAACCGGCGCGGATCGACTTGAGCGGCGTACGCGTGTCGATCACCTGGCCGTCCAGCCACACCTCGGCGTTGTAGCGGCCGGGGTACGCGCCGAACAGCGCCGACACCAACTCCGTGCGCCCAGCCCCCACCAACCCGGCGATGCCAAGGATTTCACCGCGCCTGAGCACGAAGGAGATGTCGTCGACGCGCTTGCGCTTGGGGTTGTCGACGTCGTAGCAGGTGACGTTACGCGCCTCGAAGATCACCTCGCCCACGTCATGGGGCTCGGTGGGGTAGAGGTTGCTCATTTCGCGGCCGACCATCTGCGTGATGATCCGGGGGATGTCCATGTCTGCCATGGCGGTGGTCGCGATGTGCTTGCCGTCGCGAATCACCGCAATGGTGTCGCACACCGCCGCCACTTCATCAAGCTTGTGCGAAATGTACACGCAGGCCACGCCCTTGGCCTTAAGGCCCCGGATGATGTCCAGCAGCACCTCGATTTCGCCACGGGTCAGGGCCGAGGAAGGCTCGTCAAGAATTAACAGGCGCGCCTGTTTGTTCAGGGCCTTGGCGATCTCCACCAGTTGCTGGTAGCCGCCGCCATACTGCGACACCGGCAGCGCCACATTCATGTCCGGCACCTTGAGTTCACGCATCAACGCCTCGGCGCGGTGCAACATTGCCGGGTAGTTCATGCGCCCACCGGGCAGGGTCAGCTCGTGGCCCATGAAAATGTTCTCGGCCACCGACAGGTCGGGCACCAGGGTCAGTTCCTGGTGGATGATGACAATCCCGGCGGCCTCGGTTTCGCGGATGGACTGGGCCTTGAGCGGCTGCCCATCCCAGAGGATTTCCCCCTCCCAGGTGCCGTGCGGGTATACCGCCGACAGCACCTTCATCAAGGTGGATTTACCGGCACCGTTTTCGCCGCACAGCCCGACGCACTCGCCGGGCCGTACCTTGATGTCGATGCCGTTGAGGGCGTTGACACCACCGAAGCTTTTGACGATGCCGTTCATTTGCAGCAGGTAGTCGGACATGGGAAAGGCTCACACAAATAGGCTGGCCCCCACCCCTGTAGGAGCGAGCTTGCTCGCGAAAAACCCGAGAGCGCCGCGTTTATCCAGGAAGCGCGCATTATCGTTGACGTTTTTCGCGAGCAAGCTCGCTCCTACAGGGGGCGAGGTTTTATCGAGGCAGTTATCATTGCCCAGCGATCTGCTCTTTGGTGTAGAACCCGTCCTTCTCCAGCACGTCGATATTGGCCTTGGTCAGGGGCGTCGGGGTGAGCAGGATGGTGTCGACCTGTTTGCTGCCATTGTCATATTGCGAGCTGTAGCTAGGCTTTTCGCTGCGCGCCAGTTGTACCGAAAGCTTGGCCGCTTCGGTGGCGATCAGTTTGAGCGGTTTGTACACGGTCATGGTCTGGGTGCCATCGATCACACGCTTGATCGCCGCGAGGTCAGCGTCCTGGCCGGAGATCGGCACCTTGCCCGCCAGCTTCTGTGCAGCCAGGGCCTGGATCGCACCGCCGGCGGTGGCGTCGTTGGAGGCGACAATAGCGTCGATCTTGTTGTCGTTACGGGTCAGGGCGTTTTCGACAATGCTCAAGGCTTCGGTGGGGTTCCATTCCTTGACCCATTGCTGGCCGACGATCTTGATATCGCCTTTGTCGATGGCCGGTTGCAGCACCTTCATCTGACCTTCGCGCAGCACCTTGGCGTTGTTGTCCGTCGGCGCGCCGCCCAGCAGGAAGTAATTGCCCTTGGGCGCCGCTTGCAACACGCCGCTGGCCTGCATCTCGCCGACTTTTTCGTTATCGAAGGAAATGTAGGCGTCGATGTCGGCGTTGAGGATCAGGCGATCATAGGACACCACCTTGATCCCGGCCTTCTTGGCTTCAGCCACTGCGTTGGTCAGTACCGTGGCGTTGAACGGCACAATCACGATCACATCGACGCCCCGGGAGATGAGGTTTTCGATCTGGGCAATCTGCTTCTGTTCGTTGGCATCGGCAGACTGCACGAACACCTTGGCGTCGAGCTTTTCCGCGGCGGCGACAAAGTAATCACGGTCGCGGGACCAGCGCTCCAGGCGCAGGTCGTCGATGGAAAAACCGATTTTCGGGTGCGCAGGGTCGGCCATCACCGGCAGGGCGAGCAGCGCCAGGGCTGCGGCGAGCAGGGCAGGTTTGAATGATTTCATGGTGGTGCGTCCTTTTATTGTTGTTGGAAAGACACAGCGTGGTGCGGGTTGAACTGTAGAGCGTCACTCGACGCTCTGTGCAGAGATTTGTCGTGCAAATGTCACCGATAGATAAACCGATTCACAACGCCTTCAAGCATCTCCTGGCGCCCACTCACCGCCTGTGGGTTCAGCTCGTTGGCAAAGGCATGTTCAGCCAATGACTCCAGGCTGAACTCCCCAGCCAACACCGCCTGGCCCAATGGCTGCTGCCAGCCGGCATAGCGCTGGTCCTTGAACTGCTGCAAGCGGTCGTCCTGCACCATCGCCGCCGCACGCTCCAACGCCAGGGCCAGCACATCCATGGCGGCGACATGCCCGTGGAACAGGTCCACCTCGTCCAGGCTCTGGCGGCGCACCTTGGAATCGAAGTTATAGCCGCCGTTCTTGAACCCGCCGGCCTTGAGGATTTCATAGGTGGCCAGGGTCATCTCCTCGACGCTATTGGGGAACTGGTCGGTGTCCCAACCGTTCTGCGGGTCGCCACGGTTGGCGTCGATACTGCCGAAGATCCCCAACGACACGGCGGTGGCGATCTCATGATGAAAACTGTGCCCGGCCAGCGTTGCGTGGTTGGCCTCGATGTTCACTTTGATCTCGTGTTCCAGGCCGTACTCATGCAGGAAGCCGAACACGGTGGCGCTGTCGTAATCGTATTGGTGTTTGGTCGGCTCCTGGGGCTTGGGCTCGATCAACAGGTCACCCGTAAAGCCGATCTTGTGTTTGTGTTCCACCACCATGCGCATAAAACGCCCGAGCTGTTCGCGCTCGCGCTTGAGGTCGGTGTTGAGCAAGGTTTCATACCCTTCACGGCCACCCCACAGCACGTAGTTGGCGCCCTTGAGCCGCAGCGTGGCGTTCATCGCGCTGAACACCTGGGCGGCGGCGAAGGCGAACACCTCTGGGTCTGGGTTGCTCGCGGCCCCGGCGGCAAAACGCGGGTTGCTGAAGCAATTGGCGGTGCCCCACAGCAGCTTGATGCCGGACTGTTCCTGATGGCGCTCCAGGTGGTCGACCATCTGCGCAAAGTGGTTGCGGTACTCCTTGAGCGTGCTGCCTTCGGGCGCCACATCGGTGTCATGAAAGCTGTAGTAGTCGATACCCAGCTTGGAAAAAAACTCAAACGCCGCCTCGGCCTTGCCGATGGCCACCTCCATCGGATCGCCACTGCACTGCCAAGGGCGTTTGAACGTGCCCATCCCAAACATATCCGCCCCCGGCCACACAAAGGTATGCCAGTAACAGGCCGCCATGCGCAGGTGCTCCCGCATGGGCTTGCCGAGGATCAGTTTGTTGGCGTCGTAGTGACGAAAAGCGAGGGCAGAGGTGCTGGCAGGGCCTTCGAAGCGCACCTTCTCGACACCGGGGAAGTACGGCATGGGGTTTTCCTTATTGTTCTGGGCGGTGTCTGGATACTAGCAACGGCGCCTGGGCGGCTGATTATGAAAATCACCAAAGGGGAGTGCGATTTTGAGTGAAGAGCTGAGAACGGCTCAGGGAGTACAGGATTTAGGGAAACGTCTGACTTTACGGTGGGGATATGCCTCTTCAAAGTTTGGGGTGCCAGTCATTGCCTTGATGTGAATAGGCGAGGGCGGCGAACTAAGCAGAGAATAAGGAATATAAAGATGAGTGCATCACACGCCTTGCTATATACCAATGAAGTGTCGGCTGATTTTTTAAGTGAGTTAGACATGCCTGTGTTTTCCGAGCAGCAACGTTCGGGTTTCAGCGAACAAGCGCTGAAGATCATTAATGAACGAGATGCCCAAAATAAGGCTCATCCGGCTATTGCAATTTATCGAATAGCAACCGAAGGCAGCCAGACACGCAACGGTGGAGTCATTAAAACAACCACGTCGGGGATTGAGTTCAAACTGGCAGACGGTTCACGGGTGCGCGCTGCACATAAAGGCGACTGCGTCACGTACTCCGACGGAACTACGGCGTACATCGAAACCTCTGCGGGTGAACCCAACAGTTATCTTGCGCTTGTTGGTAGCACGCTCAGCAACGGTGACGAAATTATCAATACGCCTCAAGGCTTGGCAGTACTCATCGAGCGTAAAGGTGTGCAAAAGGCAGAAGACTTTTTGGTCGCAGTGCATAAGTAAGTATTAAAAAGGCTTTATAGAGGGGCGTTGTTTTTTTCATGCCGCGCTTTGAACGTGAATCACATTTCGAAAAGGGCAAGTGAATGAGTGAAGGACATTTTGTGGGTCTGGGTGATAAAACGACATGCGGTGGTAAAATTCTCGACGGTGATCCCAGGGTTAATATGCATGGTGTTCTCCACGCTCGCGAAGGCGACCGAGTGACGTGCGGGAAACATGCAGGGACTTACCAGATTCTAGGCGGAATTTCCCATATTCAAAGTCATGGAAAACGTGTCGCTGGCACGCTGGACAGCTTCAGCAGTTGCCCTTGTCGAGCTCGACTGATTCCCTCGGTTTACTCGGCCACCTACGTAAACCGGAGCGCCGCACCCCCCATGGGCCAGAGAGTTGCACCATCGAATACATCAGCTGTAAACGGCAGCCCTGCAGCACCGCGTCAATCTGGTTACGTGCCATCAGCTCATGCAGTGCCAACAACATTAAATGGTGCGCACGGCCAGGAGCCTGGCTTCTATATCGTGCCCCAGAGCATGACCCGCGAGGCGCTGGAAGCCACACTTTTTCCGAGGCTCGAGCCGGCAGTAATGCGCAAGTTTCAATCGCTGAATCCCAACACAGGCCACGTCAAAGCCGGCTCGATGATCGTGCTCAGCGATCCGAAAAACACCTCCTGCACCTATCAGGAAGCGCAACTGATGCAGGCTGCACAACACGTCAGCGCATCGCTGGATGAGCTGACACCCGACGAGGCCGACTTTCTGTATCGCCATGGAGCTGAAATCGCTGGGTTCGTCGGCCATACCTCAACCTGGCTAGGCGTCAGTGCGGTGGTGATGGAAAAGCACCTGAACAACTTGCGCGATACGCTGCAGGCCATGGAACGCCTGCATCAAGACAGCTATCGGCAGCACGGGCACCTTAGGTCACCGCAGTTCTTTGCTGATCGCCAGCGGTTGATGAACCAGTTGGATGCTCATCTGCTCAACTCCACCCGCCTGCGCGGGCAGACCACCTTGGGCGATCACCCCAAGTTGAAAACGGCCCTGGGTATATCCAGCCGCAGCTTGGTACATCACTGGGACAAGGCGGGTGGGCCGGGGCAGATTCCGGGGTATGCCGCTCATGTGGAGGCGGTCAGCCGTGCCACGAAGTATATGAAGGCAGGTGGTTACATCGGGATTGGTCTTGGCAGTGTGTCTTCATTGTTGGCAATTCAACAGGTGTGTAATAGGGATTCTGAGGCAGCGTGTAAAAAGGTTAAGTTTACTGAAGGGGGAAAATTTGGCCTTTCTACTGTTGGTGGTGCTTGGGGTGGCAGGATAGGTTTACAGGCCAGTGGTCCTGTTTGCCTGGCGCTAGGTATCTCTACAGGTATAGGAGGTGTTATTTGTGCTGCGGCACTGGTAGGAACTGGTGCATGGGTGGGCACGACTGCTGGTGGGATGGGAGGGGAACTAGGTGGAGAAATTCTGTACGAGAAAACTGCACCATGACTGAGGAGGAGTTCTGGAGGTCCTGGTACGCTTTTTGGATTGTTGGCGGTGGTCCTTTTTTGCTGGGTATTATAAGCATTGGATATACGTTGTATCTGAGCCGCTGTCACTTGGACGCCATGAAGGACGCGTTGAAGAATAGCCGTTACATTTACTTATGGGGGCCGAGTTTGGGGCGGCGAGGTGTGATTTGGTCCCTGTTGGAGATAGCGAAAATCGCAGGAATGGTGACGTGGTCGAAGACGTATATCCGAATTGGGGATGTAAACGCTGCTGATCTTGAAAGCTTTCCACCCTACCTAAAGCGTCTGCTGATTATTGATACGGCTGTGAAAGTCATTGGTTTTACTTGGCTTGTTATCGTAGCTGTACTACTGAAGTTTAAGTAGTTTGAAGGGGCGACA
Source organism: Pseudomonas sp. AM4(2022) (assembly GCF_036346515.1). Lineage (NCBI taxonomy): Bacteria > Pseudomonadati > Pseudomonadota > Gammaproteobacteria > Pseudomonadales > Pseudomonadaceae > Pseudomonas > Pseudomonas sp. AM4(2022). The sequence continues at coordinate 113,414 of NZ_JAOTNW010000015.1, forward strand.
CCCCTTACTTGAAAAGCCCTCGGCGTTTCCAATTCGTAGCCTGATGCATCACTAGGTTCCGGTGGGTACGCCGAGGCAAACCTGAAGAATGAAAAAATTTACGAGTCCAGAACTATGACCAGTATCGATACGTGGCCTCCCTGGATCGCAATCATCGTTACAGGGGGGCCGATTTTACTTGCCGCTGCTGGCATTACTTTTAGTCTTTGCCTTAGTCGTCGACACTTGGACTCTATAAAGGATGCGCTAAAAAACAGTCGTTTTATTTATATCTGGGGAACAAGCCTGGGAAAGAGGGGGGTAATCTGGTCGCTTCTGGAAATATCAAAAATTGCCGGAATGGTGACGTTGCCGAAGGCGTCTATTCGCATCGGAGAACTGGACCCAGGCGATCTTGAAAATTTCCCCCCTCATCTAAAACGTCTGTTGACCATCAATATGATGATGTTGATCGGTTCCGTCTTTTGGGCCGCAGTTGCAGCCATGTTGGTGGAATTTAGGTAAGTTGAGCGGGCCTCCTCCGAGGCCCGCTATCCTGATCAGTCAAACCTCTGCGTACTCATCTGCACCGACCGGCCCCAGGACAAAAACAATGAAAACCCTACCGCCCGTTCACCGCATCGCCTTGCTGTTCAACGGCAGCAAAATCTACGACCGCGGCATCATCGCCGGCATTGGCAATTACCTGAGCAGCACCCGTGCGTCCTGGGACCTGTTCCTGGAAGAGGACTTCCTCTGCCGCCTGCGCGGTATCGAGCGTTGGCAGGGAGACGGCATCATTGCCGACTTCGATGACCCGCTGATTGGCGAGGCGCTGGCCGGCAGTCGGCTTCCAGTGGTGGCGGTGGGGGGCTCTTATGAGGATGTCAGCAAGTACCCCAAGGGCATTCCTTATGTGGCCACCGATAACCATGCCCTGATGAAGCTGGCCTACGAGCATCTGGTGGAGGCGGGGTTGACGCGGTTTGCCTGTTTCAGCCTGCCCGAAGCCCAGGCCAATCGGTGGGCCCAGGAGCGTGAGAAAGCTTTTCGCCACTTGATGCAGCGCGATGGCTTGCCGGTAGAGGTGTATCGCGGCCTGGGCACCAGTGCGCCGTTGTGGGACAGCGCGGTGGAGCAGCAGATTGCCTGGTTGCACAGCTTGCCCAAGCCTATCGGCATTATTGCGGTGACCGATGCCCGTGCCCGGCAATTGCTGCAAGCCTGCCTGACGGCGGGCATTGCGGTGCCGGAGGAGGTGGCGTTGATCGGCATCGACAACGACCCGCTGACCCGTACCCTCACGCGGGTGCCGCTCAGTTCGGTGATCCAGGGCACGGAGACCATGGGCCGTACCGCTGCGGCGCTGTTGCATCAGATGCTGCACGGCAAACCCTGCACGGGCACGCAGGTGCTGGTGCCGCCGGACGCCATTAACGTGCAAGCGTCCAGCTTGCATCAACCCCTGGGCAACCCTTACGTGATGCAGGCCTTGTTGTTTATCCGCCAGTACGCCTGCCAGGGCATCAAGACCGATCAGGTCGCCGCTTATGTCGGTGTTTCTCGCTCGTCCCTGGAAGCGCATTTTCGCAAGGCCCGCGGCTGCAGCGTGCATGATGAGATTTTGCGCTTCAAACTCGCCGCTGCCGCCAAGGGCCTGGAAAACCACGGCCTTGCTATCGCCGACATTGCCGCACGCTGCGGCTTCACCTCTGCGCAGTACCTGCATACAGTGTTTCGCCGCGAATTTGGCTGTACGCCGCGTCAGTATCAGCAGGGCACGAACTAGAACACCGCTTTGACCTGCAAGCCCAGCACCAGCGCATTGTCGATGCTCTCCCCGGAAAACGCCCCCGGCTCGATGATGTATTGCACATCCGGGCGCAAGGTCAGCCAAGGCGTGGCCTGGTAGCCATAACTGAGTTCGATCAGTTGTTCAGCCGTGTCCAGGTCGGGGTAGGCCGTGCCGGCGTTGAGCGCTGCCAGCTCCTGTACATCACGGCTGCGCGGGTTCGGCACCGCACGGCCATAGCCCAGGGCGACGGTATCGCGCGGGCGACCTTCGAACGGCTTGTACAGCACCACGCCTGCGCCATACCACTTGGTGAACGGCGAGGCCGCTTGGCTGGCGGCGGAGTACTGGCCGAAGGCGTGCAGGCTACGGCCTTGGGATGACTGGGAGGCCCACACAGCCTGGTCGATCAAGAGGTAGTGACCGCCACGCCCGCTGACGTCCTTGTTGCTGCCAATGCGTTTTACATCGGAACTGTCGTAGTAATAACCGAGCTTGTATTCACCCGGCAGGTTGCCCGTGTGCTTGTAGATCAGCTCGATGGGCACCACGGTGCCGGTGGTGTGCTTGGGCCCCAGGTGCCAGGCACGGCTGGAGTTGCCGTTGCTGGACGGGTCGACATTGAACGCCGCTACGCGCAGTTGCCAGTTGGGCGAAAAGTCGTATTTCACCCGGGCACCCAGGTGCGCATTCGGGTAGTTGGCCCAGCCGCTGCCGCCGGACATGTTCAGCGGATGCCCGCAGAACCCGGCGTTCATGAAGTTGCACAGGATGCCGCTGTCCAGGCCGCCTAGGTCATTGCCCATGGCCATATAGCCCAGCTTGACGTTCAGCGCCGGGGTGAACAGCGTGCGCTCGTAGCTCAGCTCGGTGAGGCGCGTGTAGAGGCCGCCGTAGTTTTCCTGGATCGGCAGGCGGTTGCCCACCAGGTCCTCGGAGGCGCTGTTGCCGCGTCGGTCGTTGATGGTCAGCTGGATGCGGTCGCCGTTGGTGAAACCGTAGAGCTTGCCCAGGTCGAACTGCACGCCGAGTTTGAGGTTCTGCGAATAGCGCGCCGAACGGTGCTGGCCGCCGTGGGCGTTGTAGGCGGTCTCGCCGCTGTAGTCACCGGTAAAGCGCACACCTTGCGCGTCGAGTTCGCGGCGCAGGCCGCCCCAGTCGCCGGTCAGGGTAGTGTCGTCGGCTTGAACGGGCAGGGCGGCCGCAAAGGCCAGGCCCAGCGCCAGGCGCCAGGCGGTATGAGGAGTAGGGGTCATGGGGGATCTTTCCAAACACAAAGCGCGGTGCCGGAGCACCGCGCGAACAGGGGGCGGTTACGGCAGGGCGTAGGCGATCACGTAGTCGCCACGGTCGGTGGACTGGCGTGCGCCGCCGGCGGTGACGACGATGTATTGCTTGCCGGTTTTCGGCGACACGTAGGTCATCGGCCCACCCTGGCTGCCCACGGGCAGGCGGGCTTTCCAGATTTCATCGCCATTGCCGCTGTTGAAGGCGCGCAGGTAGAAATCCTGGGTGCCAGCGATAAAGATCAGGCCGCCTTGGGTGGACAGCGTACCGCCCAGGGTCGGCAGGCCTACCTTGATCGGCAGGTGCATGCGGATACCCAGGGGGCCGGTGTCTTCAACGGTGCCCACTGGTACTTGCCAGGCGACCTTTTGCGTCTTCATGTCGATGGCGGTCAAGGTGCCGAACGGCGGCGCCTGGCACGGAATGCCGGCCACCGACAGGAAGCGGTTTTTGTTCACCGCATACGGCGTGCCCTTGAGCGGCACGGCGCCCATGCCGGTGTTGAGCGCTTCACCACCGGAAGAGGCCTGGGCTTTGTTCTGCGACGGTATCATCTGGATCCACAGGCCCAGGCGCATGTCGTTGACGAAGATAAAACCGTGCACCGGGTCGGTGGAAATGCTGCCCCAGTTCATGCCGCCCAGGGAACCCGGGAAGCTCAGGGATTTATCGGTGCCCGGCGCGGTGTACAGGCCGTCGTAGCGCATGCCCTTGAAATCGATGCGGCACAGCAACTGGTCATACGGCGTCGCGCCCCACATGTCCGATTCGGTCAGGGTTTGCGCGCCGATCTGCGGCATGCCCACGGATTTCGGCTGGGTCAGGGAATACGGCTCGTTGGGAATGTTCGCCGCTTTGACCGGCACTTCCTTCACGTCCGTCAGCGGCTTGCCGGTGGCGCGGTCGAGCACGTAAATCTGCCCGGCCTTGGTGCCGATGACCACGGCCGGTACGGCCTTGTCGCTGCCTGGCGGGGTGAAGTCGATCAGGCTTGGCTGCATCGGCAGGTCGAAGTCCCAGAGGTCGTTGTGGACCGTCTGGTAGACCCACTTCTCGGCACCGGTGGAGGCGTCGAGTGCCAGCACCGAAGCGCCGTATTTGTGGTTGAGCTGGGTGCGCTCCACGCCGTAGATATCGGTGGAGGAGCTGCCCATCGGCAGGAAGACCGTGTTCATCAGTGGGTCGTAAGACATTGGCGCCCAGCTGTTCGGGGTGCTGCGCACGTAGGTGGCGTCGCCCGTCGGGGCCTGCTTGTCTTCAGGGTTGCCTGGGTCGAAGGCCCAGCGCATCTGGCCAGTGATCACGTCAAAGCCACGGATCACGCCACCGGGCATATCGGTCTGTACGTTGTCCGCCACGCGACCGCCGACCACTACAGTGGTGCCGGCCATCAGCGGCGCCGAGGACAGTTGGTAGTAGCTGTCCGGCACATTGCCCAGGCCGGCCTTGAGGTCCACCTGGCCATGGATGCCGAAGTCTTCGCAGAACTTGCCGGTGTCGGCATCCACGGCGATCAGGCGCGCATCAATAGTGTTGGTCAGCAGGCGACGCTGACACTGCGCACCGGCAGGCACGCTGGCGGCAAGGATCGGCGAGCTGTTGGGTTGGGTCGGCTGGACAATCGGTGCGCTGGCGTCGAAATACGCCATGCCCCGGCAACGCTGCCACACTGCCGATTTGGCGTTGACTTCGTTCTTCCACAGTTCTTTGCCGGTGTCGGCATCCAACGCGATCAGGTTGTTGTGCGGGGTGCAGATAAACACTTTGTTGCCGACCTGCAGGGGCGTCAGCTGGTCTTCGGCACCGTTGCCGTCGCTGATGGCCACGTCGCCGGTGTGGTAGGTCCAGGCGACTTTGAGCTTGTCGATGTTGTCGCGGTTGATCTGGTCCAGCGCGGCGAAACGGCTGCCACCTTCAGTATTACCGTAGTGGGCCCAATCTTTCTGTGCATCGGCCGCAGCCACCGGGGTAACGCCCGGGCCTGCACCGGTGGGCGCAACGCTTGGGTGCGCGACAAACATATTGCCCGCTGCCACCGCCACGCCCAGCGCCAACACGGCGGCGACGCCATAGGCACCCCGCGCCGGTTTGCCGGCCAGCAACGGATACACCAGCGCGACCACCACGCCAATCACCGCAAACATGAACAGTCGCGAGAACAGCGGCCAGTATTCCAGGCCCACGTCGGCCACCGCCCACACGGCAGTAGCCACTAGAAACGCGGCGAACAACCAGGCGCCGGCCGGCTTGCAGCGGGCAATCAGCAGCCCGGAAATGGCCATGACCACGCCGCCCAGCAGGAAGTACCAGGAACCTCCCAGGCTGACCAGTTTGGCGCCGCCGACGGCAAGCGCAAGGCCGAGCAGGGCGATGACGACGCCCAGGCCCAGGAGTAAGAATCTAGAGACGCCAGCGGCGCGCGATGCTCGTTTCATGTCGAATGGACTCGAGTGAGAGAGGGCAAAGACGCGATTTTAGCAAGATAAGTAACCGGTTAGTACATTTGAGTCCTGCAATAGACTGTTACAGGTACTGCGATGATGGGCAGGGCCGCTGGTACCCTGTGGCGAGGGAGCTTGCTCCCGCTGGGGCGCGAAGCGGCCCCGCTCTTTGTTTAAAAGAAGGGGCCTGCTACGCAGTCCAGCGGGAGCAAGCTCCCTCGCCACGGTCCAGCGCTGCCTGTTAAGGCATCAGAACTTGAAGCGGCCCACCAGCCCATTGAGCTGGCCGGAAATATCAGTCAGCCGCCCTGAACCGGTCTGCGCCGAGTGCGCAAAGCCTTCCACCAATTGCGCGTCGGCGTGGATCTGCGCGATATGCCGGTTGATCTCTTCGGCCACCTGGTGCTGTTCTTCGGCGGCGGTGGCGATCTGGGTGTTCTGGTCGCGAATCGAGTCCACCGAACCACGGATCTTGTCGAAGCTGTCGCGGGCCTGCTGGATGCGCGCAACGCTGGTGTTGGACACCAGCAAGCTGCCTTGCATCTGCTGGGTGACTTCCTGGGTGCGGCGGGCGAGGTTGCCCAGTAGGGTGTCGATTTCGCCGGTGGAGTCGGCGGTGCGACGCGCCAGTGCGCGCACTTCATCGGCGACCACCGCAAAGCCGCGGCCCTGGTCCCCAGCGCGCGCGGCTTCGATTGCGGCGTTGAGCGCCAGCAGGTTGGTCTGTTCGGCAATCGAACGGATGGTGTCGAGGATGGTGTTGATGTTCTGGCTGTCTTGCTCGAGCAACTGCATGGTCTGTGTGGATTTTTGCAGGTCTTCGCTGAGCTTGAGCACGCTGCCGGTGGCTTCGCCGATGTGCTGCTGGCCGGTGTGCACGTCGCGATAGCCCTCATCGGCACTCGTGGCGGCGGCGCTGCATGAACGTGCGACTTCGTTGGCGGTGGCGACCATCTCGTTGAACGCGGTGCTTACCAGCTCCACGGCTTCGCGCTGGCGGCCGGCGGCCTGGTTCATATTGTTGGCCACGGCGCTGGTGTCGGCGGCGGCGGTTTGCAGGTCTGAGGAGGCGTTGCCGATGCGCTGCACCAGTTGCGCGATCATGCTCAGGAACTGGTTGAACCAGCCGGCCAGGCTGGCGGTTTCGTCCTTGCCCTGCACCTTGAGCTGGCGCGTGAGGTCGCCTTCACCTTCGGCGATTTCCTGCAAACCGTCGGCCACGCCGCGAATCGGGCGCACGATCACACGGGCGAAACTGGCGCCGACGATTGCGAACACTACGGCCAATACAGCGGCAATCGCTGCGATCAACCACGTCAGGCGAGTGGCGCCGGCCATCACTTCGTCCCGCTTGATCAGGCCGATAAAGCGCCAGCCCAGGTCTTTGGAACTGACCACGTTAGCCATGTAGGCCACGCCATTGATGCTCACCTCGGTCACGCCATCGCCGTGCTTGGCCAGTTCGGCGTAGTTCGCTCCCAGGCCTGCCAGTGGCTTGAAATTGTGCGTGGCATCGCTGGGGTCCACCAGCACGTTGCCGTCGGCTTCCACCAGCATCAGGTAGCCGCTGTCGCCCAGCTTGATGGTGCGCACCAGCTCGGTGAGTTGCTTGAGCGACACGTCCAGGCCAACCACCCCAAGCACATTGCCCGTGGCATCCGCGACGGTGCGCACGGTGCCGATCAGTACCACATCGTCCGGGGCCCAGTAGTAGGCGCCTGTGCGCACGGTCTTGCCTGGCGCTGCGATGGCGGCCTGGTACCAGGGGCGGGTGCGCGGGTCGTATTGCGTCAGTTTGGCGTCGTCCGGCCAACTGGCGTAGCCGCCATCGCTCAGGCCCAGGGACAGGTACGCGGTGCTGGGGTGGCTTTTGGCGAACTGATCGAAAATCGCCAGCAGTTCTGTGTTGGTCGGCGTCAGCGGAATTTGCGCTGCATCGGCGCCGGCGTAGTTCTTGAGGTTCTTGGCCGCGATCACGCGGGGATCCTTGGCGACGAAGTCGACATTCTGGCTGATGCCGTCGAAAAACTGCTGCATGCCGTTGTCGATCTGGCGAATCTCGCGGCCGCTGCTGTCGAGGAAGTTGGCCAGCGCACCCTCGCGCAGGTTCAGCACCACGATAATGGCGACCAGGATGACCGGCACGCACGCGATGGCCGCAAACGCCCATGTCAGCTTCTGCTTGATATTCATGACTTCACCCGCGGGTATTTATAGTTTTGGCAAGGGGAGAAAAATGGCTACTGCGTGTCGCAGGCGTTTTTGTGAGAGGCGAGGCCATGCGTACCCTCGGTATATCGGCCGAGGGAGTTGGCACTTGAGGAGGGGGAATCAGGCGATCGGGTCACCGACCAGGGCATCGCGGCGCATCGACTGCAGGTTCTTCTCGATGGTTTCGCAGATGCTTTCCATCTGGATCTGGTGTTCGCTGGAATTGAACGGGCTTTGCAGGTCGGTACCGATGCGTTCGATGGCCAGCAGCATGAAGCCCACGACTGTGGAGGCCAGCGGCGTGAACCAACCGAGGGATTCCACGAGCCCCACCGGCACGATCAGGCAGAACAGCGAAATGAACAGCCGCGGGAAATACACATAAGGGTAAGGCAGTGGCGTGTTAGCAATCCGCTCCATGCCGCCCTGGGCGTTGGAGAGGTCCACCAGGGTCGACTCCAACCGCGCCAGGCGAATACTGTCCAGGCGCCCGGCCTGGTATTCGCGCGCCAACAACGAGGCTGAGCCGGTGAGGATGTCATTGGCAAAGTTATTGGTGGCGCCGTTGCGCGCAAATTCTTCGGCGGGGATAAAGGCTCGCACTTCTTCCGGGCACGGCTGGCCCTTGAGGTGCGCAGCCAGGCAATTGACGTAAGCCACGTGACGGCGCAACAGCGTCGACTTCACCGGGTTCACCTCACCAGGGGCGTCATCGAGCAGGGTCAGTACTTGCCGGGCAAAACTGCGCGAGTTGTTGACCATCGCACCCCACAGCGTGCGTGCTTCCCACCAGCGGTTATAGGCGCTGCTGTTGCGAAAACTGATCAGCACCACCAGTGCCGAGCCGAGCAAGGTCAGGGGCATCAGCGGCAAATTGATCTTGGCGGTGAGAAACAGCATGAAATCCACCGTCACCGCTACATCCCACAACAACAGCCAGAACAACGCCCAGCCCACATAGCCCATGGTCTTGATGATCAGGCGGTATTTCTTCAGAAGGGCAGCTTTCAAACGAGAACCTCGCGGCGGGCGGTTGGCAATAATCCCCTGTTACGACGCCGCCGAGGAAGGAAGGTTCGCAGTGTGCTGAATCGATTAGTCCTCTAACCGCCAGGCGGAGAGAATGTAACCAAAGGTTGCGCGTAAGTGTGTGCCATGGGGCATTTGACTGTGGAACAACTTTGGTACTGATGACGTCTTGTCCGGCAATCGCTGTACATTGCGTTCGAGGCAAAAAGCCATTAATGGCAGGAATTTTGAAGTGATTTGTTTTGGGGCCGGGCTGCAGGGATTTCGTAGCTGAGATCAGTGGCATCAAGTTGGATGATCAGGGCTCTTTCATGCGTGTCAGTTCGTTGAAGTTGGCTATGTGTAATACCGCGCAAGCGCTCGAACGTCATAAGGATTTTGAATCGTGCATGAGAGCGCATTACCACGTGCTGCTCGTGCCCTATTCGAGACGACCGTTTTTCTACAAGAGTGCCCTTAAATACAGCCGCTTGATGGTGTCGTTTGCATTATTGAGCCAATACTTTTCCACACCGCTGCCGTTGTTGGCAGAAGTTAAAGCCTTGTGCGTAACGCGCAAATATTGTTCGAAAAACAGCCTGGAATCGATCTTTTTGCTGTTCCGGGCCCTGGGTTTCATGGAGGTTGCGCCGCACCCCGAAGACAGTCGCTTCAGAGTGTATGCACCCTCGGATGAAGCCTGCCGCGAAGCGCGGTTGATGCTCACCGCCCTCACTGAGTCGTTGGCGCTGCTCTACCCCGAAAGGGAAGTGTTCCGGCAGATGCGCGACCTGGATGACCGCGAGTTCCTGGCGCTCTATTTCAAGGGGTTTGCCATGATTCTCGCGGCCGAATTGACGGTGGATGTCTTGCTGCCCGAATGTTATTGGCTGGTGAAGCGCGACGCCGGCCATCTGTTGATGCTGGCGATCTACAACGACGCCTTTGCCCCTGAGAACGACCGCGCCACCTTCCGGTCATCTTCCTACCTGGCCTTGGCCAAGCAACTTTCCGTGTCCAAGACCCACATTATCCGTATGGTGCAGGAGGGGGTTGAAAAGGGTTATTTCAAAGCCCACTCCAAAACCCGGCTGGAAGTTCTGCCACCCTTTGCCAGCCTGGTAAAGCGGTTCATGGCCTTTTCATTTGCGATGGGCCTGCATGCTATTGAGATGGGAGCGTAAGGATGCCTGCTAACTTGAAGTTGCGGCCCAGAATGCGCAGTTTGTTGTCACCTGCGGTGACCCAAGCCGAATGGGTAGGGATCATTGCCTGGGTCGGCATGCTCCTGATTCCGCCGACCCTGAAGTTGGATCTTTATATGTTGGGCGTCACGGTGGGCCTGCTGATTGTTTGCCGGGTACATGCGACCACCGCGAACTTTCTGCTCTGGCGAGTGCTGGGGGTCATCTATATGGTGTTGTTATCCGTCGGCTTCGCCTATCTGATTCGTCTGAATGAAGAGTTGCGTATCTATAGCTTGCCGTTAGCCGTGACCCTGGTGGTGGGCAGTGCGATCTTGTTTATCAGTGTCCAGGATTACCTAGCCGATGCGCTATTGATCTGGCTGATCCTGTGGCCGCCCATGCAGGCGGATATAGATGCTGGCACCGAGGTGTTTTTGCTGCTGTTCTGCGCGGCGTCGGTGTCCATCGGGTTTATCTTGAGTTATTCCTACTTGAAGAACCTGCGTTCGGTATTGCTGGTGGAAAGCGAGTTTCGCGCCTTGGCCGAGACCGATTACCTGACGTCCATCCTCAACCGGCGCGCCTTTATGCAGAGCTTCGAGAAGTTGCTCGGTGGGGAGCAGGGCGGCTACTTCATCATGTTGGATATCGACAGTTTCAAAGAAAAAAACGACCTGTATGGCCACGACGTGGGGGACAAGATCCTGCGCGCCATGGCCCTGTGCCTGAAAAACGCCAAGGGCAGCTACAGCTTTGGACGGATCGGCGGGGAAGAGTTCGGCGTGTTATTGCAGGGCGACGATGTGGAGGTGGCCTGTGATTATGCCCTGGACTTGTTGCAGGCGATCCGCAGCAGTGTGCCTGCGCCCCACCATTACACCTGCAGTGCAGGGATGGCGCGTTTTTCGCCGGGCGACGAGTTGTCAGCCGTACTCAAGATGGCGGACAAGAACCTGTACGGCGCCAAGCGCAATGGCAAGGACTGTGTGCACCTGGACGGCGCATTGCTACAGGCGGTCTTGTCCTGACGCGTGCCGTCTAGTGCTGTGACAGAACGCTCGCCAGCAACCCAGGGAAGCGGCTTTCCAGCTCGTCACGGCGCAACGAGTTCATATGGGTGGTGCCCACATTGCGCGTGTGCACCAGGCCGGCATCGCGCAATACCCGGAAGTGATGGGACATGCTGGACTTGGGCCGCCCTCCGTCCAGTTCGCCACAGGTGGCCTCTGGCACGTTGGCCAGGTAGCGCACGATGTCCAGGCGCACGGGGTCGCTCAAGGCGTACAGCACACGCTCAAGCGTCAATTCTTGCGGGGTAGGGTGTTTGAAGGCTCGCATGGGGCGGATCATAACAGGGGGGTAGCGCTCAATACCATAGTTCGATTACCATCGAACTATCGAATCACCCACCCCTTCCTGGAGTTCTCAATGTCGGCTTTGTTCGAACCGTTCAAACTCAAAGATGTGACCTTGCGCAATCGCATTGCTATCCCGCCGATGTGCCAATACATGGCCGACGACGGCATGGTCAACGACTGGCACCACGTCCACCTGGCCGGCATGGCCCGTGGTGGCGCCGGCCTGCTGGTGGTTGAGGCCACCGCGGTCGCCCCTGAAGGACGCATCACCCCGGGCTGCGCCGGGATCTGGAGCGACGCCCACGCCCAGGCATTCGTGCCCATGGTCAAGGCCATCAAGGCCGCAGGTTCGGTGCCGGGCATCCAGATCGCCCACGCCGGCCGCAAAGCCAGTGCCAATCGCCCTTGGGAAGGTGATGACCACATCCCGGCCTCTGATGCCCGTAGCTGGGAAACCATCGCCCCCTCTGCCATCGCGTTCGGTGCCAACCTGCCCAACGTACCGCGTGCCATGACCCTGGAAGACATTGCCCGCGTGCAGCAGGACTTCGTCGACGCGGCCCGCCGCGCTCGCGATGCCGGCTTTGAATGGATCGAACTGCACTTCGCCCACGGCTACCTGGGCCAGAGCTTTTTCTCTGAGCATTCCAACCAGCGTACCGATGCCTACGGTGGCAGCTTCGACAACCGCAGCCGCTTCCTCCTCGAAACCCTGGCTGCGGTGCGTGAAGTCTGGCCGGAAAACCTGCCGCTCACCGCCCGGTTCGGTGTGATCGAATACGACGGCCGTGATGAGCAGACCCTCACCGAGTCCATTGAACTGGCCCGCCGTTTCAAGGACGGTGGCCTGGACCTGTTGAGCGTCAGCGTCGGCTTTACCATTCCTGACACCAACATCCCATGGGGCCCAGCTTTCATGGGGCCAATCGCCGAGCGTGTACGCCGTGAAGCTGGTATTCCGGTGACCTCGGCTTGGGGCTTCGGCACGCCGCAACTGGCCCAAGGTGCACTGCAGGCCGGGCACCTGGACCTGGTTTCGGTGGGGCGCGCACATTTGGCTGACCCGCATTGGGCCTACTTTGCTGCCAAGGAGCTGGGCGTGGACAAGTCCTCCTGGACCTTGCCGGCGCCTTACGCGCACTGGCTGGAACGCTATCGCTGAGGTACGCCTGCGCGTTGCATGAGCCACTCGATTGAGTGGCTTTTTTTCGCCTGTGGTTTTTGCACTGGATACACAGCCGATACGCGAAAAATAACAAATGAGAACCGATATCAAACGAGAATGCCCTGATATATGATGCGCGGCGAATTCTTGGCAGGTTTGCCGCCCCATCTGGCTTATTCACTAGGTTCTACACCCATGCGTCGTACCCTGATTTCCATCTGTGTGCTCCAGGCGTTTTCCCCTTTCGTGTGGGCAGAGCAAGTGCCTGCCGAGAATGCCAGTATCGAGCTGCAAGCCACCAATGTGACCGCGACCGCGGACCTTGAGTCGGCCCAAGGCCCCGTGCAGGGCTACCACGCCACACGCTCAGCCAGTGCGACGCGCACCGACACTGCCATTCATGAAACCCCGCAGTCCATCAGCGTGGTGTCCAAGGACGTGGTCGAAGACCTCGGTGCAACGCGCCTGCAGGATGCCCTCGATTACGCTGGAGGTGTGGGCCGTGCCAATAATTTCGGCGGCCAGGGCCTGACCACCTTTACCGTGCGCGGCTTCACCACGGGTGAGTTCTACCGCAACGGCTTCCCGATCAACCGCGGTTACCCGAACATGCCGGACGCCAACACCATCGAGCGTCTTGAAGTGCTGCGCGGCCCCGCGACCATGCTCTACGGCCGTGGCGACCCAGGTGGCACCTTCAACGTGGTGTCCAAGCAGCCGCTGGCCGAACGCACCGTCACCCTGGGCAGCCAGCTCAATGACCAGGGCATGAAGCGCGGCACCCTGGATGCCTCCGGCCCGCTGGACGAGGAAGGCCGTCTGGCCTATCGCCTGAACGTAGTGGGCGAGGGCGGCGACACCTTCCGCGATCACGTCGAGACGGAACGCTACGGCGTGACACCGGTGATCACCTGGCAGGCCACCGATGACACCAAGGTGACCTTCGAAGGCGATTTCATGCGCAACAACCACCCGCTGGACCGTGGCCTGACGCGCTTCCCCAACCAGCGCGGCACGCCCTCGCGTGATACGTTCTGGGGCGACAAGGGCGCTGGCAAGCTGCACAACGACAACAACATGGCGCAGTTGCGTTTCGAGCATGCACTGAACGACAACTGGGCCCTGGGTGGCGGTTTCCAGTGGTTGGACGGCAGCTTGAAAGGCAATGCCATCGAAGCCAACGGGCCCGGCAGCCTGGGCGCCGATGGCCGCACCCTGCAACGCAACTTCAACTACCGCAAGCTGGAATGGACTGACAAGGACTATCAGCTCAACCTGACTGGGCACTTCTCCACGGGCGGGTTTGATCACACCTTGCTTACCGGTATCGAGTACGAGGACTACGACTACAAGTCGATTATCCAGCGTTCCAGCGCCGCGGCGGGCACCTATCCAATTGACATCTTTAACCCGGTGTACGGTCAAACCCGTCCGGCGCTGACCCGAACGCCGACCCACGATAAGGAAAACCTCAAGACCTACGCGGCCTTCGTGCAGGACCAGGTTGCCCTCACCGAACGGCTGAAAGTACTGGCGGGTGCCCGCTTTGAGCGTTTCGAGCATGATTACCAGAACTATGTTGGTAAAAGCTGGCAGGCCGCCGACAACGCCGTCACCCCGCGCGTGGGTGTGATCTACGACCTCACCGACACCGTCGCTGTCTATGCTGACGCCGCACGTTCGTTCAAACCCAACACTGGCGCCAGCCGGGAAGGTGGTGGTTTTGCGCCGGAGAAAGGCAAGTCCTACGAGATGGGTATCAAGTGGGAGGCGCTGGACCGGCAGTTGAGCGTTGATGCGGCGATCTATCAGATCGAGAAGAAAAACGTGCTGACCACCGACCCCGTGGACAATACCTTCAGTGTCGCGGCTGGCCAGGTGCGCAGTCGGGGCTTCGACCTCAATGTGGCAGGCAACCTCACGCCCGAATGGCGCGTAATCGGCGGCTATGCCTACGTGGATGCCGAAGTTACCCGTGATAACACTTTGCGCTCCGGCACTCGCTTGATGAACATCCCGCGCAACAGCTTCAGCCTGCTCAACGTCTACGAGTTCCAGGATGGCGCGCTCAAAGGCCTGGGCCTGGGCGCCGGCGGCAAATACGTCGACCAACGCGCCGGCCAGACCGCCAATACGGCATTCTCCATGGACGCCTATACCGTGGTCGACCTGCTCGGTTACTACAAGGTCAATGAGCAGGTGCGCTTGAACCTGGATGTGAAGAACCTGTTCAACCGTGAGTATGAAGAAGGCGCGTTCGGCAATATCTACGCTTACCCCGGTGCACCGCGAACTGTGCAGGTGGGCGTCGCCTACACCCTGTGATGAACAGCTGCGATACGACGCAGGATCTGTGGCAAGGGAGCTTACTCCCGCGACGGCGCCTATCTACCTGACGCCCCGCGTTCCAACTGTGGGAGCTGGCTTGCCTGCGAAGACGGCCCGCCAGCCGACACTTATCTACCTGACGCGCCGCGTTCCAACTGTGGGAGCTGGCTTGCCTGCGATGACGGCCCGCCAGCCGACACTTATCTACCTGACTCCCCACGATCCAACTGTGGGAGCTGGCTTGCCTGCGAAGACGGCCAGCCAGCCGACACTTATCTACCTGACTCCCCACTATCCAACTGTGGGAGCTGGCTTGCCTGCGAAGACGGCCAGCCAGCCGACACTCATCTACCTGACTCCCCACGTTCCAACTGTGGGGGCTTGCCTGCGAAGACGGCCCGCCAGCCGACACTTATCTACCTGACTCCCCACGATCCAACTGTGGGAGCTGGCTTGCCTGCGAAGACGGCCTGCCAGCCGACACAGGGTGTCAGACCGAGTACATATCCATTCCTGCGGTAACGGCCACTTAGGGTTCCGCTTTTACAGCGGGTCACTTTTGGAAAAGAGCCCCAAAAGTAACCAAAAGGGCTCTTGCCCCACCACTCGGCACCTCGCCTAGGCTCGGTGTTCCCGTAATCCGCCAGTAATTTGGGGGGCCCCCAAATCCCTGTCGAATTCCGGCCAGCGTGGTTTAACGGGGCGCCTAAGATCAAGATCAAAAGCAGATCAAGAGCAAGAGCAAGATCAAGAGCGGCTCGCTTCGCATCGTGGTTACTGTTGGCTGCTGCAACCTACAAAGTTGTGTCGATACCTATGGATATCGCAGGCGAGCCATCACCCACTTGCTGTCCGAGCGCCAGGCCGTCCTCGCGCTGAAAAAAGAGGGCGATAACACCTGCCCCATGGCCAACAATAACAGTCAGGAATGACGCGGGCTCACAACGGCGTCAACACATTCATCACCGTGTCCAGCGCCACCCGGGTGTCATCCAGTTGCACCAGCGACGCATGCCGCGCACCCAGGGCATCACGGTTCTGGATCGCCGTGAGGATCGCCTTGTGCCGAGGCAGACTCAGGCCCTGGATGTCCGGGCGGCGGTTGGTGATGTTGATCGACTCGCGCAACGGCAGCGAGAGCATGTTGCACATATAGGCGAGCAGGTCGTTGCGGGTGGCGTCGGCAATTGCGCGGTGGAAGTCCAGGTCGGCCTGTAACAGGTCCTCGTGGGTCTTGGCGGTTTCCATGCCCTGGTAGGCGTGTTCGATGGTGGCGATGTCTTCATCGGTGGCGGTGGTCGCGGCCATGGCGGCGATTTCCGGTTCGAGGATGCGGCGCACCCCGGCCAGGGTGTTGAAGAACTCGCTGTGGGGCGTGGACTGCATCAACCAGGACAGCACGTCCGGGTCGAGCAGGTGCCATTTCAAGCGTGGCCGTACCACCGCGCCCACCCGTGGCTTGGAATACACCAGGCCCTTGGCGCTGAGCACCCGCGTGGCTTCGCGCAATACCGAGCGGCTGACCTGGTATTCCTCGCACAGCGTGGCTTCCATGGGCAAGCGTTCTTCAGGCTTGAAGCGGCCGGAAACGATGTGCATGCCCAAGTCCTGAACGATCTGGGCATGCTGGCTCTTGCGCGGCTTGGGCGGCTGGTGATCCATAACGACGGGGAGGCTCTGGCTTAGATTCGCCGCATCATAGCATCCCAATTAGTGGGAATGCCGTGGGACTTCTGCCCCGCGACAGCCCACCAGGAAGTCAAAGTCACAGCCTTGGTCGGCCTGCAGCACATGGTCGATGTACAGCTGGCGATAACCGCCGACGATGAGGTTTTGCGCGGGCGGCAGGTCGGCCATGCGCGCTGCCAGCTCGGCGTCTGGAATGTCCAGGTGCAGGCGGCCATTGGCGCAATCGAGTTCGATCCAGTCACCTTCCTTCACTGTCGCCAACGGCCCGCCGGCAGCGGCTTCCGGGGCCACGTGCAACACTACGGTGCCGTAGGCGGTGCCGCTCATGCGTGCGTCGGAAATGCGCACCATGTCCGTCACGCCCTGGGCCAGCAGCTTGGCGGGCAGGCCCATGTTGCCGACTTCGGCCATGCCGGGGTAACCCTTGGGGCCGCAGTTTTTCATGACCAGGATCGAGTTGGCATCCACGTCCAGCTCCGGGTCGTTGATGCGTGCCTTGTACATGTCGAAGTTCTCGAACACCACGGCGCGGCCACGGTGCTGCATCAGTTCGGGGCTCGCTGCCGAAGGCTTGAGCACCGCGCCCAGGGGCGCGAGGTTGCCACGCAGCACGCAGATGCCGCCGTCGGCGCGAATCGGGTTGTCCAGGGTGCGGATCACTTCGTCCTGGCCGTAGATCGGTGAGTCCTGGGTGTTCTCGCCCAGGGACTTGCCGTTGACCGTCAAGGCATTGGGGTGCGGAATCAGGTTGGCTTCACCCAGGCGGCGCAGCACGGCAGGCAGGCCACCGGCATAGTAGAACTCTTCCATCAGAAAGCGCCCGGAGGGTTGCAGGTCGACAATGGTCGGCATGCCGCGCCCGATGCGGGTCCAGTCATCCAGGTCGAGTTCGACGCCGATGCGCCCGGCGATGGCTTTCAGGTGGATCACCGCGTTGGTCGAGCCGCCGATGGCCGCGTTCACGCGGATAGCGTTTTCGAACGCCTCCTTGGTGAGGATCTTCGACAGCTTCAAGTCTTCACGCACCATCTCCACGGCGCGCATGCCCGACATGTGCGCCAATACATAACGGCGTGCATCCACTGCCGGAATCGCCGCGTTGTGGGGCAGGGACGTGCCCAGCGCTTCGGCCATGCAGGCCATGGTCGAGGCCGTGCCCATGGTGTTGCAAGTGCCCGCCGAGCGCGACATGCCGCCCTCGGCCGCGAGGAAATCATCCAGGGTGATGGTGCCAGCCTTGACCTGTTCGCTGAGCTGCCACACCACGGTGCCCGAACCGATGTCCTGGCCCTTGTGCTTGCCGTTGAGCATCGGCCCGCCGGTGACCACGATGGCCGGCACGTCGCAACTGGCGGCGCCCATCAGCAGCGCCGGGGTGGTCTTGTCGCAGCCGGTGAGCAGCACCACGCCATCAATCGGATTACCGCGAATCGCTTCTTCCACATCCATGCTCGCCAGGTTGCGGGTGAGCATGGCGGTAGGGCGCAGGTTGGATTCGCCATTGGAAAACACCGGGAACTCCACCGGGAAGCCTCCGGCCTCGATCACGCCACGCTTGACGTGCTCGGCGATCTGGCGGAAGTGCGCGTTGCACGGCGTCAGCTCCGACCAGGTGTTGCAGATGCCGATGATCGGCTTGCCATGGAACTGATGGTCGGCAATGCCTTGGTTCTTCATCCAGCTGCGGTACATGAAACCGTTCTTGTCGGCGGTACCGAACCACTGGGCAGAGCGTAGGCCGGGCTTTTTGTCAGGCATGATCGATTCTCTTATTGTATGACTATATGTTCTATGCGTGCTTAAACATAAGCGCAAAATCGCCGCTTTGGAAGTGTTGTTTTGCAAATAGTCATACTATATAGTCGATCCTAACTGAGGTATGGCCCTGGCGGATTTCGTCAGAGGCGTCCCCCGAGCTTCTATAAAAACAACAATCGGAGATCGACCCCATGAGCCAGGAACTGCGGCTTATTCGGCGCATCACGCTGAAACTGATTCCCTTCCTGATCCTGCTGTACCTGATCGCCTACGTGGACCGTTCCGCCGTAGGGTTCGCCAAGCTGCACATGGGCGCTGACGTGGGCATCGGCGACGCCGCCTATGGCCTCGGTGCCGGGTTGTTCTTCATTGGCTATTTCCTCTTCGAGATTCCTAGCAACCTGATGCTCGACCGCTTCGGCGCGCGGCGCTGGTTTGCGCGCATCATGATCACCTGGGGCGCCATCACTATCGGCATGGCGTTCGTGCAGGGGCCGCACAGCTTCTATGTGATGCGCTTTCTGCTGGGCGCGGCAGAGGCGGGGTTCTTTCCGGGCGTGCTGTACTACATCACCCAGTGGTTCCCGGTGCGCCATCGCGGCAAGATCCTCGGGCTGTTTATCCTCTCCCAACCTATTGCAATGATGATCACCGGCCCGGTGTCCGGCGGTTTGCTCGGCATGGACGGCATCCTCGGCCTGCACGGCTGGCAGTGGCTGTTCATCGTGATCGGCACCCCGGCGATCCTGCTGACCTGGCCGGTGCTGCGTTACCTGCCGGACGGCCCCCAAAAGGTCAACTGGATGAGCGAGGAAGAAAAAGCCTGGCTCACCGGCGAGCTGCACAAAGACCTGCAAGCCTACGGCCAGACGCGCCACGGCAACCCCTTGCATGCGCTCAAGGACAAGCGCGTGTTGTTGCTGGCGCTGTTCTACCTGCCGGTGACCCTGAGCATCTACGGCCTCGGCCTGTGGTTGCCGACCCTGATCAAGCAGTTTGGCGGCAGCGACCTCACCACCGGCTTCATCTCCGCCGTGCCCTACATCTTCGGCATCATCGGCCTGTTGATCATCCCGCGCAGTTCCGACCGTTTGAACGACCGTTACGGCCATCTCGCCGTGCTCTATGTATTGGGCGCCATCGGCCTGTTCTGCAGCGCCTGGCTTAGCGTGCCAGTGCTGCAAATGGCCGCGCTGTGCCTGGCGGCGTTTGCAATGTTTTCCTGCACCGCCGTGTTCTGGACCCTGCCGGGGCGCTTCTTTGCCGGCGCCAGTGCGGCGGCCGGTATTGCCTTGATCAACTCGGTAGGCAACCTCGGCGGTTATATCGGCCCGTTCGTGATCGGTGCGCTCAAGGAGTACACCGGCAACCTGGCCTCAGGCTTGTATTTCTTATCCGGTGTGATGGTGTTCGGGTTGCTGCTGACCCTCGTGGTCTACCGCTTGTTGGAACGCAAGCACGTGCTGCCCGTCGACCAATTCGCCGCCAGCGCCCGTGGCGCCACACGCACTTAAATCCAGGAGAACCTGCATGCGTTTAGTTCAGTTCGAGTTGAGCAACGGTGAGCGCCGCGTCGGCGTGGTAGAAGGCAACCAGGTGCGCGAAGTGCGCGGCGCCCACAGCGTGCGTGAACTGGCGCTGGCCGCCATCGAAGCCGGCGGCAAGTTGCAGCAACAGGTGCAAGCCCTCGGCCTGGGCGCCAGCCACGACTACACCGCCTTGTTGGCGGAACACAAAATTCTGCCGCCGCTGGACCACCCGGACCCGGCCCACATGCTGATCAGCGGCACCGGCCTCACCCACCTGGGCAGTGCCTCGGCCCGCGACAAGATGCACCAGCAGGCCGGCGACGACAGCGCGATGACCGACACCATGCGGATCTTCAAATGGGGCGTGGAGGGCGGCAAACCAGGCGCCGGCCAGGCCGGTGTGCAACCGGAGTGGTTCTACAAAGGCGATGGCAGCATCGTCGTGCGCCCGGGCCAGGCCTTCCCGGTGCCGCCGTTTGCCGAAGACGCCGGTGAAGAACCGGAAATCGGCGGCCTCTATGTGATCGGGCATGACCGTAAACCCTATCGCTTGGGTTTTGCGGTGGGCAACGAGTTCTCCGACCATGTGATGGAGCGCAAGAACTACCTGTACCTGGCCCATTCCAAGCTGCGCAGTTGCAGCTATGGCCCGGAGCTGCGCGTGGGCGAACTGCCCGAGCATCTGGCGGGCACCAGCCGCATTCTGCGCAACGGCGAGGTGATCTGGCAGAACGAATTCCTCAGCGGCGAGGCCAATATGTGCCATAGCCTGGAAAACCTCGAATACCACCACTTCAAATACAGCCAATTCCTCAAGCCGGGCGATGTGCACATTCACTTCTTCGGCACCGCCACCTTGTCATTCGCCGACGGTATACGTACCCAGCCGGGCGATGTGTTCGAGATCAGCCAGGCTGAATTCGGCGCGCCGTTGATCAACGGTATCGGCAGCAGCGATGCGGCATTTGAACCCGGCCAAGTCACCCCCCTTTAAGGAGATCAACATGACCCCGTTCCTCGGCCACAACTACATCGGCGGCCAGCGCAGCGCCAATGGCAGCATCAAGCTGCAAAGCATCGACGCTACTACCGGCGAAGCCTTGCCCCAGGATTTCTACCAGGCCACCGCCCAGGAAGTGGACGCCGCCGCCCAGGCCGCGGCCCAGGCGTACCCGGCCTATCGCGCCTTGAGCGCCGCACGGCGTGCGCAGTTTCTGGATGCGGTGGCCGATGAGCTGGACGCCTTGGGCGATGACTTCGTCGAACTGGTCTGCCGCGAAACCGCATTGCCGGCCGCACGCATCAAAGGCGAACGCGGGCGCACCAGCGGCCAGATGCGTTTGTTCGCCACGGTGCTGCGCCGCGGTGACTTCTACGGGGCGCGTATCGATAAGGCCCTGCCAGAGCGCCAGCCGCTGCCGCGCCCGGACCTGCGCCAATACCGCATCGGCCTCGGCCCGGTGGCGGTGTTTGGCGCCAGCAACTTCCCCCTGGCGTTTTCCACCGCCGGTGGCGACACCGCTGCCGCGCTGGCCGCCGGTTGCCCGGTGGTGTTCAAGGCCCACAGCGGGCACATGGCGACCGCCGAGCGCGTGGCCGATGCGATCATTCGTGCCGCCGAGGCCACCGAGATGCCGGCGGGCGTGTTCAATATGATCTTTGGCGGCGGCGTCGGTGAGGCGCTGGTCAAGCACCCGGCGATCCAGGCGGTGGGCTTTACCGGCTCACTCAAAGGCGGCCGCGCCCTGTGCGACATGGCCGCGGCGCGCCCGCAACCGATCCCGGTATTTGCCGAGATGTCGAGCATCAACCCGGTGATCGTGCTGCCCCAGGCGCTGCACGCCCGCGCCGAAAGCATCGCCCGCGACCTGACCGCCTCGGTGGTACAAGGCTGCGGCCAGTTCTGCACCAACCCAGGCCTGGTGATCGGTATCGCCTCGCCTGCGTTCACCGCGTTCACACAACAAGTGGCGCAATTGATCGGCGAGCAACCGGCGCAAACCATGCTTAATGCCGGCACCCTGGGCAGCTACGGCAAGGGCCTGGAAAAACTCCGGTCTCACCCGGGCATCCAGCATCTGGCGGGCAGCGCGCAATCGGGCAATCAGGCGCAACCGCAACTGTTCAAGGCGGATGTGCGTCTGTTGATTGACGGCGACGAAGTGCTGCAGGAAGAAGTGTTTGGCCCCACCACGGTGTTCGTCGAAGTGGCTGATCAGGCGCAGCTCAGCGCCGCCCTGAAGGGGCTGCACGGGCAATTGACCGCCACGCTGATCGGCGAACCGGCCGACCTGCAACAGTTCACCGAACTCACGCCCCTGCTGGAGCAGAAAGTCGGGCGCATCCTGCTCAACGGTTACCCCACTGGCGTGGAGGTGTGCGATTCCATGGTTCACGGCGGGCCGTACCCGGCGACTTCCGACGCCCGTGGCACCTCGGTCGGCACTTTGGCTATCGACCGTTTCCTGCGCCCGGTGTGCTTCCAGAACTACCCTGATAGCCTGCTGCCCGACGCGTTGAAAAACGCCAACCCCTTGCGTATTCAGCGCCTGGTAAATGGCACGCCATCGCGCGAATCGCTGTAACCGATCAGGAGGCTTCATGTCGTTGAGCGCAGTCACCCCGCACCGTGCCCGGTTGGGCGAAGGGCCGTTCTGGGATGTACCGACCCAGGCCCTGTATTGGGTGGATATCGCCGCGCGCCAGGCGCTGCGCCTGCTGGGCGGGCAGTTGCAGGTGTGGCAGTTGCCCGAGCACGTCTCGGCGTTCATCCCCTGTGAACGCGGCGATGCGCTGGTGACCTTGAGCAGCGGCGTGTATCGCCTGGACATGGCCACCGAAGCCTTGACCCTGCTGTGCGTAGCCGACCCGCAAGCGGGCAACCGCGGCAATGAAGCACGTTGCGATGCCCTGGGCCGGCTGTGGTTGGGCACCATGCAGAACAACATCGGCGAGCAGGGCGAAGACCTGCCGATTACCCGGCGCTCCGGTGGTTTGTTTCGCATCGATGCCGATGCGCGGGTCACGCCGTTGCTGACAGGGCTGGGCATTCCCAACACCCTGCTTTGGAACGAGGAGGGCAGCCAGGTGCATTTCGGCGACAGCATGGACGGTACGCTCTATCAGCATTCGATCCAGGCTGACGGCCAACTCGGCGCCGCCCAGGCCTGGTTCGGGCCGCACACACGCGGCGGGCCGGATGGCTCGGCCATGGACGCCGACGGCTACATCTGGAACGCGCGTTGGGACGGCAGTTGCCTGCTGCGGCTAACGCCTTCAGGTGAGGTGGATCGCATTATCGAACTGCCGGTCAGCCGTCCCACCAGTTGCGTGTTCGGTGGGCCCGAGCTCACCACGCTGTACATCACCAGTGCCGCGAGCCCATTGGATCACCCCCTTGATGGTGCGGTATTGGCCATTAAAGTCGACGTGCCAGGCAAGCCCTGTCACCGCTTTGCCGGATAAACCAAACGCGCTGTTGTGGCGAGGGAGCTTGCTCCCGTTCGACAGCGCAGCTGGAGCCGGCTTTTTTGGGGGCGCTGCACACCCCAGCGGGAGCAAGCTCCCTCGCCACAACAGTACCCGTACACAAAACGAACATTGAAAAAAAACAACAACAAGGAGTCACCCGTATGAATCGTCGTCGTGGTTTGCGTTCCCTGTGCTGCGCCGCTGTGGCGGTCTCGGCCATGAGCTTGAGCGGCCTGTTGCTGGCCGCTGAAGAAGTGAAAATCGGTTTTCTGGTCAAGCAGGCCGAAGAGCCCTGGTTCCAGACGGAGTGGGCGTTTGCGGAAAAAGCCGCCCAGGACAAAGGCTTCAAACTCATCAAGATCGCGGTGCCCGACGGCGAGAAAACCCTCTCGGCCATCGACAGCCTGGCCGCCAACGGCGCCAAAGGCTTCGTGATCTGCCCGCCGGACGTGTCCCTGGGCCCGGCCATTGTCGCCAAAGCGAAGGCCAACGGCTTGAAAGTGATGGCCGTGGATGATCGCTTTGTCGATGCCAAGGGCAACTTCATGGAAGACGTGCCGTACCTGGGCATGGCCGCATTTGAGGTGGGCCAGAAGCAGGGCGCGGCCATGGCCGCCGAAGCGAAAAAACGCGGTTGGGACTGGAAGGACACCTATGCGGTGATCAACACCTTCAACGAACTCGACACCGGCAAGAAGCGCACCGACGGCTCGATCAAGTCGCTGGAGGAAGCTGGTATTCCTAAAGATCACATCCTCACCGCCCCC